>JAGRKA010000002.1 GCA_020442475.1 Alphaproteobacteria bacterium | reverse complement strand
CGGATACTGCCCTACGTAGCCTTGGCTTTTCGAGCTTTACACTCCCGAAGCCAACTGTTAAGGGCGGGACAGCCCGCTATGAATCTATTCCACTCGACCCGCAAGGATTGAATGAAATCAAATCCTTAACAATTGAGTATGGCTGGCTGCGCGCACTCCTGAAGCGCAAACCCTCTTCTATCACTATTAACGGACTAAGCCTGACCGGTGAAAGCGGCCCCTTCGGGAAAAATCTATCCGTACCGGGCTGGCCTCTGAAACACTTCCCGCTTTCATATACGGACTTTCCTGCCGCCCGCCTGCGGATTGAAAATGCCTCCCTATCTTTTCTGACCCCTGAAATGGGAGGCATTTCGATCCAATATGACCTGCAGGCCTCTCCCAAAGGCGGCAATATCGTCTTTGAGGGGCACCTTAAGAGCGCCCAGAGGCAACTCAGCTATGAAGCTGCACTCAGCGGCTATGTCGATAAGACAGGCCAATGGCGCAGCCGGCTTGAAATTCTTGAAAGCAAACTGGAGCTCCCTTACGCAAAAGCGAGCCGAATGAGCGGGAGCATTACACTCAGCGGTTCACCGACGGATCAACTCCGCTTCATGAGCGACGTGCAGGCAGGCGGCCTCAGCCTCATGGGGACCCCATGGCACAGCGCCGCCGCTACGGTAGAGGGCACTCTCGAATCCTTTAACATCTATGTCGGCGCAAAATCGACCGGTATAGAGGGGCTTGAGATTGCCTTGAATATTCATGGGCCTGGTCCAAAAATAGATGTCTCCGGCAGCCTCTACGCTCAACAGCTTTCCGCCCTGTTTGATTATCTTGAAGCGCAAAATCGGCTCCTTGTGGACCGCGCCGCGCTTTACACTTTTGATCCCTTAAAAGATGTCAATATCGAGTTTCGTGCACAAGAAGGTGAATGGATATACTACATAAAAAACGCAGAGAACTTCATTGATATAAAAGGAAAAATAAAAAAAGATAAATCAGGAAACATATCCGGAGATTTTACATCATCCCCTATCTCTATCAACGCAGGAAAAGGTCAAGATACCTTTCAAGACGGTCGCATGACCCTTTCAGGGACCTTTTCCCGCACCCCGGATCAAACCGCCGGCCTTATCAAAGCAGATTTACGCAATTTCAAAGCTAAAGCCGGATTTCTGCCTGCCGAGAATATAAACGGTCAGATTCTGATCGATGATCCTGAAACGCTTTCTTCGAGCAAAAATGAAACGCTCTCCTGCCGCTTACCTCTTAAACGAACCATTGAACAAAACTGTACCCTTGAAACCACACTTAACAGCGCCACACCAAAGATCAAAGCCTTAAACGCCGCATTTTTCGGTGGTCAGTTCGAAGCCTCCGGGGACGAGAAAAAGCAACTCATCTCTCTCAAAAGCCTTAAGCTAGAGTCCTTGCTCAAGGCACTCGACTTAAAAGCTATCAGCGGGCAAGGCACGCTGGATGGCTCAGCACTGATAACGAATTCAAATGGAAAACCAATTATCGAACACGCCCGGCTGTTTAATAACGGCCCCGGCACAATCAAACTTGCCTATAATGAGACTATGGGTTTTCTGCAAGGGGATCCCTTTGAGGTCGAAACTATGAAGCTTGCCCTTGAAAACTATCACTATGATCTGCTGGATATTACGCTTAAAGGTCCAGTAGATGGCCCTCTTGACATCACACTGAACACAAAAGGGCGCAACCCGGATATCTTGAATGCGCATCCGGTTGCCCTGAATATTCATACGCAAGTCACACTAGAGCAAATTCTCAGCCCACTCCTGCCTATGGCTGAGAAAAAACCGGCCCCTTGATATCTAAAAATTTTACGGATAGTCGCAACTGTCAAATGTAACCTTTGCAAAAGAACGGGCCCCTTCGGAAACGGTAAAGCGGTATTCACGTCCGTCTACGACCATTGAGTGCTGGAGAGGCATTCCGCCTTTCTTGGTATCCTTTTCTCCGCCTGCTCTGAGAAACTCAAGAGTTACCTCCTTTGAGGGGTCATACCAGGCCTCCGCCTGCCCCTTCTCATTGCGTGCCGATGCGCCGGACGCTTTAATCGTGAGTGTCCCATCGGCAACAGTTACAGCGCTATCCGGCCCCTTGTAAGCGGGCGTTGATACAACAAAACGTACAGTCTGAGGCTCCACACAGTTGCGCGGCGGACGGGCCGAACGGATCAGAAAAGCCAGACGCTCCGGATCACGCCCCTCCTCAAGCTGTTTGCGCACCAGCGCCAGAAGATCTTCGACCGGCCCCTCCGGCACTGTTTCCTGCATAGTTCTTTGGAGGCGCTCAAGGCGGGCCGTAGCTGTTTTTTCCCGTGCACGCAACTCGGTTAAAGCGCTGTTTGCCTGCTCCAGCCGTTCCTCAAGGTCTGTAACCTTGTGGTGCATTGCGCTATTTTCTTGCGCCGCGTTCTCTTTCCCAAACCAAAAGCCAAGCCCCACCGAAAGCCCTAATACACAAAAGACCACGGCAAAGCCTGCAATGCGTTCTGCCGCTCTTTTCCTATAACGCTCCTGAGGATTGTAATAAGCCAGACTCATCGTTTTTCTCAATAGCCATGCGGCCCTTAAAGGCCGAAATAATATTTAAGGATAAGAATATAGGTTACCCACAACACCCCGACCAAGGGCACGCCTGCCCTGATAAAGTCCCGGAATCTGTAGTGCCCCGGCCCCATCACCAGCAAGTTCGTTTGGTAACCGATAGGCGAGGCGAACGAACAGTTCGCCGCAAACACAACCGTAATAGCAAACAGGAAGGAAATATCAACGCCAAGCCCCGGATCGACCTGCACGTTCCCCGCCAGATTCATCGCAATCGGTGTAAAAAGGATTGCGCAGGCATTATTACTGAGGATGTTCGTTGTTGCGGCAACGAGTAAAAACAGGACGGCCAGCATCATCAGCGGCGTATCAACGAAAGGCAGCCCCAATATCTGTTCGGCGATAAAGCGTGCGCCGCCGGAGGCCTGAAGCGCCGTCCCAAGCGCCAGCATAGAGCCTACAAGAAGGAAAATTTTCCGGTCTATGGAACGGGTCGCCTGCCGAATATTTAGACAGCCGGTTGCAATCATCATCACGGACCCTGTAATCGCTGCCACAGGAATAGACATCACGCCTGCTGCTGCCAACCCGATCATTGTCAGAAAAACACCCAACGCGATCGGCGCCTTGCCGGGAACGGGCAAATCACGCTTCGACCCAGAGAGCACAATAAAATCAGAGCTATCCCGCAAGGAATCGACGACATCCAGCTTACCTGCAATAAGGAGCACATCCCCTGCCTCAAGCCGAATACGCCCAAAGCGCCGCCGGACGACCTTAGCCCGGCGCTGAATACCTAAAACAACCGCCCCAAACTGTTTGTGAAAGCCTATGTGCTCGACAGACATATCAATCAAGCGAGAAGCAGGCGTAATCATAATCTCAGCCAAAACGCGTGTTTCTGCTGTTTTCGTCTCAGACAAAGGCCCGGCCTCATCTCCATCTTCGTTCTGCTGGCGCTCGACCATAGCGGCCTCTTCTTCTGAGAGCAGAAAGCCGGGATATTTAGAAAGAAGATCCGTCAAAGTTTCCCGTGTTGCGGCAACAATTAATATGTCGCCGGATTCAATGACATACCCCTCAAACGGTGGTAAAATCAAATGCCCGCCACGCTGGATGAGCTTAACGTTCAGATCACCCAGCGTCGCAAAACGCCCCTCTACACACTCCATACCGACAAGCTTGCTACCCTTGGCTACGTCAAGCTCGGCGATAAATTCTTTCTGCCCACCCGTCAAGTCGCGGGCCATATTCGCCCGGTCGGGAAGCAGGCGCGGCGCGATCAAAATTACATAAACGAAACCAGCCGCCGCCAGAATCGACCCCGGCACGATAAAATCAAAAAAGCCCAGCGGCGCGTAACCCAACTCTCTCATGGCGCTGGAAACAAGCAGGTTCGTTGAGGAACCGATAAGAGTTGTCATCCCCCCCAAAATAGCGACGTAGCTAAGCGGGATCATGATGCGGCTATGAGAAAGCCCGACGGCATGAGCCATGGCCTGCACGAGTGGAATTGTAATCACAACCAGAGGCGTGTTGTTCATAAAGGCGCTGACAACACAGACAAACAGTAAAATGGCAATCATTGAAAGCCAGGCCAGCCGGCGGTCCCGAACCATAAACGCATTCGCAATCACACGCAATGCATCCGACTGGATCATACCCTGCCCCATAACCAGCAACGCCAGTACTGCAATCAGAGATGGATTGGCAAAGCCCGCAAGCAAATGGTCGGCATTCAACTGGTTACGGCCATTCGCATCCTCCAGAGGAAAAATTTGACCAAACAGGAGCAATGCCGTCAGCAACGCTACACTCGTTACCTCAACAGGCACTTTTTCACGAACGAACGATATGACGGCCAGCCCTGTTAACAACAGGGCAAACCACATATGGATACTGGAGTCGACAATCAGGCTCACAGCTTTTTGAAAACCTCCGCAACGGTTTCAAGGATTAGATCCGGACCTTTATCAAGTCGGAAAGAACAGGATATTATTTTGCACTATCCGGACGCAAGGGTGAGCTTTCAAATTCACCCAGATTCTTCAAACCGATCCGAAACAGGACCTCCGTACTGCTATCCCCGGAGGAATCATCCGTCAGGTTCCGTTCTCCAGTCAGCGACCATGAGAGGCATTGCCCCAGATAATCCAACCCGACATAGGCTTTCCGCAGACCCGGCGTCGCGCCGAGATCCTGCGTTCCACCGGTTCTCATACGCCAGCTTTCGCTCAGATAATAAGCTGCGTCAGCCTGCAATTGCTCCCGGCTTTCATTAATGTCGGTCCCCTCGAGCGCCTTGGCGAATAGATAGCGGGAACTAAGTGAAAAGCGTGATAGATACAGCCCGGCATCGACCTCATGACGTTGCGATGTCAAATTGCTTCCGTCAAGCTGGAAACGATAGTTCAGATTGTAGCGGTTTTTCAGATTAGCAGAGACCTGTCCCACCACGTCAGAGCGCCGGTCATTGAGGCCGGAGCCTTCCGGAAACGGATTGCCCTCATCATCAAAGCGGAAGCTCTGCCCGATAAAAACATTCCCATGGCTGCCGTCAGCTGCGTATACCCCCGAGCGCAGGCCATATGTAACGCGGCTTTCATCCTCAACCCGGTCCAGCCCCGGAAAACGGTTCGGTTCGAACAAATTACTGGCGTCAATCTGTACATCGCGGCTGTCTTCATTTGGAATATCATCAGTTACATCGACATCAGGCGCTGCTGTCAAAGAGACGACCGGCTCAATAACGGCCTGTGCACCGCTTTCAAGCGGCTTCACAAACGGATAGGCGCTTTGAATATTCATTTGCGGGAAAAACCGCGCCTCCATCGCATCAGCGCTCCGCCCCGACCCGGGAGCGGCAACAGCTCGGTCGCGTGCATTGTAAAAATCGCTACGCAAATCGACATCCGCCGTTGTCACCAAACCATAATCCGAAACAAGCCGCCTGCGCCAGCCCGCATTAAAGCTGAGCCGGCTCATATCAGGGTCGTCTCCGCTCCTCTGAAGCCCTAAAAAAGAGGCATCCAGCTCCCAACGTCCGCCAAGAAGCGGCATGGCGCCGGGCTCGCCGATAAAGCTTGTGACCATTTCCGGCAGAACTTCCGGCTGGTCTTCCTGCACCTGACTGAGGAAGTTTCCCTGCCGGTCACGTACCCGGATATCCTGAAAGGTCAAAGCCCGTACCACAGAATAGTTACGCCCGGAAAAACGCTCAGCATAGATTTCATTTTCCAGTACATCATCATCCGTTAAGTCATACTGACGCATATACTGGTCATCGGAGGCCCACTCTACATTCGTCCCGGCGCGCCATTTATTGTTGATGTCCCAAAGTCCTTCCGCAAAGATATGACCGCGCGGCTCCTCATCTTGCTCCACATCCGCGCCGGATTCGCTGTCATGACGCCCGGAATAAGTCAGCCCGCCCTGAAGCTCTATAGAGGCCGTATCCCAGCGCTGACGCCACTCTCCGGTAACCATCGGGGCCTCTTCCGTCATCAGAACCAGCCCCAAAGTCGCGTCCTTATCCGGTGCAATCGCCCAGTAATAGCGATTTTCAACGAATAGTCCCAACTCGCTCTTATAACCGGCAGAAGGCGAAAGCAGCCCGCTCTTACGCTTGATTGTCCCATCAGGGTGCGAAAAATAAGGCGTATAAGCCAATGGAACGCCCATAAACTCAAAGCGCGCATTGCGGTAAGAAATCGTTTTAGCGGCCTCATCATGCGTCACCTCAGAAGCTCGAAGCTGCCAGACAGGCGGCTTATCCGGGTTCTCCTTGCATGGCTCACACGGCGTATAAGTCGCGTCTTTCATGGTCGTTTTCGTACCACCTTCACGCCACCCTTCCCGTGCCGTAAAGCGGGAACCATCAACCAGGTAACTCTTCAGACGGTGGACAACGCCATCCTTCATCTTGTCGTGCAGTTGGATTTCTTCGAAGAAATGCACGTCCCCATTTGGCTCGTTCAAAACAACATTTCCGGAGGCTCTAACCTCATCCGTTGCCAGATTATAAGAAACGCTGTCAGCCCTAAGAATACGGCCAGCTTGCGTCAAAAAGACATTCCCTGAAGCTGTAACAGTACGCGTCTGCTCGTCATGCTCTAAACGGTCTGCCTGTAAGTCGACCGGCTCTTGTGAAGTCCGCGAATCAGCGGAACTCTCCGCTGTAGAAGGTTCCGCCAAGGGTTCAATAGAGGGCACAATAGCTTGAGTTTCAGGAATTTGAGAAACCGGTGCTTGCTGCGGCTCTACAGCTGAGGTTTGCAGCACATCCGGCGCATCATATCCGGTCAAAATCTGCGCCTGCGCGGAAGAGGCACGAAATGTGCTTCCGCAAAGCAAGGCCAGCAAAAGAATAAAGGGAAAACGAGCCATCAAAATCGCGGAAGAAGGGGACATAAACATCCCTGTACAATCAACACAGAAACCAGCTTTGAGAGTGCCTCCGATAAGAAGCAGGGTCAAGAGCGATCCGGCCTATTTCCTAAAAAATTCAGGCATTTCATCACCAAATCCCTTGAGGGCAGGCCCATCCCTAGAGTCTCGGTCGGCTTGCTTGGTACGCTTGGATGTTTTTTCACCGGTATCTTTATTGTCACTTTTTTTATTGTATTTCACTATATTAGAAGGTTTTTCTTCTTTTTGACTTGAAGAAGAAGCTCCAGCTTTCATACCGGAAAACGCCCCTGTTTTCCGCTCAATAGCTTTCCCTGTAAGACGTTCAATAGCCTCAACATATTTCTGCTCGGCAGGCGTCGCCAACGTCCAGGCGCGCCCCTTCATCCCTGCGCGCCCCGTCCGGCCAACCCTGTGAACGTAATCCTCCGCATTGAAGGGCACGTCATAATTGAACACATGAGATAAGCCCTGTACATCCAGCCCGCGTGCGGCCACATCGCTACAGACCAGCAAGGTCGCCTCGCCTGCCTTAAAACGCTCCAGCGTTTCGGAACGCGCGCTTTGAGGCATGTCACCATGAAGGGGCCGCGCAGCGTAACCTTTCCCCTGTAAAAAGCGTGTCAGCCCGTCAATATCGCGCTTCCTGTTACAAAAAATGAAAGCATTCTGCACATCCTCAGCCTCTATGATCTGCCCCAGAACCCCTTGCTTGGCCCGCGGCGAGGCCTCAACAAGAAATTGCTCAACTCCGGCAGACGCCGTCCCCTGACGCGCTACAGTGATCTCCTTCGGATTGCTTAGGAAACGCTCCGTCAGCTTACGGATCTCAGGCGACATGGTCGCAGAAAATAAAAGCGTCTGACGCAGCGGCGACAAGAGCGAAACGATCTTCTTGATATCCGGAATAAAGCCCATATCCAGCATACGGTCAGCTTCATCAATGACCAGAATTTTGATATCGGTCATCAGTATCTTGCCGCGTTCGAATAAATCCAGCATTCGCCCTGGCGTTGCGATTAGCACGTCGACGCCCCGGTCCAACTTCTTAACCTGCTCTTCCATGGACACCCCGCCAACCAGCAACGCCTTGGTCAGTTTGTGGTGTTTCCCATACATGTCAAAATTCTCGGCAATTTGCGCTGCAAGCTCCCGCGTCGGTGTCAGGATCAGCGAACGGGGCATCCTTGCCTTGGCCCGCCCCCCAGCCAGAATTTCTATCATTGGGAGCGTAAAGCCCGCCGTCTTACCCGTTCCGGTCTGCGCCAGCCCGACAACGTCCCGCCCCATCAGGATTACAGGAATGGCCTGCGCCTGTATCGGGGTCGGCTCACTATAGCCGCACTCTTCTACGGCTTTTAGAATTTCAGGGCTTAACCCCAGCTCTTTAAAGGACATTCGGCGATCATCGCTTGATTTAGAAACAGTTTCAATCCACTTTATTGTGGCAGTGCAGCCTTGCACAGGGCTGTCTATTAGTACAAAAAACCACGAAACGCAAGGATTCTCGACGAAGGGGATCATATATGAGTCTTAGAATCGCCTTTCAGATGGACCCGATAGAGGCCGTCAATATCGATAAGGACAGCTCTTTTGTCCTCGCCCTTGAGGCACAAAAGCGCGGCTACAGCCTCTATCACTATGGGCCGGAGGCCTTAAGCCTTGAGGGAAACAGGCTCTCTGCACGCGCGCGCCCTTTGAGCGTCCGCAGAGAACAAGGCCGCCATTTCACGCTGGGCGAGCCCGAAAATCTCGATCTGGCGAAAGATGTAGATATCATCCTGATGCGTCAGGACCCGCCCTTCGACATGGCTTATATCACGGCCACGCATATGCTGGAACATCTCGCCGGGAAAACACTGGTTCTCAATGACCCGGCAGAAGTGCGCAACGCACCGGAAAAGCTTCTCGTTACGCATTTTCCGGACTTAATGCCGCCGACCTTGATCACATCAGACAAAGAGCGCATTCTCGCTTTCCGAGAAAAGCACAGAGACCTGATCCTGAAACCGCTTTATGGTAATGGTGGTGCGCAGATTTTCCACATAGACGAACATAGCGATAATCTCAATGCGCTGCTGGAGATGTTTACCCTCTTCTACCGTGAGCCGGTGATCGTCCAGAAATATCTGCCAGCCATCAGGGAGGGCGACAAACGTATTATCCTGATCGATGGCGAGCCTGCGGGTGCAATCACCCGCATCCCGCCAGAAGGCGAAGCGCGCGCTAATTTACACGCAGGCGCAACCGCACAGAAAACGATCCTGACAGACCGCGACCTTGAAATTTGCACCGCCATCGCTCCGGTCCTGAAAGAACGCAAGCTGGTCTTTACGGGGATCGATGTTATCGGCGACTATATTACGGAGATCAATGTCACCTCTCCTACGGGCCTTCAGGAAATCGCGAACCTCGATGGCCTGCACCTTGAGGAGTCATTATGGGATGCATTTGAGGCGCATTATGAACGTATGGTGAACCAAAAATGAATATTAAAAAACTGCTGACAGGCACATCAAAAACAAAGCTGGTCATCGCAGCCTTTATTGTTGGCGGGATATTATTCGTGGCGTTTCTGGATCCGCACGACCCGGAATATCACCAAGCGGTAGACCAGGAACTCAAACTGGCGAAGCGGGTTTGTGAGGAATCGCTCGGCTGGGTCATGCAGAACCCGGAACGGCTAAAGATGGACAACAGCAGCCTTGAACACATAAAAATCAACGGCCAGTCCGTCCGTTTTGAAAAGATTAAACCGCCTTATGTGCTATTCTGGCATTCCGGTTTCGTGCATCCCGGTGCGGCAAATGAAATATATTGCACTTTCTCGGACCCCAGAGACAGCACAGCCGATTTCTACTATAGTTACGAACAGCGCATCTGGATTGATAAAATTCGATTCCGCCGTTAATGAGCGCTAATAAAGAGGGGCACATGAGTATAGATAAAAAACAACTCGAAGAAAGCACGGATTTTACGCCTCACTTCAACGATCAAGGCCTGATCTCCTGTATCACGATCAGCGCAAAGACCAACGCAGTCCTGATGATGGCCTGGATGAATGAAGAGGCTCTATACAAAACTCTCGAAACCGGAGAGGTGCATTACTGGTCGCGCAGCCGCGGTGAACTCTGGCACAAAGGGGCAAGCAGCGGTTTTGTTCAGCGCGTAAAAGATATCCGCATCGATTGTGATCAGGACTGTCTACTCGTCAGTGTCGAGGTCTCCGGAGCGCATGAAACAGCCTGTCATACAGGCAGGCAAAGCTGCTTTTATCGTTCGATTACAAGAGAGAACAACGGAGAGCTAAAGCTACGGATCAACGAAGATCAGCCCGATTAGAACGCTTTAATGCTCGTGCTCCGCATGGGGCGCAACAACCCCACCGACAAACCCGCCGAGCTCGGCGCCACGATGGAACAGCGTATAGACGCTAACATTCACGAGAAACAGGATTGTCGCGATTTTTAGAATCGTCCCAGCCGTCTTTTTACGGGGCGCACATGTTCCATGATGGCACCCCGTATCGTGGCAGTCGATTTTCTCGCTGTAAAAATGCAGCGCCCAACCGAGCGCAACAACGAAGCCCGATAACAAAATCAATGGAATTTCCCACGCATGCAGGACATGATGGATGGAGTCCAGCCAGCCTGGCATCCCGGCAGCCAGCCCAATTCCGGCCAAAAGGCTCATGATACTGAAAAGCGTTGGCAGAACGCAGCAAAAAACATGGCTGGTTTCAGAGGCAAGAATAGCCCAATACATAGCCTTTTGAACGCGCTGCATGTCCGGTTTTTCCTTTTTCAAAGCCATCGGAGATTATACTAAACCGGTTAATTTTCAAGAAAAAAATAGACTCTGCTCTACAGAGCTTCCTCTTGGGCCTCAAGAGCAAAGGCCGCGTCACGGACATGGAGCTCTACTTTCTCTCGTCCGCCCCAATCATCCAGCTTTAAGTGCCCGACCAGATCAAAAGCGGCCTGTTTACGTTTCAATAGCGCATCACCCAAATCCGTTCCCACAGCCCGGAATGCCACGGCTTTCATCCGTGCGCCCCCCTCCCAATCCGAGATCATGAGCCTTATATGCGCCCCGCCGACGATATCCACACTATGTAATCTGACATTTTGAAACAGGAAGAGCGGCTCCGGGTAGGCCTGCCCAAAGGGGCCGACCTCTTGCTCAATCATCTTTACAAAGGCAGGCTGCGCCCCGCGAACGGATAAAACACCATCCAGAACTGTTTCAACAGATGGTTCAAGCGAGTCTGCCTGCGCCTTAATGTGCGCATACAGAAAGGCCTCGAAAGCCTCACGTTGCTCCGGCAAGAGCGTAAACCCTCCCGCCATGGCGTGCCCGCCGCCTTTCTCAAGCAGCCCCTCATTACGGGCGTCAATAAAAGCCTGCGCAATGTGAACCCCCGGCACGGAACGTCCGGAACCGCGCCCTTCTTTTTCTCCGCTGGCCTCGACCTCTACCCATGAAACAACGCAGGCCGGCTTGCCGTATTTTTCCTTGAGCCGCCCCGCGACAAGACCGCTCAAACCGGGGTGAAAGGCTTCATCTTCAACAAAAACGAGCGGATTTTGGTCCAGACCGTATGCCTCAACCTGCGCGATTGCGGCCTCCTCCATCTCCCTTTGTATCGCCTTACGCTTATCGTTACAATCATTGAGCGTCCAGGCCGTATTTTTGGCCTCCTCAGGATCGTCCGTTGCGAGCAATGCAGCCCCGAGATCAGAGCGGTGCACCCGTGACCCGGCATTGATACGCGGCCCTAAAACGAACCCCGCATGATACGGTGAAACAGGTCCGCTGATACCGGATACTTCAATTAAAGCCTTGAGTCCTGCATTATCCGTCCGGTTCATCCGCTCAAAGCCATGACGTACGAATAAACGGTTTACTCCTGTCAGCGGCACCATGTCGCATACCGTTCCAAGCGCCACCAGATCGAGCCAGTCTTTTAGTTTCGGCACAGACCGCCCTTCGAAAAATCCGGATTCACGTAAGCGGTTATTAATGGCCACGCACATCATAAAGGTTACACCGACCGCAGCCATTACATCCAGCCCGGACATATCGTCCTTACGCTTAGGATTGATAACGTGCAGTGCCTCCGGCAAACGCTCCTCGGCCTCGTGATGATCCGCAATCACAATCTGAAGGCCCAGCGCAGCCCCTTCCGCAACTGTTTCAAAGGCTGTCGTCCCGCAATCCAGCAGAAACAGGATGTCTGCCCCCGCTTTTTTCAGCTTCGTCAACGCCTCAATATTCGGCCCATATCCTTCACTCAAGCGTTCCGGAATATAAATCGGCGCCTCAACCCCACAGGCTTTAAGGAAACGGTGCAGCAGCGCCGAAGATGTTGCGCCATCTACGTCGAAGTCACCGAAAATCGCAAAAGAGCGCCCCTCTTGGATAAAGCGGGCCATATCGTCCGCCAGCCCCCCCATTCCGGCCAACGAAAACGGATCAGGAAAATCTTTTTGCAAGGTCGGATGGAGGAAGTGTTCGACTTGAGATTCCTCGACGCCTCGTACACAAAGCAGGCGCGCAACGATTTCCGGCAGATTATGCTTCCGAACCAAGCGTTCTACGGCACTCAGATCAATATCAGGGAGAATCCAGCGCGCCTTGCTTAAGGAGCGCTCAACAATGACGGCAGATGAGGGCATCCCTCTAAACCGATTTAATCCAGATCTTGCGCTTAAAATTATGCTTAGCCTCAACCCGGCGCACGGTCCCGGAGCGGGAGCGCATCACGATAGAGGACGTTGAAGCGCCACCGGGATAACGACGCACACCGCGCAGCATTGCGCCATCCGTAACACCGGTGGCTGCAAACATGACGTTGTCGCCCTTGGCCAGATCGTCGGTCGTATAAATTCTGTTCAGGTCCGAGATGCCCCAACGCTCAGCCCGTGCAATTTCATCGTCGTTGCGAAAGATCAAACGCCCCAACATCGCCCCGCCAATACATTGCAGCGCTGCAGCGGCCAAAACACCCTCCGGTGCACCGCCTGAACCTACATAAAGATCAATCCCCGTATCCGGCTCCGCCGTCGCGATCACCGCACTGACATCCCCGTCCCCGATCAAATTGATCCGGGCACCGGTAGCCCGCACATCCCGGATTAGTTCTTCATGGCGTGGACGGTCGAGAATACAGACCATGAGGTCTTCGACGCTTCCGCCCTTCTCCTGTGCGACCTTTGCCAGCACATCGCCAATCGGCGCATCAAGGTCGAGAACGTCCGAGCTTACACCCGGCCCAACGGCAATTTTATGCATATACACGTCCGGCGCGTGTAAGAAACCGCCCTTATCCGTCATGGCCACAACGGCCAATGCGTTGGGACCGCCCGCAGCCGTGATATCAGTCCCCTCCAGCGGGTCCAGCGCGATATCAATCTCCGGCCCCTGCCCGGCACCGACTTCCTCGCCGATATAGAGCATCGGCGCCTCATCACGTTCGCCTTCGCCGATGACAACCGTTCCACGAATATGGAGCGCATTGAGCGCATCGCGCATAGCATCCACGGCGACCTGATCGGCTGCGACCTTATCGCCGCGCCCGACGAGTTTCGAGGCGGCAAGTGCCGCGGCTTCCGTTACTCGTACAACCTCAAGCGCGAGGTTGCGGTCCATGATACTGTCCTGCTGCTGATTCATATCCGATAATCTTGCTTCTGCTGTCATAGTCCGCGCATCCTAGGCTCCAAGATCAAAGGGATCAAGCTATAATTCCTCAATTCGTATTAAACATGGCTCCTCCACGGAGCACGCCAGCGCCGCAATTTTTTCACAAGCCGCTTCCATGTCAGCGTGACATGTCTCGTGGGACAGCAACACCACAGGCACGGGCTGCCCTGGATCGCGTCCACGCTGCATCAAACTGCTGATCGAAATATTAAGGTCGCGTAAAATTGCTGAGACATCGGCGATTACACCCGGCCTATCAAGCACATGCAGACGCAGATAATAATGGCTCCGTGTTTCACCTGTCACAGCCCACGCCGCCTGCTCCAGTTCTTGCGCAGGCACACCGAAAGTCGGCACCCTGATCTGCCGCGCCAAATCCATGACATCCGCCACGACAGCCGAGGCTGTCGGACGCTCCCCAGCGCCCTTACCGGTCAGCAAGGATGTTTCAACAAAATCACCCTCGACATAAACCGCGTTATAAACCCCCTCAACCGCACCAAGCGGGCTACCCGTCGGAACAAGACACGGCTCCATGAGTTGGACAATCCGTCCATCATCACCCCGCCTTGCGATTCCCAATAGCTTGATCCGATAACCGAGCTCTGTCGCATAGGCGATATCCTCGACCTTGATATGCCGGATGCCCTTGATTTTCAGTGCGTCAAAATCCGGTTTAACGCCAAAGGCCAGCGAAGCCAAAAGACACAGCTTGTGCCCTGCATCAATCCCATCCACGTCGAAAGCCGGGTCTGCCTCAGCATACCCTTGCGCCTGCGCGTCCTCCAGAACGGCTGTAAAAGAACGCCCCGTTTCACGCATTTCCGTCAGGATATAGTTACACGTCCCATTCAATATCCCGTAAACGGCCTTGATCTGATTGGCTGCGAAGCCTTCGCGCATCGCCTTGATAATGGGAATACCGCCTGCAACTGCCGCTTCATAAGCCAGTGAAACACCCTGTTCTTCTGCCAAGGAAGCCAGTTCAAACCCATGATGGGCCAGCAGGGCCTTGTTCGCAGTAATCACATGTTTGCCGTTTGCAAGAGCCGTGCGCACGATATCCAGCGCCAGCCCCTCCGAGCCGCCAATTAGCTCTACCACGGCATCTATTTCGGGATCAGAGGCAAGCTCCTGTGCATCGTCAACCCAGCGATACGCAGACAAATCAACGCCGCGATCACGCTTCCGGTCACGTGCGGACACGGCCATAATTTCAAACGGACGCCCTGCGCGCGCATCCAGAAGCGCCGCATGCTCCTGTACGATACGGACAAGCCCTGTCCCAACGGTCCCAAGCCCGGCAATCCCAATACGAAAAGGTTTCGGCATTGCTTTTCCTTTCAAGCCTTAAACGAGTGTGACGCTTTTCTATCCGGATTATCTACAGGGAAACAAGAGAGAGCTCAACCCGCCGTGCAGCCTCTTCCTGCGATTTTCCCGCAACCGGTGCAGGGGGAACGGAATCGCCCCGCCCGACCACCCGGATGGACTCCGCCGGGACGCCCTCGGAGATCAAGGCTCGCGATACGGCAAAAGCCCGGTCAACGGAGACGCGTAAATTTACAAGCCTACGCTGCGCATCATCCTTGTAATTAGCCCTGATGCTTGCATGCCCTTCAACCTGCACTCCTTGAGGCGCTGCCTTTTGAGCCTGCCGGGAAAAATCCGACAGCACGCCCCTGTCCGCTGCACTCAGCGCCGTCGAGTTATGCTCGAAATAAAGGGTCACGTGCTCAGTAGAGTGCTTGGAAGATGACTGCTCAAAACCCGGCTCAGGCAAAAGCGGAGAGACAACCCCGGCGCCTGCCGTACTGCCTACCCACCCATCCAAGGGAAAAATCTCGACACTTGAATTTCCAGGAACAAGACGCCCTGCAGGCAATGGCCCCCAAGAAGAAAATCCCGGTGGAGAAACCCTGTCCCCCGCCGATAACCCATCAGATGAAGACGCCGTATAGGCTGAAAACGCATTGGGAGGGAGCGCTTCATCCAAACTGAAAATTTCCACGCTGCCTCTGGAGGCTCTATTCGTCATGGAAACCATATCTTCATAACGAGTCGGCGCAGGTGCCCAGACGATCCCATCGGTAGAGCCGCCGCCCTGCATCAAGTCAATCGTCTCAACATGCCCCTGCTCCTGAATAGGCTCTTCCCTGCCACTCGAAGAAGCACACCCGGAAAGCCCTATAAGTGCAAACACCACAACATAACGATAATGCCTCAACCCTGAAATCATCTCTCTACTTTCCGGCCCTGCCGTATATCCTCTGTACACCCTTAACGATATGGAATCTACGGAACTCCCGCGCATGAATCATACGCGAGTTTTCCAGCATGTTTCAAGCTTCGACAAATCACTCGATTTATCCACAGCTTTCATGTATCGTGCCCTCTCGTTTGTCTCTGCGTATTCGGTCCTGTTACAAAAACAAGTGGATAAATAAAATGGTTAAGCTCATTCAGGATATGGCTGCGGATAAAAACACCCGGAAGACACCGAGAAATGACAACAAGGCAGGGGCATACCCCTCCCCATCTCCAGCATACCCCGCAGAACTCGGCAAAGCGATGATGGATGTCTATGAGACCTTGCAACCGTTAATTCAGGAAATGCTGGAACGTTACAGACAGCAAAATACATCGCACGCGGCAGCAGACCCCCTCAATCTCAGCAGCGCCTACGCCGATTTTCTGTATAACTATTGGAAAAATCCATTCCAACATATAGAAAAACAGTCTGATTACTGGCAAAAGTCCATGCAGATCTGGCAATCGAGCGCTTCGCGTTTTTGGGGAGGCGCAGCTTCCCCCATTATGACGCCGCGAAGCCACGACCGACGTTTCAGCGCTCCGGAATGGAGTGAAAACCCACTATTCGATGCAATCAAGCAGCTTTACCTTCTAAACGGCAACTATCTGGCCGACATAGTTGAGTCTACGCAAGGCCTAAGCCCCTCTAAACGCGAAAAACTGGCCTTTTCAACACGGCTGTTGACCGAAGCTTTGTCACCGACGAATTTCCTCCTGACAAACCCTGATGCAATTCGGGAAACACTCAAAACCGGTGGACAAAACCTTGTGCGCGGCCTTGAAAACCTTGCCGAAGACCTCAAACAAAGCAAGGACGGCAATTTGAGAGTCAGCACGACCAATCCGGAGGCTTTTGAACTTGGAAAAAATATCGCAGCAACGCCCGGGCGCGTTGTTTACCAAAATGATATGATCCAGCTTATCCAGTATGAACCGCAAACAGAAGAGGTCTTTGCGCGTCCGCTCCTGATTGTACCGCCATGGATCAACAAGTACTACATTCTGGATCTACGCGAAGGGAATTCCTTTATTGAATGGGCTGTCCGGCAAGGACACACGGTCTTTTCAATCTCATGGGTCAATCCGGATGCAAAACTGGCGCATAAGACTTTCGAGGACTATATGCAGGAGGGCGTGATCTCTGCGCTCGACCAAATCCGCGACATCACGGGCGAACCGGACTGCAACGCCGTTGGTTACTGTCTCGGCGGTACACTCCTAACGGTAACGCTGGCCTTTTTGGCTGCAAAGAAACAAAGCAAGCGTGTAGCCTCCGCAACCTTTTTGACAACACTTGTTGATTTCGAAAATAGCGGCGAAATGAAAATTTTTATGGATGACGAACAGCTCTCTTCTATGGAGAAATCCATGGAAAAGCACGGCGTCCTCAGAGGCAAACAACTTCAGCAAACCTTCTCTCTGCTGCGTGCCAATGACTTGATCTGGTCCTTTGTTGTTAATAACTACCTGATGGGTAAAGAGCCCTTCCCTTTTGACCTTCTCTACTGGAACGACGATTCCAGCAATATTCCGGCGGCCACCCACCGTTTTTGCCTGCGCAAATTCTATCGGGACAATTTGCTCCGCAAACCGGGCGGCATAACAATAAGCGGCACGCCGATCAATGTCGGAACGATTAAAACACCCGCTTATTTTCTCTCTACCCGTGAAGATCATATCGCACCATGGAGAGCCACCTATGAAGGCACGCAGCTTCTCTCCGGGCCCAAACAGTTCACGCTCGCCGCATCGGGTCACATTGCGGGGGTCATTAACAGCCCGGAAAAGAATAAATACTGCTACTGGAGCGCTGAAAGCACCCCGGACAGACCGGAGCAATGGCTTGAAAACGCAACACAGAAAAACGGTTCATGGTGGCCCCACTGGCAGAGCTGGGCCGAAACATACGGCGGCAAAAAAGTATCCGCACGCAAGCCTGCCCGCGGAATCGAGGCGGCTCCCGGTACCTATGCGAAAGTCAGAAGTCACTAGCAGGAAAGGGTCATGCCTTTTATACGCACCAGCCTCCCCCTTCTGCTCTTATGCTTGGCCTCGCTTATACTTGTTAGCCCAATGACAAGCGCATATGCTGTAGAAAAAGCGGATATGGTTGTTATCGACAAGCGCAGCGCACGGCTTTATCTGACACAGAAAGGACGCCTTCTTAAGGCCTACAGTGTTGCTTTCGGTGCAAACCCGCACGGCCATAAACAGCAAAGAGGCGACGAGCGTACCCCTGAGGGTGATTATGTCCTCGACTACAAAAATGACGAGAGCAAGTATCATCTCTCCATCCGGATTTCATACCCGAATGAAGCCGATATTGCCCGTGCTAAAGCGCAGGGGTTGGACCCCGGCGATAATATCTTTATCCACGGCCAGCCTAACGGTTTTGGCTGGATGGGCTGGCTGAACCAGAAAACAAACTGGACGGACGGCTGTATTGCCCTCAAAAACACAGATATGGACGAAATCTGGAACGCAGTTGATGAAGGCACAAAAGTCCGTATTGTCGGATTCGATTGACATAAAGTTAAATCCGGGTGTAAAACACCTCCTATGTTAAAAATTTGGCGTGCTCCCAACGATATTATGCCACTTGATAAAATCGAGTTTCCTCCGCATATGGTGGAGGCTCGCACACTTTTGAATCTGCTAGATATTGACCGGTTTTACTTTAAAGGTGGCGTTTTAAGAGATTTATACGCTCAAAAAAGGCACACAGATATTGATGTCTGCACCCAAAGACCAAAAACAGAGCTTTGGGACGAAATTACGCAAGCAGCTTCCCACCTAGAATTGGGACGGGCTTTTTTATCAGCAACGATCTCTAACCTTATCGCGCAAGCATCTTCTCAACGGCTAAGGCTTGAAAGACTCTACGTTTTGCAGGAGGGAATTCAGCTTCGTATGAAATTTAATTCCCAACATGAACTCAAAGAAGAGGAAATAGACATAACATTGTCAAAGGGTGCTTGCCCACCTACTGCTATAAGCGCAAAGGCTGACGCTTCTATAAACTCCGCAATTTGTAGTGAAGATGGACAAACATGGGCCCACAGATTCATGCAATACGACCTAGATCACCAATATTATAGAACAAACCCTGACGCAAATATCTATCTGCAATGTGTTAACATTCTGAGGAGTGAACGTCTCAAACAAAAATTTGAACGGTTGCAATACATACCGAACTGGAAATCTTTCCCCCTGTATCAAGGCTGGCGGGTAGCACCACAGATTGTGAAGGACAGGCTGATGGCCCGTCACTTGCGTGATATCAAAATCACACCCGCACCCGAATACGCTTTGGAGCACCGCTAGAAATATCCAAATCATAAGGATTGGGTTACAAACATCCATGGCGCGGCACTAGGGCATGCCCCCAATAAGAAATCATAAAAATAAAAACACCCCGCAAGACCTAAAGCCTTAAGCGGGGTGTTTTGGAATGGAGCTTGTGAGCTTTTGGTAGAGGAGTTTCACAAACCCGAAAACATATCTATTTCTGTTAAGTAGAGGGCGGGCGCTTTCCCTTCATTCATGGGAAAGACACCTCTCATCCTCTTTCTGGCAGTGCCGGGCTGGACACGGGGTAAAAAACCGCAACCAGCCAGAAACAAGCGTTTTTAACGCTTTGCCCACTGCTTCGTACGGCGCGCCTTGTGCTTGCCGACTTTTTTCCGTTCGACAACGCGGCTGTCGCGTGTCAGCATTCCAGCTTTTTTCAGAGCCGGGCGCAAGGTCGGGTCAAAATTCTCCAGCGCGCGGGAAATCCCGTGACGCACTGCACCGGCCTGACCGGACAGACCACCGCCTTTTACTGTGCAAACTACATCGAACTTGCCTACAGAATTTACGATCAAGAAGGGCTGGTTCAACACAAGACGCTGCGTCTGACGTGCGAAGTAGATGTCCTGATCGCGGCCGTTTACAGTAACCTTCCCTGAACCGGGCTTGACCCAGACACGCGCTACAGCGTCTTTACGACGCCCCGTCGCATAGGCACGTCCTTGTGCATCCAGTTTCTGTACACGCTCAGCAGGTTTCTCTTGTGTCTTTACAGCTTTATCTGCGCCGCGCACTTCAGAGCCCTCGGCCTTTACAGCCTGCCCCAGATCTTTCAAATCCTTCACAGCTTCGTCTTTTTTGCTCTTGTCGGTCATAACTTACGCTCTCTTATTCTTGGAATTCATGGCTGCAACGTCAAGCACCTCAGGCTTTTGTGCCTCATGAGGATGCTCGGTCCCTGCATATACACGCAGATTGCCGAAAATCTTGTAGCCCAAAGGCCCACGCGGCAACATACGCTGCACAGCTTTTTCGACCACGCGCTCCGGGTGCTTACCATCAAGGATTTGCCCCTTACTGCGTTGCTTGATCCCCCCCGGATAACCGGTGTGCCAATAGAAAATATCCTGCTCGCGCTTATTCCCCGTCAGGCGAACCTTTTCAGCGTTAATTACGATCACATTGTCCCCGTCATCAACATGGGGCGTGTAACTCGGCTTGTGCTTCCCACGCAGGCGCAGCGCCACGATCGATGCCAGACGCCCGAGAACGACGCCCTCCGCATCGACGATGATCCACTTTTTCTCCACGTCTGCAGGCTTGGCAGAATATGTCTTCGTCATTGCTTTATTCCTCTTTACAAAAGTGGGGTGGTTATGACGGATTTTCCTGCCCCTGTCAATATAATTTCGCAAAGAAAACAGTGGGCTAGAAATAAGGTATCATAATACCTCAAAAAACCTTTGAACAAAATATATTGACATAAATTTTAACGCTCGTTATCAGAAACACATCACTCCTGTTTCTTGAAAGAAATAATTATGGATACTCCCTCTTCCAAACTTAAATCTATTATTCCAGCGCTCTCTCTTGTACTGCTGGCAAACACATCCGCTGCAAATGAGACACCCCAAGAGAAACAATTAGCTGGAGCACATAATGAGTTAGCCATTTTATATGGAGAGTTAAAAGGGGAGTGGAAAGCCTGCTCTCAAGACGGCTATCTGGCAAATTTTCAATACTCTATACCTCTCGTTACCGAATATGAAACAGCTCAATATGATCCCGATACAATCAGCGCTGCATCAGCCCTCATCCACGCTGATATTTTTGAAAAACTAAGGCTGAATTTTGAAAATATTGTCAATACTCATGATTCCAAGTTTGCTGAAAAACCTCTAGACGCTTTGCTTAGAACGGATTTTTATGGGGAGTACAGCGCTTTCCCTAAGCGATTAGATACATTGCTTCCCAATACATCGTCTGTTTTTGCAGGCCCCGCCACAACGAAAGGCAACTTTAGCGAAACCCCTGCGGAAGAGTGCCGCTGGGGAGATATGGCACCGGAAACCGATATTAACAAACCAATTATTGAGATGTAGTCTCCCGCTCTACCCATTCTAAAAACGGCGTATAGCCCTTCTCAATCGGCAAAGCGATCACACACGGGCAATCGTAAGGGTGAAGGTCGAGGATTTTGTCTTTTACCGCCTCGAATAAGGCGGCGCGGGTTTTAAAGAGCACGGCAGTCTCTGCGCTCTCTTCGATTCTCCCCTCCCAGCGATAGACCGCGTGATGCGGTGCCATGATATTCGTGCAAGCCACAAGCTGCCCCTCAACCAGCGCTCTTGATACGTGCCGCGCGCACGCTTCATCAGGAAATGTGGAATAGATCAGGATCATATAACAGCCCTTGCGGGAACAGATCAGCAGAAACTGGTCGGGGTGAGAGGATTCGAACCTCCGGCCTCATCGTCCCGAACGATGCGCGCTACCAGGCTGCGCTACACCCCGACATTGTCAAAAAAAAGAAACTGGTCGGAACGAGAGGATTTGAACCTCCGACCCCTTGCACCCCATGCAAGTGCGCTACCAGGCTGCGCCACGTTCCGATCCGGCGGGAGGCACATTACTCCGGTTTAACCATCCGGCGCAACTCTTTTAGCTCATCCAGCGTCGATTCCAATATAGTTTTTTGGGAATCGCTCAAACTCGCCGCCGCTTCCGGCGCTTGAACAGGCTGTGCTTCGGCTTCCGGCTCAGAGGAGGCGGGCGCAACAGGCGCATCCTTTAGCAGTGCATTCTTCCCCTGCTCCCTCAAAAGCTTCTGCACACCCTTGATCGTGTAGCCTTCCGTGTAGAGAAGGTGATGGATTTTTTGCAGCAGCGCAACATCTTCCGGCCGGTAATAGCGCCGTCCACCACCGCGTTTGAGCGGACGAATTTGCGAAAATTTCGTCTCCCAAAACCGCAAAACATGCTGCTGAACATCCAAAAGGTCTGCAACCTCACTGATTGTCCGGAAGGCCGAGCGAGACTTCTGGCCGGATTTCCGTGACGATAGCGTGTGCTGCGCACCGGTTAGCGGCCCCGTAACAACGGTGCTTTGCTTTGCCTCGCGCTCTTCCCCGGAAGAATTACGGGTCTCGGAATCAAGTTCGCTGCCACGCGCATTCTGAAAAGACGATGCTGTCATGAATTATTCTCCCTCCTATATGTCATGAACCGGACCTTTGCAAACAGCAAACACTGAGGCAGCACAGCCTCTTTTGCCCTGTAAAAGCCCTCAAACCAAACTGCCGGTGCCTTGCTACGCGCCCTGATTAATACGATCCTTGAGCACGTGCGAAGCACGAAACACCAGAACCTTGCGCGGTAAAATCGGCACCTCAACACCCGTTTTCGGGTTACGGCCAATACGCTCACCCTTCTGACGGACGGAAAAACTGCCAAAAGAGGATATTTTGACGTTTTCTTCCCGGATCAGCGCATCGGAAATCTCGTTCAACACGGCCTCGACCAGATCCGCCGACTCATTGCGAGACAGGCCAACCTCTTCATAGACAGCCTCAGCCAAGTCTGCACGCGTTATCGTACGATTCGCCATTCTTAAAAACTCCCAATCTCTTCGATACAGCCCCAGACTAGTCCTTTCCGGCAGCCCCGTCAATCTTCAGAGCCTCTTTACCCTCCAAAAAAATGATTCCGCTTCAAAGGGTAAAGCGCGTTTCTTCAGGTCAAAAACTCTAAAAACGCAAAAGGGCGGCGCCCCATGTCAGGCCCCCACCCATGGCCTCAAGCAAAAGCAGTTGCCCCCGCTGGATACGACCATCCGCAACAGCCTCGTGCAGGGCCAGCGGGATTGAGGCCGCCGATGTATTGCCATGCCGTTCGACCGTCATCACGACCTTGTCCATTGGTAAGTCGAGTTTTTTCGCTGTAGCCTCAATAATCCGGGAGTTAGCCTGATGTGGTACAAGCCAGTCGATCTGGTCCGGCGTCACTTTATTAGCATCAAGCGCCTCTTGCACCACTTCAGCCATACAGGTCACCGCATGCTTAAAGACTTCCCGGCCCTGCATCACGATATGGCCGCTTGTCCCGGTACTGGATGGTCCACCATCCGTATAGAGTAAATCCCGGAACGCACCGTTAGAATACAGATGCGTCGAGAATATCCCTTGATCCTCAAGAGTGCCCTCCCCTTCGCTCGCCTCCAGAATAAGCGCCCCGGCTCCGTCCCCGAACAAAACACAGGTTGTACGGTCTTTCCAGTCGATAATCGAAGACATTTTCTCTGCGCCGATGACCAGAATACGCTTCATCTGCCCGGCCTTGATAAAATTGTCAGCCACGCTCAGCGCATAGACGAAACCGGTGCACACGGCCTGCACATCAAAGGCCGGGCCGGGGTTCATCCCTAATGCAGCCTGAACCTTAGCTGCGACAGCGGGAAAGGTCCGGTCCGGCGTCGTCGTCGCAACGATTACGCCGTCAAGATCGGCAGCCGTGAGCGCAGCATTATCCAAAGCCGCGCGGGCCGCCGCAATCGCCATATCACCCGTTGTTTCGTCCGGTCCGGCGATACGGCGCTCCCGAATACCGCTACGCTGTGTAATCCATTCATCGGACGTATCAACCAGCACCTCAAGCTCGGCATTAGTCAGTATTTTCTCCGGCAAATAACTCCCGGTCCCGCGTATAGTCGAACGTATCATATGAGGACTCTGATTAAAGATTTTCCTGAGTCAGAAACGATTCCTGACTCATGAGGTGGTTAATATCACGCACAACCTGATCAATATAGCCCTGCCGCGCAAGTTTTACGGCCAGAGCCACCGCACTTGAAAAGGCCAGTGCGTCGCAACCGCCGTGACTCTTGACGCACAGCCCGTTTAACCCCAAAAAAACACCACCATTATAAAGGCGTGGATCGACCTTCTTTTTCAAACGGCGCAAACCGAAAAAAGCCAGAAGCCCGCCAAGCAGAGACAGCGGATCGGAGGTTAGAGCCTGCCTGAAATAGTGAGAACTCAGCTTCCCGACCCCTTCCGCCGTTTTTAAGGCAATATTACCCGCATAACCGTCCGTTACGACAACATCCACCGTACCGGCGGTGATATCCGTTCCTTCGACAAAACCGTGATAACGCCCCGAAAACTGGACATGATCCAAAATTGAGGCGGCATTGCGCACATGATCCGGCCCCTTCGTCTGCTCTGTCCCGACATTGAGCAAGCCAACGGATGGCACGCTTTTCCCGCCCTGCGCCCTCGCAAACACCGCGCCCAAAACAGCAAATTGCACAAGGTTTTCAGCATCGACCAGCACGTTAGCACCCAGATCGAGCATCACCGTATCATTTCCCGTTATCGTTGGGAAAACGCTGGCAATCGCAGGCCGGTGAATCCCCGGCAACGTCTTAAGAATAATCTTGGCCATTGCCATCAGTGCGCCCGTATTTCCAGCAGACACAGCCGCAGCGGCCTCTCCGCGCTGAACAGCTTCAAGCGCCAGACGCATAGAGGAGCCTTTCCCCGAGCGCAATGCTGCGGAAGGCTTCTCATCATTGCGAACCATCTTATCCGTGTGATGAACCACGGATGCAGCAGCAAGTGCAGGGTATTTGTCCAGATAGGGAGAAATCCGGCTTTGATCACCGAATAAAAGGAATTTCAAGCCGGGGAATCTCTTCAAAGCCATCGCGGCCCCAGGCAGAACGCTTTCGGGGCCGTAATCCCCACCCATCACATCCAGAGCGATTACAACGGACGCTGTGCTGTTCGGATCAGACACGGAAAGCCCCCTCTCTCCCGCCCGAAAAATACGGCGGACCAGCCTTCTAGTCGCGGGCCTCGATAACCTGCTTACCCTTGTACATCCCGGTTTTCAGGTCAATGTGGTGACGGCGCTTCGGTTCCCCCGTATGAGAGTCCTCAACCCAGTTTTCCACTGACAGGGCGTCATGCGCACGGCGCATATTCCGTTTTGATTTTGTCGTTTTTCTCTTTGGAACAGCCATGGCTGCGCATCCTTTTTTGTTTTAGCTTACAATTCGAAAGGGGTTCATAGCGAAATTTCCTCTCAAGAGCAAGGAAATTATTCACGAGTCTCCCATATCCTGCTTCGCCTTCCAGTCCTTAAGGGCCGCAAAGGGATTCGGCGTCTCTCCCGCGCTCATCCTGACAGGATTCTCCTCCTCCCCCTCCGCAGGCAGCTCAACGCCGGGCGCATGCGGGAACGGGTTGATCGACAGGGATAAAAATTGAGCAACCAACTCACCCAGGTCAATTTTCCCGTCAATAATCGGCTCAGGGTCATCCTGTTCATCCAAAAGCGGCACTTCGGAGCGCCCCTTTTTCACCAATCGATCGTGCTTTGCCTTAGCCAGCGTTACCGCCTGCTCCTGATCTGCGAACCAGGCCTCAAAGCTTTCCTCGATCCTGTCCTCGACCGGCTCCAGCGTTACAACACAGGCCTGAAGAAGGCTGGCCTGAAAGCGTCCCTGAACGCGCACCCGCATCTGTCCGGCTTCGCGCGTGAGTACAATCTGCGCCGCCAGTACCTCCAGCGACAAAAGATCAAAACGCTTTGCCAGCGCAGCCCGTTCCGCTTCATCGGGTGCAATATCCAATGCCAAACGTCCGTTAATCTCCGCAACATTGACCGGGAAAGACCATTCCGGCACAATTTTTTCTTTATCCGTTTTTTCTTCCGGCATCTCGTTTCGTCTCCTTAATTTTTATTAAACCGGGGCGTTATAAAACTTACCGCCCCTTCCTGCAAATGCGCCAAGGGCAAAGCAGCCATAACCGCGATATTTTCAGACGCATAAGCATCCATCCGCGCCAGAACCTCCTCGTCAACCGCCTCCAACGTACCGTAAAGGTTACGGCGCAGCGCAGCCTGCATATCACTGCCATGCATAGCCTCCCGGTAAGCATGCATCCGCCCGTTAAAGGCCCTCATCATCCGCCGCATATGTTTGGGAATTCCCATGTCGCCGATCCCCGATTCGCGCAACCCCTGATCCATATCGGCAAAAATCACATCAAATAAAGCCTGTCCAAGGCCGTTTTTATTTCCACCGGCCTCATCCGCCAACGGGTCCAGAACAAAGAACACGTGAAGCAAAAGCAGCTCAAAACGCCCGTCCAGCGTGTCAGGAACCCCGCCCCCTTCGTAAAAGCTGGGCTGTCTGATATGCTCCAAAATCGCCGCATAGAGCGCGCGCGCAGATTGTTCATACGGATTTTTTCGCTTTAGAAGAGCAAACATTGATTACACCCGCTTTTAAGGCTATAGAGAAGGTCACATGACACGGATGCCGAGAAAATATACGTTTCGGCTGGGAACTGCCAGCCTTTTATGCGCCCTGCTCCTCGCAGGGGCCTGTACGCCGACGATCGCACAGCGCGGTAACATGCTGGAAGACTACCAGATCGCAGAAATCCGGGCAGGCGAATCAACCCGATCAGATGTACTGCGCAACCTCGGCTCACCAACGACTCAATCCACCTTTGACCCTAATGTCTGGTACTATATCGGGCAGGAAACCGAAAAACGCGGCATTTTGGACCCCAAAGTGACACAAGAGCGGGTTGTCCTCGTGGCCTTTAATGAAGACGGAACGGTTCAAGCTATACAGGATATCGACCGCGATCGAATCAACATCCCTTACGAGCGCTCAAAAACCCAAACTCACGGGAACGATCTCAGTATTGTACAGCAGCTCCTCGGCAATCTAGGCCGCTTTAACCCGCAAGAGGGGCGGTAGCTCTTTCAACACGACAAAAAGCCCCGCAACGAAGGCAGGGCTTTTTCTTAAACAATAGACTTTCGGAGCAGTATTATCCCGCCACAAACTTCCCGGCGACAGCCACGAGCAGGATCGCGACGATGTTCGCAATCTTGATCAGCGGGTTCACCGCCGGACCGGCTGTGTCCTTATAGGGATCGCCGACCGTATCGCCTGTCACGGCAGCCTTGTGCGCATCAGAGCCCTTCCCGCCGTGATTGCCGTCCTCGATATATTTCTTGGCATTGTCCCACGCGCCGCCCCCGGCGGTCATTGAAATCGCCACGAAAATCCCGGTCACGATCGTCCCCATCAGCATGGCGCCGAGACACTGAAAGGCCGATTCGAGGCTGCCCGAAATCTTGTACACAGCGATAAACGCAACCACAGGCGCAAAAACCGGGAGCAAAGACGGCACGATCATTTCCTTAATAGCCGCACGGGTCAAAAGATCGACCGCCTTACCGTATTCCGGTCTGGTTTTGCCCTCCATAATTCCGGGAATTTCCTTGAACTGGCGGCGCACCTCAATCACGACCGCAGCAGCCGCCCTCCCCACCGCCGTCATAGATAGCGCACTGAACAGGTAAGGCAACAGCCCCCCCAGAAACAGCCCGATCACGACATAGGGGTTGGTCAGGTTGAAGGTAATATCTGAAAATTCCGGCAAATAATGCCTGATTTCCTCCGTATAGCCCGCAAACAGGACCAAAGCGGCCAGTCCGGCGGACCCGATCGCATAGCCCTTTGTCACGGCCTTGGTCGTGTTCCCAACGGCATCCAGCGCATCAGTGGTTTTACGAACATCTTCCGGCAGATTAGCCATCTCGGCGATTCCACCCGCGTTATCGGTGACCGGCCCGTAAGCGTCGAGCGCCACGACCATCCCGGCCAGCGAAAGCATGGCAGTCGCGGCTGTTGCAATCCCGTATAGCCCGGCCAGTTCAAAGGACAGGTAAATCCCACCACAAATCACTAGGACCGGCAATGCCGTTGATTCCAGAGACACGGCAAGCCCCTGAATAACGTTTGTGCCGTCTCCTGTCTCGGAGGCTTTAGCCACGGAGCGCACCGGGCGGTATTCCGTTGAGGTATAATACTCCGTGATCCAGACGATCAGGCCTGTTACACCGAGCCCGGTCAAGATACATAGGAACAAATTATTCATCGTGACAAACCCGCCATCGGCAAGCGGCACAGCATTATTTACCCCAAGATTGGAGACTACGACGGCAATCAACAATGCTGAGAAAATCGCGCTAAAGATGAATCCCTTATAAAGGGCTTTCATGATATTGCCGTCTTTCCCCAAACGCACGAAGAACGTCCCCGCAACAGAGCCGAGGATACACAGACCACCGATCAAAAGCGGTAAGACCATCATCTGCTCGATCGCCTGCGGCGCAAAGGTGCTGAAAGCAATCAACATCGTCGCGACCACCGTTACGGCATAGGTCTCGAACAAATCAGCGGCCATCCCGGCGCAATCCCCGACATTATCGCCGACATTATCGGCAATCACAGCAGCATTACGCGGATCATCCTCGGGAATGCCGGCCTCGACCTTACCCACAAGATCCGCACCGACATCTGCGCCTTTCGTGAAAATCCCGCCCCCCAAACGAGCAAAGATCGAAATTAGGGACGCTCCGAAGCCAAGACCGACAAGCCCCTCCAGAATATGACGAAGTGCGGCAAGACGCTCAGCCCCTTCCGCTGCTCCAAGGCCGAATTTAGTCTCAAGAACCATGTAATAGCCCGCCACGCCGAGCAGCCCCAACCCGACCACGAGAAGCCCCGTAATCGCTCCAGCCTTAAAAGCCACGTTAAGCGCTTTTTCCAGTTTTTCCGTCGCTGCCTGAGCCGTCCGAACATTCGCTCGCACAGAGACAAGCATACCGTTATAACCGGCTAGCCCCGACAAGCAGGCTCCGATGATGAAGCCGATCGCGACATGCCCGCCAAGCAGCAGATATAAGATCGAAGCCACAATGGCACCGACCAACGCAATAGTTTTATACTGGCGGTTAAGGTAAGCGCTTGCCCCCTCCTGAATGGCGGCGGCAATATCCTTCATACGCTCACTTCCGGCGCTTAAAGATAAAATCTGCCGCGACCACAGCGCGCTGAAAATTAACGCAGCCATCCCACAGCATAAAATAATCAGATAAATTGGTGTCATATCCCCGAATCCTCCCTTTATCCTGTTGTGTTTTTATAATTTTTCATCCCCATTCCTACAGATACAAGGATGGATTTTTGAGAGTCTAAACATACAAAATGAAGAGTTAAAGTGTTTTATAGAGGGAGGACTATGTTGCCCACACCATGGCTATTTTCTGAATATTAAATGATAGAATTCCTAAACAGAATCTCTATATGGGGCGCTGCTGAACGACTTGCAGAAGAACGCTGTTAACCTTGTCCTCACCTAGAACTTCAGCGCTAACTTTATTCAGGCGCTTCTTGATGTAATCGACCTGAATCACGCCCCCTTTAAGTGCGGCATGTTTGTTAAGCACACCATACATATCCTGAATGTAAGCATCTTTCAGACGCGGAGAGAGGGCTTCAGCTTCATGTGCCGCGGCAGAGTCCGGCACCTCGAGCACAATCACCAGCGATACAACTTGTGTAACACCGTTTTTATCGACAATCGGTAATATTAAGGGATCGAGTTCTACAAATTCGTAGCTGCTGTTCCCATGCGCGTCTTTCGATGCATGTTTGTCTTTCTGAGCCTTTTCATGACCTTCAGCGACCTCATCCGCACCTGCGACAGAGGCCTCAGCAGATTTAGAAAAATAAAAGAAATAGGCACCCGCACCACCTCCGGCGAGAAGCATCAGCAACACAACTGCGACAAGAATCTTCCGCATCACACACACTTTATAAAAAGTTGATATTCAAATACACACCCTAGGGTTATAGAGTACTTTAAAAAGACTAAAAAACCGTTAGAAACCCATAAAATCCAATATATCGCCGCAACGCAGCAACGAAAGCAAGAGGGACTGAGCGCTAGGCTCTGAACAGGGTTGCCAGAGTGTCTAATATGCCGTTCACGAGCGCGACCTCACCCTTTTCATAAAAAGCATGCGCGACATTCAGATAGTCGTTCATAATAATCGGTGCATCGATTTGCTGATGCACCAGCAGTTCATAAGCACCGCAGGTCAGGATCGCGTGAAGCAATGGCTCTATTTTGCGTCCAGCTGCGTCTTTTTTAAGGTTCGCGGCAATAACAGCCTCGATCTCGACGCGGCGATCCTCTACCCCATAAACAATATCTTTCAGGAGCGCACCGTCAGGTCGGGCGAGCTTTTCACCGTCAATTTCCATCTCCATCCGGTGTTCAAGAAACTCATTAACGGCGCTGCGAACACTTTGCCCGCTCTGGCTGATCTGATAGAGCGCCTGAACGGCTGACAAACGTGCGGACAAGGCTTTAATTTTAGAAGACGGCCCGGCGCTCTGATCCTGTATCTGGGTCATAAGTTGCGGCCTCTATCTACGCGTCCTGAACTGATCGCCCAGCATCCAGAGCGACAAAGCAGCCTGCGCAGCGGCACGGCCCTTATTCTTTTTCTTAGGATGCGCACGTTCAAGCGCCTGCCCCATTGTCTCACAGGTCAAGATACCGTTTCCGATGCATAAAGATTCCCGCAAAGCCAGATCCATCAAGCCACGTGCGCTTTCTCCTGCGACAACGTCATAATGGGATGTTTCCCCCCGAATAACGCAGCCCAGCGCAACATACGCATCAAACGGACGGGCTGTCGCCCGCGTGGAGGCCAGTTTAATTGCAACCGGAATTTCAAGAGCACCAGGCACGGTAAAATGCTCGTAGCTCGCGCCAGCCTCTTCCAAAGCTTCGACCGCCCCCTTCACAAGATGTTCACCGATCTCCGTATAGAAGCGGGCCTCGATAATCATGATATGGGGTTGAATATGCGAATGGTCGGACATTAATCTTCCTGTGGCGCGAGGGATTCGTAACCCGCGATGTATAGCCCGTAACCGTCCAGCCCGACAACATTTTTCGGGTGATCGGACAATAAAATCATGTTCCGAACCCCCAGATCGAGCAAAATCTGTGCACCGATCCCGTAATCCCTTAAAACGGGGGCATTTCCAACCTGATGATCCGTATCAGAACCGCTGGAAGAGCGCTTTTTGCGTTTCCCTTCAAGGCGCGTAGAAAGCGCATAAGGGTCAGGTTCCCGCAAAATAACGATAACACCCCGACCGTGCTCAGCAATCATTTCCATGGAACGCTGCAGAGCTGGCGTTGCTTTTTCCCCCAACATATCCCCTAAAATATCCACCGCATGCATCCGCACCAAGATCGGCGTGTCCGAAGCCGTAATATCACCCTTAACAAGCGCGATGTGCTCTGCGTGCTGAAGCGTGTTCACATAAAGATGAAGTATGAAATCACCGCCATACGCACTTTGAAACGGCCCCTGATAGACCGATTTTACGAGGGATTCCGTCCGGCGGCGATAGGCAATCAAATCGGCAATTGTACCGACTTTATAACCGTGACGTTGTGCAAAGGCCACAAGATCAGGCAAGCGGGCCATCGTACCGTCATCATTCATAATTTCGCACAAAACACCGGCCCCTGAAAAACCGGCTAGTTTCGCTAGATCCACAGCTGCTTCGGTATGGCCGGCACGCACAAGAACTCCGCCGTCACGTGCCAGAAGCGGAAAAACATGCCCCGGCGTTGCAATATCCTGCGGCCCGCTTTTCGGATCAATCGCAGTGCGAATGGTCTGCGCACGATCCGCAGCCGATATGCCGGTCGTTACCCCCTCTTGCGCCTCGATTGAGGCGGTAAAGGCCGTTTTGTGGCGTGAATTATTTCCGCGCCCCATCAGCTCCAAGCCGAGCCGCTCAATCATTGCGCGCTCCATCGGCAAACAAATCAGGCCGCGCCCATCACGAGCCATGATGTTGATAACTTCCGGCGTAGCCTTCTCTGCAGCGACAATAAAATCGCCTTCATTTTCGCGGTTTTCGTCATCGACAATGATGACAGGCTTGCCTTGACGGACATCCTCCAGAATCTCTTCAATAGAGGACAAGGCGGCTCTGTCTTCTTCGACAAGCCGCGCACCCTGCGCTGCACCGGATATGTCCTGTTTCGAAATGCTCTTCATCTGGGCTGTCCTACCATCTTAGCGACGTAACGCGCAAGCATATCCACTTCCATATTCAGTAAATCTCCCGGAGAAAGCATAGAAAGCGTGGTGTATGCAGCCGTATGCGGAATAATATTGACCTCAAAAAATGCGTCCTGAACGTGATTAACCGTTAAAGACACGCCGTCCAACGCAACAGAACCTTTAGCAGCAATAAAGCGCTCCAAACCCTCCGGTGCCTTCAAGCGGACACGAAGAGACACACCTGAAGGGTCAAGTGCTTCGACGCGCGCCAGCCCGTCTACATGGCCAAACACGAAATGCCCGCCCAGCTCATCCCCTAAACGTAAGGAGGGTTCAAGATTGATCCTTTTTCCGTCACCCCACTGCGCCAGCGAGGTTTTAGAAAGTGTTTCGGCAGAAATATCTACAAAAAAAGACTTTTCAGTTTTGTCCGTAACGCTTAAACACACTCCCGCACAGCAGATTGATGCACCGATTGACATGTTTTCGAGACTCAAATGCGTCTCAATTTCGGCGCGCATATCCATGCCGTTTTTTTCAACAGCGCGTACAATGCCTATATCCTGAACCAATCCCGTAAACATGGCAGATAAACTAAGCGCCTTTCTCATAAATTTCCAGCCTGTCCGGCTCCAAAGACAGGACATTCCGGCGGACAAGGCCAAGATCATCCGGCAATGAACCCACTTCCAAACCATCTAAAGCTGGCAATGACTCTTTTCCGGCAGGCTCCGCACCTTTAAACCACAAGAAACGATCACATACCCCTGCGTGAATAAAAGAAGCATGTACACGTGGACCGCCCTCAACAAGCAACCGCGTAATCCCCTCCTCCTGCGCCAGAATACGCAAAACAGCGCCGATATCACGTGTATCCTCAAGATATTTCGTCCGCACATGAGCGCCGCATCCCAAGAGAAATGCATCCCCTTTTGCCTTTTCCGCACCATGTATAACCAAAACAGGTGCAGCTTGCCCCCCTTTGATATTCTTGCTAAAAAGCGCCGCATCTTCAGGCATGTCCAGATTTGTACTTAAGACGATCCGCAAAGATGTATGGCCCAGCCCCGGCAAACGCGTTGTCAATGACGGGTTGTCCGCACGGAGCGTCCCGGCACCGATTAAAATTGCGTCATGCAGACTTCGCTCCAGATGCGCACGGCGGCGCGATAATGGTCCTGTGACCCATTGCGACACCCCACCCTTACCGGGCAGAATTCTAGAGTCTGAACCGGTTGCGATCTTTAACGTGACCAGCGGACGCGCCTCTAAAACTTTAAGAAAGAAACCCTGATTCAAGGCCCGCGCCTCTTCCTCGAGAAGCCCACTGGCAACCTCAATGCCCGCGCAATGAAGTTGCCTGAGTCCCTGCCCTGAGACGCGCGGGTCCGGATCCTCACAGGCGGCGATAACCCGCCTGACCCCAGCCTCGATCAAGGCCCCTGTACAAGGCGGCGTTTCACCATGATGCGCGCATGGCTCAAGAGACACGTAAGCGGTGCTCCCCCGTGCCTCGAAGCCCGCCTCTTTTAAGGCAACGATTTCCGCATGAGGGCGCCCGCCACTGCTTGTCCGCCCACTCCCCACAATATGGCCATCTTTGACTAGAACGCAGCCTACAGAGGGGTTAGGTGCAACATACCCAAGCCCGCGGCGAGCCAAAGCCAAGGCGTAGCGCATATAGCGCTTATCATGTGGTGAGAAAACATCCATCCGGAGCCCGATCCCACTTATCCGGCTTTTTTATATGCGCGCCGCTTGCGGCCCTGCATATCATCGAGAAACTTCTTAAAATCCTCAGGCTCGCGGAAATCATTATAAACGGAGGCATAGCGAATATAACCGACAACATCGAGATCAATCAGGGCCTTCATCACCTCCTGCCCAATCTGCCCGGCAGCGATTTCGGCCTCGCCTTGCGTCTCTAGGTGACGCACGATCCGAGTCGCGACCCGTTCAATCGTCTGGAGGTCAACAGGCCTTTTCTGCAAAGCCACCTGCATGGAGCGAATAATTTTGTCCGCGTCAAAGGGCTGCTTGCGTCCGTCAGATTTCAGGACCGTAAGCTCCCGAAGCTGAACCCGCTCGAACGTCGTGAAACGTTGCTCGCAATCCGGACAGGCCCGCCTGCGGCGAATAGCGGTCCCGTCCTCTGTCGGACGAGAGTCTTTTACCTGCGTTTCTTCACTTTCACAAAACGGGCACCGCATGCCTCAAACGCTCCTTAGTAGAAGGAACCAAGCCCGGCTACAGGTCCGGGTAAATCGGGAACCGGGCGCACAGCGCCTCAACCTTTTCCCGAACACGAGCCTCGACCGCTGCATTCCCCTCAGGGCCGTTTTCAGCCAGACCATTCAGGACCTCGATGATATAATCCCCGACCAGTCCCCACTCAGCCGGTCCAAAACCCCGGCTAGTCGCAGCCGGTGTGCCCAAACGAACGCCGGAGGCCACCATAGGCGGCGCAGGATCAAACGGCACAGCGTTCTTGTTACAGGTCATATGCGCACGCTCCAGCGCCGCTTCCGTGATATCACCGGTCAGTCCCTTAGGCCGTAAATCCAGCAGAACAATATGCGAATCCGTCCCACCGGAGACGATATCAAAACCGCCCTCAATAAGCTTGGCGGCAAGAATTCTTGCATTTTCGACAATGGATTTTGCGTAGGATTTGAACTCCGGCTTAAGAGCCTCGCCGTAGCATACAGCTTTCCCGGCGATCACATGCATCAGAGGCCCGCCTTGGATACCGGGAAAAATCGCAGAGTTAATTTTTTTGAAGATATCCAGATCGTTCGTCAGGATCATCCCGCCACGTGGCCCCCGTAAGGTTTTATGCGTCGTCGTCGTTGTCACATGGGCATGAGGCACCGGATTGCCGTAGGCGCCGCCCGCAATCAATCCCGCATAATGCGCCATGTCCACCATGAGGTAAGCGCCGACCGAATCCGCAATCTCTCGGAAGCGTTTAAAATCAATCTGGCGAGAATAGGCCGACGCCCCTGCGATAATCATTTTAGGCTTGTGCTCTTTAGCCAGTCGCTCAGCCTCTTCATAGTCTAAAAGCCCGTCACTTTCGCGCACGCCATACTGGATCGAATTGAACCATTTCCCGGACTGGTTCGGCGCCGCACCGTGCGTCAAGTGCCCGCCGGAAGCCAGCGACATCCCTAAAATCGTATCGCCGGGCTGAAGCAGCGCCATCATAACGCCCTGATTGGCTTGCGAACCTGAATTAGGCTGCACGTTCACATATTTTGCACCGAAAAGCTCTTTCGCGCGGTTCCGGGCCAGTTCCTCGACCACGTCCACGAATTCGCACCCGCCATAATAGCGCCGACCCGGATAGCCTTCCGCATATTTGTTCGTCAGGACGGAACCTTGCGCCTCAAGAACCGCTTTTGACACGATATTCTCCGAGGCAATGAGTTCAATTTGCGTCTGCTGACGGTTCGACTCTTCGCGGATCGCACCAAAAACATCAGGGTCCCGGCTTGCCAGCTCTTCTGTGAAAAAACCGTTCGTCATCTCTTCGTTCCTTGCTGCTTGGGTCATGATTAATCGTCCTTTCCTAGCTTATCAACGCGCCGTTGATGGCGGCCACCTTCAAATTCCGTCTTTAAAAAACTTTCCACACAGGCAAATGCCGTATCCTCGTCGCTCAAGCGCGCGCCCAAAGCCAGAACGTTCGCATCATTGTGCTGGCGCGCCAGTTCAGCCATTTGTGGAGAGGTGCAAAGTGCAGCTCTAACGGCAGGAAAACGATTAGCCGCGATTGAAATGCCGATTCCGGAACCGCACACGACAACACCGCGCGGCGCGGCACCTTCTGCAATGGTTTCAGCCAAGGCCCGCCCAAAATCCGGATAATCAACGGACTCTTCAGAATTCGTTCCCAGATCAATCCATTCAATCTCCGGAAAATGGGTTTTGATCGCTTCCTTCAGATGGAAGCCCGCATGGTCGGAGGCTATAGCAAGTTTATCTTTCATCGCTCCAATATATAGGGGTTTACAGCTCAGGAAATCAATCCTTTCTTTCGCAAAACATACGCCAGACGCTTCATAGCGTTGCGCTTGAGGATTTTCTCCCCCGCCGATACAGGCCCCTGAATCGAAATTTCGGTCAGACTCTGCACATCCATCGCTGAAACCTTAACGATCCCGCCAAAAGGGAAAAACTCGATAATGACTTCGCGACCCTGTAAAATTTTCTCGTCCATATATCTTTTTAACCACCAAGGAACAAAGACGCCAAGATTTTTGCATCTTATTCTCTCTTGGTGTATTATTACGTAAAATTATGGTTTTGATATGGGTAGAATTGACCAAAGCTTAAGAGATATGTCTTTTGTCGCACAGCACCATGAAGGCGCACAAGCGCGCTGGGCTATTCAGATCGGGACCGTGGATAGCCTCAAATGGAAAGACTATCATAAGCTTTCCGAATTTCTGGGCCGGAACACGATAGAGCATTCTTTCACCCGGCTGGCCAAAATCTGGTGCAACAAGGACGGCAAGCCCCTTAAAGACCCTGATACAGGAACACTTTACCCTCCTATTCTGGTCCGCGGGGAACTAAACCCCGGCGCCATTGATCCGAATACAGGGAATTGGGTTGGCCTCAGGATAGATCCACACACTGTTAAAGACGTTTTTTCGTTCATTCCGGAACGTATACTCGACCGCTTTAATCAAACTGTTTTCTCTCCGGAAAAACTTCAAACCCCCAAATGCAAAATTGCCATCCTTCCTCAATATGGCGATGATATTTATCCATTTGACGCTGATTATATTGTTGAAGAACCGGTCATGATCGGTGATGAAGAAACGATGGAGGCCATGTGGCTTTTATACCAGCGGCGTGCGGCCAGAATTAATGAACAAGAGCATGACTACGATCTGGTTAGACGAAACTGCCACACGATTAACGCCGCTTTGAACCGCACGAACATGGATGCCGTAAAGGCTTTTGCAAATAGGGGATTTATGCGGTGGGGCGCTACACCGGGCGCCATACACGTCCCGGAAGAGACAATGCCTGCAAGAAGGCCCCTGCACCTCATTCGACGCTTAAATACTGAGTTCGGTGACTATCTTTACCATTCCACGATGGCAAGAATGCAGAAAGGGCAAGTACACCCTGAAAATCTACCACAACCCCCAGATGAGCTTGCTCCTGCCTAAAAAGACAATGAAAATATTAGCGTCTTGGCGTTTTGGCAGTTAATATCTTTCCATGAACAGCAAACCTGATTTTAACTGGCAAGACCCCCTTCTTCTCGATGAGCTTCTCACCGACGAGGAGCGGATGATCCAACAGACCGCACGGGATTACGCGCATGCAAAGCTGCTCCCCCGTATTTTAGAGGCCAACCGCCACGAAAGCTTTGATCCTGCGATCATGCGGGAAATGGGCGCGCTCGGCCTGCTCGGCCCGATGATCGAGGGCTATGACTGCGCCGGGGCTTCTTATACCGCCGCAGGGCTGATCGCCCGCGAGTTGGAGCGCGTCGATTCGGCGTACCGTTCCTGCTACTCGGTGCAATCTTCGCTGGTGATGCTGCCGATCTATCTGTTCGGCTCTGAAGAACAAAAGCAAAAATACCTGCCGAAACTGGCCAGCGGCGAATTTATCGGCTGCTTCGGCCTGACGGAGCCGGACGGCGGCTCCGACCCCAATGCCATGCGGACGCGGGCCAAAGCGGTCAAGGGCGGCTACAGCCTTTCCGGCGCGAAGCAATGGATCACAAATTCCCCCATTGCCGATGTGTTTATCGTCTGGGCCAAGGATGATGAGGACCATATACGCGGCTTTATTCTGGATCGGGGCATGAAGGGGCTGGAGGCTCCGAAGATCGAAGGGAAGATGGCTCTGCGCGCCTCCCCCACCGGCGGGATTATGATGGATGAGGTCTTTGTACCGGAGGAAAACGCCTTCCCGGAGACGCCGGGCCTGAAGGCCCCGATGCTGTGCCTGAACTCCGCCCGCTACGGGATCGCCTGGGGGGCCATGGGCGCGGCAGAAGATTGCTGGCACCGCGCGCGGGAGTACACGATGGAGCGCGTCCTGTTCGGCAAGCCGCTGGCCGGACAACAGCTTATCCAGAAAAAGCTCGCCGATATGCAAACGGAAATTACGCTCGGCCTGACGGCTTGCTGGCGGCTGGGCCGCCTACGCGATGAAGGCCGCGCCGCGCCGGAGGCGATTTCCCTCCTCAAGCGCAATAATTGCGGCAAAGCTCTCGATATCGCGCGGACAGCAAGGGACATGCTCGGTGGAAACGGGATTTCAGATGAATATCATGTCATCCGCCACGTCATGAATCTCGAAGCCGTGAACACCTACGAAGGCACACACGATATCCACGCGCTCATTCTGGGCCGCGCCCAGACGGGGATTGCAGCGTTTGGGTAGAGGGCGCATCGTCCAAAAGATTCTTCATCACAATTGCCTTAACAGCCTCAGCCATCTTTTCCTTTAAAGGTTTATTCTGATCTATGCTCTTCCAAAACTCTTCACTTGCAGTTTTTAGAAACTCTTTTGTCAGCTTTCCTTCCGAGTGAGCCGGCAAAAAGGACTTTATCCATTCCCATTCTTCGGTTTGACAATCCGATTTTTTACCGAGTGTTTGATCGCCAGTATCATCCCCCAAAAGCTCCGGATAGGCCTCAAAAAATTTTGGGAAATATTCTACCGGGTTAAACTCACTCTGCCTTTTGATGCTCTCAAGCGTTTGCGCATAAGCGCTAAACATCCCTACTTTATAGCCTTTCTGTTCAATAGCTTGAGTAATGTCTTTTACACCCCTATCGCCTATACCACTTATATGCGTTTTCAACTTTCTTTTTTCAAGGAAAAGAAGATCCCCCAAACACTTCATATTTTCACGATGTAATGGATTTAAAAATCTACCATCTAGGTTAAGATCTCCAAGAGGAGTATACGTATCCTTTAAATTTATTTTGGGGGTGGTCACGAACGCCTCCTTTTATACATAACAAAAACCACTAGCGCTTGTATGCACAAAAAGTCAAGAAAAAAATATTATGTATTTTCTCTATTGAGACGTGTTCAAAACTACTTAGACCGATGAAGGTTTTCTAAAACCCGCCAGAAAAGCTGGTTTGCTGGGCCCAGAAGCGCTCAAGCATTTCGAGGGTGGTATTCAGACCGCGGAGCCGCTCGTCAGTAATTTCCGTGCCCTGTATCTGCCCTTCATGACGGTCGAACATCGTGGAAATGAGGCTTTTCAGCGCAAGCCCCTTCTCAGAGAGCTTTACGCGGATCGAGCGCTTATCATGGACGGAACGCTCCTGTATCAAATAACCGTTCTCGACCATCTTCTTCACATTATAGGACACGTTTGAGCCGAGGTAATAACCGCGGATCGTGAGCTCCCCGACCGTCATTTCATCATCGCCGATATTGTACAAAATCATGCTCTGCACGTTATTGATGTCCTGAATACCCTTCTTATCAAGCTCGACCTTCAGCACGTCGAGAAAATGACGGTGCAACCGCTCAATAAGCTGTATGGCTTCATAATAGGGCGTGGGTGTCACAGTTTCGAACTCCGCAGTGGTTAAACGTAGTGTTACAGAATGGTTACATATACGCGGAAATCATAATCAAGTTCAAGCGCGAGTGAAAGCGTTTTATTCCGCTCCCTCCCCGGAAATAAAAATCCGGATATCCTCCAGAACGTGACCGGTTGGCTCGAAGTAGCTCTCGATCTCATCCTGCGTGACATCTTCGAAGCGCCCCTGACTCCATGAGGGTGTCTTGTCCTTGTCAACCAAAAGCGCCCGTATCCCTTCATAAAAGTCATTCCGCCGCAGAAAATGCTGGGCCAGAACAAAGTCATCCGCAATGATCTCATCGAAACTCTGCTCCAGCGCTTTGTTAAAATGCGCAGCAGTGACCTTGACGCTCGCGGGTGCGCGGCTGCACAGCAGATCGAACAGGTCAATGGCCCAGAGAGAGCCTTCCCGCTGCAACGCCTCCAAAATACCGTCAATATCCGCATGGCTGAAAACGCTCTCAATGCGTTCCGCATTCCGGGGAAGGCTCTCTCCCTCCGGCGGCGGAAGGGCAAAAGACGTCAAAGCCTCATCTATGGCGAGCTCAACCTTATGCATCCGTACGGCCTTTTCCAACGCCTTCACAAGTTTTTCGCGACTGCCCGCCTCTATATAGCATGCCGCCAAACCGGCACGCACCATATCACCCGGCCCTATACGCTCGCCCGAGAGCGCCAGATAGCGGCCAAAGTGACCTGAACACCGACTTAAGTGATAGAGACTCCCCACATCCGGGAAAAAACCGATTCCGACCTCTGGCATCGCAAACAGCGTTTTATCCGTTGCGATACGGTAACGGGCGTTTCCGGCAATCCCGTACCCGCCCCCCATCGTGATCCCGTTCATAAAAGCGATGACAGGCTTTGAATAATGAAAAATCTGGCGATTCAGGCTGTACTCTTCTGCAAAAAATAAGGCCGGAACGCGAAAATCGACTTTCCCCTGCCGTGCATCCAGTCCCGCATAATAAACAGTCTTAACATCTCCTCCGGCGCAAAAAGCGCGACCACCATCAGCTCCGGCAATAAATACGCCTCGAATCGCAGGTTTTTGTTCCCAGCGGCGCAACGCAGAAGACATCGCCCTGATCATGTCCAATGACAAAGCGTTCAAGGCTTCCGGCCTGTTCAGAATAATAACGCCCAAGGCGCCATATTCCTGCACCAGCAGTTCATCTTCGGGAAAGTCTTGATTCATAGGCACATACGGCTTTACTGTGTGCAGGTTTAAAAGATTAGGTACGGATACGAATGGCCGCTTACGAGAAAAAAACAACCGCAGGTCAGCATAATGGCCTTCCCGCACCGGTGCAAGCCCCGCAACCTGCTGCTACTTATCCACGCACACGGCTGCGCAGAACGCGCTCAAGTGAATGGCTCCGGGATATCTGCGCCGAAAATAGATTAAGCACCGATGACCTGATTTATCCGCTTTTTATTACAGAAGGCACAAATGTAAACCAGCCGGTAGCCTCCATGCCCGGCATTTCGCGGCAGAGCATCGACCTTACACTTGAAGACATCAAGGCCTCGCTGGATCTTGGGATCAAAGCCTTCGCCCTCTTCCCCGTCGTAGCCCCTGAAAAAAAATCTCCAAACGGCGAAGAATCATACAACCCGGATAACCTCATCTGCCAAGCCTTGCAAACAATCAAAAGGGCCGTGCCTGACGCAGGGTTAATCGCCGATGTTGCGCTCGACCCGTACACGACGCACGGCCATGATGGACTCCTTGAAAACGGTGAAATCCTCAACGAGGAAACCGTCGAAATCTTATGCAGGCAAGCCCTTATACAGGCTCAGGCAGGTGCCGATGTGATCGCGCCGTCCGATATGATGGACGGACGGATCGCTCAAATCAGGGACACACTTGAGACTCGCGGCTGTAAAAACACGCTGATCCTGTCCTATGCCGCAAAGTACGCTTCGGCTTTTTACGGCCCGTTCCGGGATGCGGTTGGCTCTGGCGATATCTTGCAAGGTGACAAAAAAACCTACCAGATGAACCCGGCCAACAGTGACGAAGCCCTGCGCGAGGTCGCACTGGACATCGCAGAAGGCGCGGACATGATCATGGTCAAGCCGGGCATGCCCTATCTTGATATTATCCGCCGTGTAAAAGACCGTTTTGCCCTCCCGACATTCGCCTATCAGGTCAGCGGTGAGTATGCGATGCTCCATGCTGCGGCACAAAATGGCTGGTTGAACTATGAAAGCTGCATGCTGGAAAGCCTTCTCGCATTCAAACGCGCAGGCTGCGACGCTATTTTAACCTATGCCGCCAAAGATGCTGCTCGTACGCTCTCCTGATCCAGCCTAAAAAATACCGTAAAAATCTTCTCAAACTGCTAAAACCCGATACGGCTTTCTGTTTTTATGCTAGACTTACAAGAGAACGCGTATTCCTCCGATGATTTGATGCATGAGCAAAAGTAACGCCCTGAAACAGCAGCGAGACCGCTTTCTCGCTTTCGCCTTTGCTTCCGCGGACCTCTTTCTTGAGGTCACGCCAAGCGGGACGATTTCCTTCACCCTCGGCGCGGCAAAAGGGCTGACCGGCATAGAAGATGCGGCCCTGTCCGGAAAAAACTGGCTGGAACTCTTTGCTCCTGCCGAGCAGGCCAAGCTGGAACATCTGCAAAACGAAACTATTCCCGGAAAGCGCCGCGGTCCGCTCATTGTACATATGGATGAAAACATTAACACCCGCAAAGGTATCGTGACGGCCATTAAAATGCCCAATGCCGAAAACCTGTATGTCACGCTCAGCCTAAGTAACGAACTCATGGAACGGCTTGCGACCCTTGAAGAGCAGGGCTTCGATGACAGCCTTTACAATCAGGGCCAATTTCCTAAAGAAGAAGGTTTTGACGACGGCGCTTATAATAAAAACCCGCCCCCGAAAGACGAAACCTTTAACGACAACGCTTACAACCAGTCCCCTCTCCCCAAAGAGGAGGCCTTTGATGACAGCCTCTACAACCAGCACAAATATGGCCCCGAGGATGGATTCGACGACAGTATCTACAACAAAGGGGAATTTCTTGATGAGGCTGAGGCGGTCTTCGAGTTTGCCCGGACTGAAAATAAGGATGCCGAAATCACCTGTTTTGATTTCGGGCGCACGCAGACGATCCCGGAAAAGGATATGGCTGCGATTATGGATGAAGTGGCAGCTCTTATGAGAGCACATGCGATTGATGGTAAAGCCGCTGCTCAGATCAAAGACGGCAGCTTTACGCTCATCCACGATTCCGGTATCACAGCCGATCAAATTGCCGAAAAAATCAATAGCATGGTCAAGGCTAAGATCCCGGATTCGGAAGGGTTGGAGATCAAATCCCAAACAATCAAGGCCGATATTGCCTCCACCTCCGGTGAAGAGGCAGCCAGAGCCCTATCTTATGCCGTTGACACTTTCGAGCAAGGCGGCGCCGAAAAACTGGAGGTTAAAAGCCTTAAGGACGGGCTTAAAAACCTTGCAACTTCGAATAAGGAAAAAATCAAAAAACTTAAAAACATGATCGATCGCGCGGAATTTGACCTACGCTTTATGCCAGTCATCGATCTTGAAACGAAAGAAGCCGACCACTATGAAATTGTTAGCCATTTTGGCGATGAGGACACAAAGGGCTGGATTATGCTGGCTGAGGACACAAAGCTAATTGCGAAGCTTGATCTCGCCATGTGTGAACGCGCCTTGAATCATATTCACTTCAAAGAGGGCGGCACACCCAGAAAATTTTCGATCAATATCTCGCGGCATGCGTTGAACGACCGAAAATTTGCCGATATGCTGTTGGACCAACTTGAAAAACGGAAAGATCTTGCAGGCCGCCTCTCCATTGAGATCACGGATTCCGCCCACATACGCAACGCGGAAAAGATGAAACAATTTATTCAGAGAATCCGGGATAAAGGCTTCAGCGTGGGGCTTGACGATTTTGACATCAGGCCGGCCAGCCTTGAACTCTTAAAAGCCCTGAATATAAACTATGTTAAACTTCCGGAGAAATATGCACGCCGCATACTTAAATCTCCAGATACGGCTGTTCTGCTGCGCAACCTTACGAAAACCTGTGCCAAAAGCCGTGTTGCTGTGATCGCGAAATATGTAGAGAATAAAAATCAGGCTGCTGTGCTCAAAGAAATCGGCATTGCCTATGGTGAGGGCCATGCGTTTTCGAAGATATCGACAAAGCCGGCTTACATTTCCTAGGGAGTACGCCTAGGGTCATAAGAAAAGCACCCGAACATCTTGATCTTCTTGCTGAAAACACGCACACTGGATATAAGCAGTATATAAAATATGCTCCTCTTTCTGCGTACCCCCGTTTTACGCCATCCGGCTTTGAGCCATTAGTCTTAACTTAAGCTATCAAAGGCTGGGAAAGGAACGCCCGCACAGTCATGAAATTCGTAGGTCTGGCTCTTATTTTCGTATGTACCTTTGGCGGTCTTTTGATCGCCATGCATTTCGACGTCGCGAAATTCATGAAACTGGTCATGGTTATTCTGGGCGCCCTGCCGGGGGAGTTTGTGATCATTTTCGGCTGCGCCGTTGCCGCCTTTTTAATTGCCAATACCGGCGAAACGATCAAAGGCACGATGAAATATATGAGTGCGCTGGCCAAACCAGCGGCCTACTCCAAAGACAATTACATCGAACTGCTTTCCATGCTTTTCACAGTCTTCAAGCTGGCTCGGACAAAGGGTTGGCTTGCATTGGAACAACACATAGAAAACCCGCATGAAAGCGACTTGTTCGGGCAGTTTCCCGTTTTCCAGCACAACCATCATGCACTGGTATTTCTCTGCGATTATCTGCGGATTATTTCGCTGGGTAACGAAAACCCGTTCGAGCTTGAAGCCTTAATGGACCTTGAGATCGAAACAATTGAACATCATGAGGGACATCCCGGCCATGCCGTACAAACTATGGCGGATGGTATTCCGGCACTTGGGATCGTAGCCGCCGTCTTGGGCGTGATCAAAACAATGGCCTCTATCTCGGAACCCCCGGAAGTGCTGGGTAAAATGATCGGCGGCGCACTGGTTGGAACCTTCCTCGGGGTTTGGTTATCCTACGGGATGGTTGCGCCGATCGCCGGTGCCATGTCTTCTAAGGCAGAAACCGAGGTTCTTTATTACAAGGCCATCAAAACGGGGATTATCGCCTTTTTGAACGGTGCCGCACCGCAAGTTGCCGTTGAATTTTCACGCAAATTCCTGCCGCATGACGTTCAACCCAGCTTCCTTGAACTTGAAGAAAAACTCAACGAACTCCCAAGTCCGGGCTAAGGCCCGCTGCCCTTCGGATCATACGCAAAGGAGCACAGGAGCGTGGCTGACGAAGATACTAAAGAACAGCCGATTATTATCAAAAAGATCAAAAAAGGCGGCGGTCACCATGGCGGCGCATGGAAGGTCGCCTATGCCGACTTCGTCACCGCCATGATGGCTTTCTTTCTGCTGCTGTGGCTTCTCAATGTGACAACAGACGAGCAGCTTAACGCTATTTCAAACTTCTTTGACCCGACCCATCCGAAGGTCTCCGATAGCAAAAGCGGTGCAGGCGGCGTTCTTGGCGGACTTACCATGTCTCCGGACGGCGCCATGACCTCCAACAAAGAGCGTATCGCGCAACCTCCGCCGGGCAGCACAGGTGGCAACAGCGCCATGAATGCGGCCAGAGCTTCAACCAACCCTAAGGCTACCCCGGTTGAAAAAGCAAAAGAGGCCATGCGCAAAGGCGAAGAGGAGCGCTTCAAGAAGGCGCAGGATGCCTTAAAAATCGCCATGCAGGAAAACCCGGCTCTGGCTGCGCTGGCTAAAAACCTGCTGGTGGATATGACCCCGGAGGGCCTGCGCATCCAGATCGTTGACCAAAAAGGTGAACCGATGTTTGCCTCCGGCAGTGCCCGCATGTATGAGAAAACGCGCAACCTGATCACCGAAGTCGGCAAAATTATCACGGACCTTCCCAACCGGATTTCCGTACGGGGACACACGGACAGCGTGCCCTACGGGCGCGGCTCCGACTACACGAACTGGGAATTGTCCACCGACCGGGCGCATTCCAGCCGCCGTGTGCTTCTGGAATCAGGCCTGCCGGTAGAACGTATCAATAACGTGATCGGAAAAGCTGCGACGGAGCCCCTCCTCCCCGATGACCCGACAGCGGCCCAGAACCGGCGTATTTCGATCATTCTCTTAAAGGAGGAACTGACCGATCCGGAAGGGTTTGAAGATAGGGCCGAGAAAGCGGCAAAAGACTATGTCGAGGAGCAAACCACACCGGAAGAGGATACACCGCCGCCCGACCACCTCCCCTCGACCGAAGACCCTGAAGAACATGAGGGCCACACACAGGGGCAAGGCAACGGATCCGGCAGCGAGGGCAATATCCGCGCCCCTGCCCCACCCCGAATCGGGACCTTTAAAAAGACCCCGGGCGAAATCGAGTTCCCCTGATAAATTATTTTACATATACATAAAAATCTGCTAGACTTCCCTCAATTTAGCTTTTACGGGTACAAGTATGGCAGACAAAACAGTAGTCCCTGCGGCTATATTTTTTGACAATTTTGCACCACACTATGACAATCTGTCGGAAAAAGACGGCTGGAACGCTCACAGTCATGTTTTTAATGCCGTAGAAAGGCACAGGATGCATTCTCCTGGGCATCGTATTCATCTTCTTGATCTTGGCATAGGCACAGGTAAAGCAAGCGCGCATTTTCGAAAAGCGGTAAACAACATCCATATAACCGGCATTGATGGGTCCCACAAAATGATAGAACTCTGCGAGAAACAAAAAATTGCGAATGTTTTAATCCCTCGCAATCTGAATTCCGGCATTCCTCGCGAACCCAATGAATTCGATATCGTTATCTCTGCGGGTGTGATGGAGTATCTACAAGATAGCAATGCATTCATAAAAGAAATGGCGCGCGTGACAAAACCCGGAGGTCTGGTCTGCTTCACAACAGAACTTGCCCCTCCCTCCGAAAGCTCACGAGTGATGGGGACAGATGGTAGGGTTCACGTACCGCTTGGCAACGATTTAGAATTATGTATGAACATTATAAACCCAAACGAAACTATGGAAACACTATCCAGAGAGGGACTTATTCTTCTTGAAGAACCTGAAGAGTTTACAGCATACAGGAACAATAAAGATGGCGACATTCGCTGTAAACTTTTTGTCGCCCAAAAACCCGAAATTGAGATGTAGCCCTAACCAAACTTATTACTCTTCGGAAAACCATTTGGAGGAATCCGCCCAGCCTGTGCGCGTTTGCCGAGCCATGGAGACAGATCCTCGACGAGCGTTTCACCTGACCCGTACTTGAACCCTAGACCTGCACCCAAAGCAAAGCTCTTTAGATCGGATACCCCGCCATCCTTGTATTTCTGAAGGATTACACCTTTGCCGCGCGCCATTTCCGGGATTTCATCCAGCACGAAAACCAGCATTTTCCGGTTTTTTCCGATGACCGCCACATGGTCGTCACCTGCGCCGATATTGACGCACAGAGCGGCCTCAGCGGGCGCCTTGACGTTCAAAATCTGTTTTCCGGATTTTGTCTGCGCCAGCACGTCTTCGGCCTTGACGATAAAGCCATGCCCGGTCGTTGCAGCGACAATCATTTTCCGTCCTGCTTCAAAGAGCTTTAAGTCCGTAATATCCGCATCGTTCGGCAAATCGATCATCAAACGCAGAGGCTCCCCGAAACCGCGCCCCGGCGGCAAAGCATCGCAGCCCAGCGTGTAGAAACGCCCATTTGTTCCAAAAACCAACAGCTTGTCAGTCGTTTGAGCCTCGAGAACAAAGCTGCCGCGATCTCCATCCTTATATTTAAGGTCAGCAGGGTTATGGCCATGCCCCTTCATCGCGCGCACCCACCCCTTGGAAGAGCAAATCACTGTAATCGGCTCTTTTTCGATCATCGCCTCTTCCAGATTGACCGTCACAGGCGCAGGCGCCGCCCCGATCACTGTTCGGCGCGCTCCCAATAGCGTTTCAGGCCCAAACATCTTTTTCAAAGCGCCGATCTGTTTCTTGATCCGCGTCCATTGGCGTGCCTCTGAACCGATCAATTTTTCCAACTCATCGCGCTCGGCAGCAAGCTTATCGCGCTCCGTCCGGATTTCCATTTCCTCCAGCTTCCGGAGCGACCTTAAGCGCATATTCAATATCGCTTCAGCCTGAACCTCACTCAGCTTGAAGGTTTCCATCAAAACCTGCCGTGGATGGTCTTCTTCGCGTACAATACGAATGACTTCATCAAGGTTCAAATAAACGATCAAATAGCCATCAAGAACCTCCAGCCGGTGAATAACCTTCTCCAGCCTATAGGCTGAACGGCGAACAAGAACCTCTTGCTGGTGGTTCATCCAGGCCTGAAGAACGTCCTTAATATTCATGACCTTAGGCACAAGCCCGCTATCCAGAACGTTCATATTGAGGCTAAAACGCGACTCCAGCTCCGTATGACGAAAAAGTGCTTCCATCAGAAGTTCCGGCTCAACATTTCTGTTTTTCGGCACCAGAACAAGCCTTATATCCTCTGCGCTTTCATCGCGCACATCATCCAACATCGGCAATTTCCGGGCATTGATCAGATCTGCGATCTTCTCGATCAGTCTGGATTTTTGAACCTGATACGGAATTTCTGTGACAACAATCTGATACAGGCCTTGCTTGAGGTCCTCTTTAACCCATTTGGCCCGAACGCGGAAAGCGCCCTTCCCCGTTTCATATGCAGTTACAATATCCTGTGGATCTTCGACCAAAGTTCCGCCCGTTGGAAAATCCGGGCCCTTAACGATCTGCGCAATCTCTGCAATGGAGGCGTCCTTTTCGAGCATCAACTCCATCGCCTCGCACAGCTCTGCGACGTTATGGGGGGGAATAGAGGTGGCCATCCCCACCGCAATCCCGCTTGCACCGTTAGCCAGCAAATTCGGGAAGCCCCCCGGCAACACGACAGGCTCATTTTCGGAGCCATCGTAGGTCGGCCGGAAATCAACGGCGTTTTCCTCGATTCCGTCCAGCAGCAGCAAGGCCACATCCGTCAGGCGCGCCTCCGTATACCGCATGGCTGCGGCGTTATCGCCGTCAATATTTCCGAAATTCCCCTGCCCATCCACAAGTGGATAACGCTGTGCAAAATCCTGCGCCAGCCGGACCATGGCGTCATAAACGGCCGTATCGCCGTGTGGGTGAAACTTACCGATCACGTCTCCGACCACCCGCGCTGACTTTTTAGGCGCCTGCTGCGGATTAAGCTTGAGCTGATACATCGCATACATCAAACGGCGATGCACAGGTTTCAGCCCGTCGCGGACATCCGGCAAGGACCTACTCATAATCGTCGAAAGCGCATAGGACAAATACCGCCCGGAAAGGATTTCCCCGAACGGCTGATCGACGACGTTATTCTCTTCCACGGATTCGCTCTTAGCCATGGGCGTTATTTAGCGTGAGGGCATCCGAAAAACCAAGGCTTTTTTCAATTTTCTGCTGAAAAACTCGCCGGAATTCGGGGACTCCACGCGTATGATGCGCAAAGACCCAGTGCTCAAGAAAACAGGCAGTAAGCTTTAGCCCCTCTAAAACACCCTCTTTTCCATCCTCTCCGACACTACCGGGACGTAGAAAACCGGGCAAAGGCAGCAACCGCTCTTTATAGGGTTCACCTGCCGCCTTACTGACGGCGCGTCCGGTTTTTGGGCTGACATAAGCCAGATCAGTGCTCTCCCCACCGCCCGCGCACCGGTCAAGCGCGAGGGGAAAGCCCATCTCCCGCAGCAAAGCAATCTCCCACATCACATAGGCCTCACCCCAGATATCGCTGTCGAGCATCTCCAGTAGCGCCTTTAACCCTTGAAAAACGCCCTCGCCGCCTTCGCGCTCAGGGATGGCCGCATCCGACAAAGCGCAGGCCGATTGAAGCGCTGCAAGCTTTAACGGTTCACCCAGCAAAGGGGCGGCGGCTCCTCTTGATAATTCAAGAGAGAATGTTCCCAAACTGTCCGCCGTTCGCGCCTGCCAACGCGCATCGACCAGAGATCCCGGTTCCAGTGTGCCGCGTATTTTCTGTGTGTGGATGCCGCGTACATAGCCTAGGCGGCGGCCATTATGCACCGTCAAAACAGAAATGACCGCCCCGTTTTCACCATGTGGGCGGGCTGATAAGACTATGCCTTGATCCTGCCAGAGTTCCATGGCACTAGAATAGGACGAACAGATCGGAAAAACCAGTCATGACACAAAAAGTAGGGATCGCAGGTACAGGCGCAATCGGCAAAGCCGTTGCCAAGGCGCTACTTGAGGGCATAGACGGGCTGGAACTGGGTGCGATCTCAGATCTACGCCAAAATCTGGATATCGGCGTGCCTTACGTGGATTTTGATGTGCTCACCGAAAGCTGCGACCTCATTGTAGAATGTCTTCCGCCGCAAGCAGTTCCTGCCCTTACACAGGCGACCTTCGCCCGCAATAAAGACCTGACCTTGATCAGTTCATGCGCCTTACTGATGTTTCCTAACATCCTTGAAAATCATAAACAATCCACAAGTCGCATTTACGTTCCATCTGGAGCTCTAACGGGCATGGATGGCATTAAAGCATTGAAAGAACTTGGCATTAAAAGGAGCAAAATCGTTTCAACCAAGCCACCTAAAGGGCTTTTAGGCGCGCCCCATGTGGAAAAAATGGGGATAGATTTGATGCAAATCAGGCGCAAAGAGCGTCTTTTTGCCGGTAATGCGCTGGAGGCGGCCAAAGGGTTTCCAGCCAATGCTAATGTTGCCGCAACGCTTAGCCTTGCGGGTATTGGACCGGAACAGACAGATGTCGAGGTCTGGGCAGACCCGGAGGCCTTTGGAAACACACATGAAGTGACGGTCGAAGGCGAATTTAGTACAATCCGGGTTCAGGTGACGAATACGCCGGACCCAGCCAATCCAAAGAGCTCTATGCTCGCCGCGCAAAGCATTGTCGCGACCTTGCGTGATATTAACAACTCACTTGTGGTTTTATAGATATGATACCATCCAAACGCTTTTTTATGATCCGCCACGGCGAAACTGAAGCCAACCGTGCCATGATTATGGCAGGAAGCCTCGACTCCCCCCTAACCGATACAGGCCGGACACAGGCGCGCGCGGTTCATAAAATCCTCGAACATCTGCATGAAAAGCCGCAAACTGTGATACATAGCCACCTTTCCCGTGCACGGGAAACTGCCTCTATCATCAACGAGGCTCTCGGGGCTCCCATTCACGAAGACGCGGATCTGGCGGAAATTCATGCCGGATCATGGGAAGGGCTATCTTACGATGAATGCTGGGAGCACCTGGTTGACTGGAAAAACGCACCGGATGGTGAAACAACACATGATTTCTGCACCCGCCTCGCGCGCGGCAAGACAAAAGCCCTCAATACGCTCAAAGGCCCCGTACTGATCGTCTCCCATGGCGGCGTTTTCCGGGGTTTTGGCAAAATGTACGGACTGGAGCCACCAGCCATGTTCAGAAACTGCCATTTACATGAATTTGTTCCTAGAACCGACAGCATCTTCCCATGGGACGTATTCCATTATGATTATGAAGATGGTGCCCTTATCCGGAAGCGCTCTGCACTTTACCACCCGGATGAGGAATAATAACCTATAGCTGTTTTAGGAAACAGAACAGCTAGACCTGTACGTCTTTTATCTCAGTACCTTTGATCGCCTGATAAATTTTGAAGGCTTGTTTTGTCTCGGCCACATCATGGACTCTGTAAAACTGTACATCCTGAGATAGCCCCCAAAGCGCTGCAGCGATAGAACCCGGAATCCGGTCATGCGCCGGTTCACCCTCCGACAGGCGAGCGATGAAGCTCTTTCTGGATATGCCGAGCATAACTGGCACCCCCAAATCATGAAACTTCTTTATATTTCTGAGTAATAAGAGATTATGCTCAAGAGTTTTCCCAAAACCTATACCGGGATCGGAAACAAGCCGATGAACCTCGATACGGTTCGTTTCGAAAAATGAAATACGCCGCTGCAAATACTCAAAAACCTCTTCTACAACATTATTATAAAACGGATTTTCCTGCATAGACTGAGGGTTTCCCTTTGAATGCATAAAGAACACAGGGCCCTGCGCCTCCGCAACCACACCAACACTTCGAGAATCATATGATAATGCGCTGATATCATTTATTATTGTTGCCCCAGCTCTTAATGCAGCCTCCATCACTTTTGCGTTTCGGCTATCAATTGAGATTTGATCCGTATAAGGACGCAAGCCCTCAATCACAGGAACGACACGCCTAATTTCTTCTTCTATATCAACTGGTTCTGCGCCCGGACGTGTAGACTCCCCACCAACGTCCAAAATGGATGCACCTTCATGAAGCAGACGAAGGCCATGCTCTATAGCCTTATCCGGATTAATATATTTTCCACCATCAGAGAAGCTGTCCGGGGTCACATTGACCACCCCCATAATATGCGGACCACCTGAAAAAAGATGTGATTTTGCACCACTATGCTGGTTCATCACGCATTCTCCTCCTCATGATCCACAGGCTCGATTTGCTGCTCAGGCGGTAAATTATCGATCAAATCATCAATGCTTTTACCCGAGACAGGATGCACCCAAGCAGGCGCCACATCGCGCAAGGGATATAAAACAAAAGCCCGCTCGCACATACGTGGATGCGGCAGCGTAAGCCCCTGCTCATCAAAGAGATGCTCATCATACGCAATAATATCCATGTCGAGCACGCGCGCCGCGTTACGGATGGTTCTGATACGCCCAAAATCCCGCTCAAGGACCTGTAAGGCTGCTAAAAGCTCCTCTGGGGATAGCGATGTGCGAACACGGGCAACGCTGTTACAATACCATGGCTGGTCTGAAGCAGGAACAGGCGCACTACGCCAGATACGGGAAGATTTTTCGACTGAAACACCCAAAGGCCCGAGACGGTACTCGGCGGCCCTCAAAGCCTGCTCCGGAGAGCCTAAGGGCCCGGGCAAGTTTGCGCCAAAAGCAATAAGTATCAAGGCTGCGCCCTCCCTCCACATGGACAGAAAGGCGCTACCTTACATTACCATGTACGAATATTTCCAGTATCAACGTGAACAAAGCCGCTTTTAGGATAGTAGCCGACACCACCCGCACGCAGGCTTTTAGCCGTATCCCTTAGCTTCCGCGTTCTGCCGGCAACCCTGAGATCCATAGCCTGCCCATACATATGGAAGGAATTCTTTGCAACCCCTGTACTTACACGGCGCAACATTGCATTTGTTTTCGGAGAACGGTAGCCGGAGAGCACCTCAAAAGGAGTACTCAGTCCCATTTTTGCCTGAATACGGCTGGCAATATCCAGAACACGCGGGTCCATCGGGAAAGCCTCCCCGGTTCGAAAATCCCGCAGGATATAGTTTATCCGCTCAAACGCTTCAGGCAGATACTTATCGCCCACCCGGTAAACACCATTAAAACTTTCACCTGTGTGCGCATGATGGAAAGAAACCTTCCAAGCTGCTTGCGACGCCGCCTGTGCCGGACCCGAAGCAAATAACGGTAATGCGGAAGCCAGCGCTCCCATTAGGCCAAACCTCAGGACATCGCGGCGCTCCATCGCGCCCCCCCACAAATCGCGAGATGCTCCGTTTTCATCTTGAAACATTTAAAAACCTCACCTTAAATTGAAAAAATCAGAACAGATAAATTTTTTCTCTGACTCAAAAGAAAGAACGAACGGACATGTCCTAACGGGATATGCCGGACATGTAAAGACATAAATTAGTGGTACATCCCCATGCAATCAGCGCGCAGAAACAAGCGAGGCCGGGCGTAAATCCTGAGCCTTCTGGTGATTATTATCCACAGGAATATATAAAGCGTCAAGATTTGAAAGCATTTTCAATAACTTTTGATCTTGCTTATATATGTCAGGGCCATAGATAACCCGACCGTTTTCGTCTAACCACGCCGTATAGTACAGGACATAGACCGGTATATAATTCTGGATTTCGATATCTGTCGTGTTCAGAGTTTCGAGCACAGCTCTCATATCCTCGCCCCTCCAGCCAGAACGCCCCTCCATGATAAAAGACGCCATTTTTTCCGGGTTATACAGCCGGATACACCCTGAAGAAACCGCCCGTGCGGCCTTTTCAAAATATTCCGGGTGGTTCGTATCATGCAGATAAATATTATATTTATTCGGCATCAAAATACGAATACGTCCCAGAGGGTTATGCTCTCCCGGAATCTGGACCATACGCAAACTATTCAATTCTGCCGCACTGATCGTGGCCCAGTTAATAGAAGCAGGATCAAGTGTCCGGGCAGCTTCTCCGTAACCTTTAATAATCTCAATACCCTTATTCTGAAGATAATCCGGTTCAGCCTGAATTTTTGGCAAAATGTCGAAACGTTTAATCGTAGAGGGCACCGTCCAGTCCGGATTAAAGCGCACACCTTCAATCTGCGTAATAAAACTGCTGGTCGGACGCGCAGGAGAGCCTACGATAACAGGCATCTCAAAACGCACCCGCCCCTTGTCAATTGCCCATAAAGTTGCTGAAGGAATATTTACAACGACAAAACGATCCGGTTTGTCCTCAGGGACCCAGCGCAACCGTTCCATATTCGCAATCAGTTGCATGATCCGTTTTTGGTTCGTTTGGTTCAACATTTGAAGCGTTGTCGACCCGATAATAGCATCAGGCTCTAATCCGTTATCACGCTGAAAACGCATAACAGCCGCTGCTAAACGGTCATCGTAGAGCTTTTCGTCCTGCGTCTGTGGTTGGACCCCAAGCCTGACCCGCAAAGCAGGAACGCTTTTATGCCGCCAGCCAGGGCGCATCAAAGCACCGTCAAAATCAATAGGCAATATAGCCGCATATGGCTCTTCCGGTGCCGTACTCAGGCGGACCAGCTCAGCCTGCATCGCCTTGTAAGTCGCGCCTTTTGGCTCAACGGCGCGGAGAATATCCTGAATACGCTGCCTCCCGGACAACATTTCCAGCACCTCAGAGGCTTCAGGGGCCTTCCGCCAGTATTCCGACCCGCTGCGTAACTTAGAGGGATCGACACGGATGCCTGACAGATCTCTGACATAGCGCACAAAAGCGTCACTTAGCAGGAGTTCCAATGTACCCTGCTCTTGTATACCGGTTGCTCCCCAAAGTGAGTCGATACTGTCCAAATGATAGCTATGCGGGTTAAGACCGTGTTTCCATGACGCTTTTAATGTTTCCCTTAACGCGTCTGCACGCCCTCTGACACCGGGCGTTCCTGTCCAGTAAGGGTAATTATCACGCTGTGCATAAAATTTCTGTAAAGCTGCTGAATCAATAAAAGTCGCGCCATCGGCCCTGCCTTGCGCCAATGCCTGCTCAAAATAACCCTCTTGAGAATCCTGTTTTAGGTTCGAATAAGCACCAAAAGAACCTTTTTCACTCCCCAAGCGATCCGCATAGACCTCCCATGCGCCTCCTTGAAGCACCAAAAGCGCAGATGCAAACAATATAGCAACACAAAGAGTTCTTAAAAATCGTCCTATGCGGTACATCCCCTGTCCCCAGCTTTGAATGTCTGAACCGACAGTCCAATCCTAGCACGAAAGCCTTAAGAGCAGGTTATGTTTATATGACAATTTATAGATTATAAATCTACAAAAGTATGTGTCTCAGCCTTCGCACCGGGATGTGTCACGGCCCCGTCACGGGCCGGGCCGACCTGCTGCGCATATTTGTAGAGCGCCCCCGACTGGTAGTTATTTTTACGGGGTTTCCACTCTTTTTTACGCGCTTCCAGCTCTTCATCACTCAGATGAACCTCCAACGTACCCTTTTCAGCATCAATCCGGATCATGTCCCCATCCTTAAGCAAGGCGATAGGACCGCCCACAGCCGCCTCCGGCCCGACATGCCCTATACAGAAACCACGCGTTCCACCGGAGAAACGTCCATCCGTGATCAGCGCGACCTTGCCGCCGCTGCCCTGCCCGTAAAGAGCCGCCGTAGTAGAAAGCATCTCCCGCATACCGGGGCCACCCTTGGCACCTTCATAACGGATCACAAGAACCTCTCCGTCCTTATAATCCCGGTTCTGGACAGCCTCAAAACAGGCATCCTCACCGTCAAACACACGCGCCGGCCCTTCGAACACAAGCTCTTTTAGCCCTGCAATTTTCACAATGGCCCCTTCCGGCGCAAGGTTCCCCCTTAAGCCCACAACGCCGCCGCTGGGATGGATGGGCTTTTTAACCGGATAGACAATGTCCTGCCCCTCCGGCAGGGTTACACCCTCGTAATTCTCAGCCAAAGTCTTGCCCGTCACCGTAATACAATCGCCGTGGAGATGGCCGTTATCCAGCAATTCCTTAATGACAACGCCCACCCCCCCTATATCGTGCAGATGCTTGGCCAGATACGCTCCGCCGGGACGTAAATTCGCGATATACGGGGTTTTTTTGAAAATTTCAGCCACATCAAACAGATTGAAATCAATCCCAGCCTCATGCGCAATCGCGGGCAAGTGCAGAGCCGCATTGGTCGAGCCACCAGTGGCCGCGACAATCGCTGCCGCATTCTCAAGACTCTTGCGCGTAATAATGTCGCGCGGACGCGGTCCACCGTTGCGAAGCAGGTCAACAACGACACGCCCCGAAGCTTCTGCAAAATCGCCTTTTTCCTCATAGATTGCCGGAATACCATTCGCACCGGGAACGGCCAGCCCCAGCGTTTCCGCCACGCAGGACATCGTATTCGCTGTAAACTGCCCACCGCAGGCCCCCGCTCCGGGGAGCGCCCCGCACTCACAGCTATAAAGCTCTTCATCATTGATTTTGCCAACGGAATGTTCGCCAACCGCTTCGAACACGGTGATAATGTCCGCATCGTGTCCCTTATAGGTACCCGGCATGATCGTTCCGCCATAGAGAAACACGCTCGGCACATTCAAACGCGCCATAACCATCATCATTCCCGGCAAGGATTTGTCACAGCCAGCCAGTCCAACCAGCGCGTCGTAACAATGGCCGCGCATCGTCAATTCGACGGAATCCGCAATCACCTCGCGGCTGGCCAGAGAGGAGCGCATCCCCTCATGCCCGTTCGCGATTCCATCCGTCACCGTGATTGTCGTAAATTCGCGCGGCGTCGCCCCGGCTTCCGTTACGCCCTTCTTCACATTCTGTGCGAATTTCCCGAGGTTGATGTTGCACGGTGCCGCCTCATTCCAGCATGTCGCCACACCCACCAGCGGCTTGGCGATATCTTCGTCACTTAGCCCCATCGCCCGGAGCATCGCACGATGCGGCGCGGATTTTGGTCCCACCGTTACATAACGGCTTACCAGTTTCGATTTATCCCATTTTTCAGACATTTAAATACTCTTTCTTAAATTAATTTCAGCAATCAGTTTTCTTGAGAATCAGAGATAGCTCCAGATTCAGCGGACTCGCCGCCCTCTTCGGCCTCCAACACCAGACCGTTATAGGCCCGCCGCAGTTCTCGTGCATTTTGCACGTAAGGGATACCGATAAAACGCTGCCCGGTTCCCATGACGATCAGGCTGGCATAGCCGAGAATATAACCTGGAATCATCCGCTCTAACTCAATGCTTTCCACTTTGGAAAAATGCATATCGACGACATCGACCTGCAATATCCCGTAGCGGACGAGAATGCGTTTGTTCGTCAAAACAAACATCAATATCTCTTTTTTGATCGTGGCATGGATAAACATAAGCAGCGCGGCAACGGCCAACACGATGCCAAGCGGAACCGCCACTAGCGCCAGTAGAAACGAGGCCAGCAAAACCGCAAAGGATTTCCAGTATATGGCCGGACTAATCTCGGCCTGCATAACGATTTCCTCACCCTTGACCAGTAAATCCTGCACAGCCGCTTTTGAACCTTTACGAAGCGGGGAGGAACGCCCCTTTTTCTGCTCTTCACTCATAGTGACCGCGCCCTTTCTATAGCCTGCCTGAATTTGATAGGGTCTTCGATCGGCGGCAAGACAACCTCCCCAACCCCCATCCCCCGGATCGCCAACCGCCCGTAATTGAACAACCGGCCACTAATGGATTGCAGGACGTTTACGCCCTCAATCCGGTCAATACTGATTTCACCGACCTGCCGCGCAATCAAGCCACGCTTATAAACCAAGCGGTTGCTTGTGATCGCTATTTCAGTCGTTGCCTTGGTCACCATCTTAACCGCAAAGCCCCACACCCCTAAGAGAAACATAACAAAAGCCCCAATCCTCAAAAACGGGTGCAATTCGCGAACAGCCTGTAACCAGTCTGTCCCCGGCGGTAACTTCCCAAGATTTTGGTACACAATGACAGCACCGGCAATAATAAATATGCTGAACACCATCCCCCAAATAATTGAGAAAAAAGCATTCACCGTGTACATCCAGTGAAACTTCCCGATATGGACGAGTTCCTCGTCCGGGCCGAGAGATTGCTGTACATAAAGCATTCAAATATCCTTAGTCGCTTCGTTACGCGGTACAATTACGCGGTACAATAGTGTACTTCGCCCCCCTCTGTCCCGCAAGGCCGGTTTTACCGGTCCCCGAAAGAAATACCAAGCGCCCGCGCTGTATGGACAAGCGTTCCCTCCACATTCACTACACGACAGCGCTGAATAGCCTCTTCAACAGGCACATCAACCACTTGCCGATTCTGCCAAGCCACCATGCGCCCAAAACGCCCCTCCTTAACCAGATCGACAGCCCGCACCCCAAGCGCAGAGGCAAGGAGCCGGTCATTCCATGTAGGCGACCCGCCTCGCTGCACATGCCCTAAAACCGTTACCCGCGTTTCAGAACCCGTTGCCGCAGCGATTTTCGGCCCCAGATATTCACCGATTCCGCCATAGCGCTTTTCGCCGCCATGATAGACAACCTCCAGTTTTTCCCCATCCGGAGACTTCACAGCCTCCGATACGATTACCAGAGCAAAATTGCGCCCCTCATCCTTAAGGTTTTGGATCTTGGCGGCCACGTGCTCGATCTTATAAGGAATTTCAGGGATCAGGATTACGTCCGCGCCGCCCGCGATCCCGGCATTGAGTGCAATATGCCCGGCATCACGCCCCATTACCTCTAAAATCATGACCCGGTCATGACTGGCCGCGGTCGGCTGAAGACGGTCAAGCGCCTCCGTTGCCACAGAAACAGCCGTATCAAACCCAACGGAAAAATCTGTCATATCCAGATCGTTATCAATCGTCTTGGGGATGCCGATAAAATTCAGCCCACCCTGTTTCGCAAGACGGCTTAGAATATCAAAGCTTCCATCCCCCCCTATACCGATCAAAGCCTCGACACCCAGAGCCTTGAAAGCCGAGATCACCTCTTCCGAGCGATCTTTTATGCTACCATCCGCCATCAGGTAGCGGAACGGATCGCGGCTGTTCGTCGTCCCTAAAATTGTACCGCCCCTTCGCATCAGAAAGCCATCAAACTCAGCCGATTTCAAAGCACGGACTTTCGGCGGCTCCTCTAGAAGACCGGCTGAGCCGTTCTCCACACCCAGAACCTCATAACCAAAACGCTCCGCCCGTAAAACCGCAGCCCTCATGACTGCGTTCAAGCCGGCACAATCCCCACCACTCGTTAAAATCGCCAATTTCCGGGACATTTATATGATTTTCCTTTTGCTCAGGATAAACTTTTCCTATCCGAAGAAAACTACCATAATTTCATCTTACCAAACAGGCTATTATGTGGTATAGTTTTAGCTTAAGGTTACACAAAGTTAAGCGACCCCTCTCACATGGAAGATCAGGAAGAACTCGCCCAGAAGCTGGCCGAATATAAGACCGAGCACCAAGCGCTTGACGCGATGATCGAGCGGGTGATGGATTGCGGCCAGCCGGTCAATCTTTTTCAAATTCAGCAGCTTAAGAAGAAAAAGCTCTGGCTTAAAGATATGATCCGTAAGCTTGAAAGCGCCCTGATCGACGATATTATTGCGTAAATAACGCCATTCCTTTATAAAGCTACCCCATGACACATTCTGACGAATATCCGGAAATCGGCATCATTATGGGCTCCCAATCAGACTGGGACACCATGAAGGAAGCCCATGACATCCTTCACAGCCTTGGCATTCCACACGAAGTGCGGATCGTCTCCGCGCACAGAACGCCGGATCGCATGGTAGACTACGCCAAAACCGCTAAGGAGCGCGGCCTGAAGGTTATTATCGCAGGCGCAGGCGGTGCGGCACACCTTCCCGGCATGACGGCAAGCCTGACCTCTCTGCCCGTTCTTGGCGTTCCCGTCGAAAGCAAGGCGCTCAGCGGCATGGACAGCCTTCTGTCCATTGCGCAAATGCCGGGCGGCATTCCGGTCGGTACGCTCGCCATCGGAAAAGCCGGCGCTAAAAATGCAGGCCTCCTCGCCGCTGCCATTCTAGCCACGACCGACGAAACTTTAGCTGCGCGACTGGATGAATACCGTCAAAAACAGACGAATGACGTTAAAAAGACACCGAAACCCTAACGGGCGATACAATCAAGCTATACCGCAAGCTTACTCAGGACAATAACTCAAGGCTCTGCTGTTCTGGCCGCTGATGGAAAGCGATACGGGCTTTCCACCTTTATGTCAGGAGTATCTGTCTTATCCACCCAATAAAAGCGAACATCCTCACAACGCCAACCGTTCAGCATATCGGGCTTAGAACCATCAATAGCCACGAGCAGGGCATTATCTCCAAACATTTGTGTGAGGTGTCCTTGAGCAGTTTTATGATCCACGCCGCGTGAATGAGTATCATAAATGGTACCTAACCGCACCATACGCCCTGCATCAGGATGCCCCTTTCCCATTGTACGCGGGAAATATTGGTACAAGGGGAAATCTTCATACTGCTCAGCTTCAGAATTCTCTAATACCCAGTCATATACCATTTTTAACTCCTGTTACTTTAATCAGGCAGCAACATAATAGACATAATACAAACCGTCAAGCACAGATAAACATCGATAAAAAAAAGAACAAAAAATCGGTGTGTATCTGCGTCTATCTGTGATTAATAATAGAGCCATGACACATAAAACCCTTGGCATACTCGGTGGCGGACAACTTGGGCGCATGAGCGCACAAGCCGCGGAAAAACTTGGAATTCAGACCGTAATCTTTACCCCGGAACCAGATTCCCCAGCGTCTCAGGTCGCCCAAGAGACGATTGTGGCCAATTATACGGACGAGGACGCCCTGAGCGTTTTTTCCGAAAAAGTTGATGTTATCTCTTATGAATTCGAAAATATTCCTGTAGAAACAATAAAATACCTCAAGACTCTTAAACCTGTTTATCCAGATGAACGCCTCCTTGAGGTCGCTCAGGATCGCGTGAAGGAAAAATCTTTCCTGAATTCGATCAAGATCGACACAGCACGCTGGGCTACACCCGAAACCCCCGCAGATATCGAAAAGACCCTTACTGAATGGGGGGCTGCCTCCTGTATATTGAAAACGACACGTTTCGGATATGATGGAAAGGGCCAGTGGCGCGTATCAAACACTTCAGAAATCGAAACAGTATGGATCGAAATAGATAATCAACCTGTCATTATGGAGGAAATTGTCGATTTTGACTTTGAGATCTCCGTAATCGTCGCCCGCGATAAAGATGGCCATATGGAATTTTATGGCCCCGCTCTAAACACACATAAAAACCACATTCTTCACAAAAGCACAGTCCCTGCACCCGTATCATCCGCCCTTGCAGATAAAGCGCTTCAGATGACGGGAACACTGGCCAGATCCGTAGATTTACGCGGGGTTCTGGCGCTGGAGCTATTCGTAACCAAAGACGGCACGCTGCTGGCCAATGAAATCGCGCCGCGTACTCATAATTCCGGCCATTGGAGCATTGATTCTTGCGCGGTCTCACAATTTGAAAATCACGTCCGGGCGGTTTGCGGCCTTCCTGTCCTGCCACCGGGGCGCCATAGCGATTGCGAAATGATCAACCTGATTGGTGAGGACATAAACCATCTTGAGTCCTATAGACGGGATAAAAATGCTTGCATTCATCTCTACGGCAAGCATGATGTGAAACCGGGCCGGAAAATGGGCCATGTGACGATTTTGAAAGAGAAAAACGATGTCCGTAAAGGCTGAATTGATGAAAGACCGCAACACCCGCATAGAAACCGACTCCATAGGAGAGATCGAAGTCCCCGCAAACCGCTATTGGGGCGCACAAACACAGCGCTCGTTACAGAATTTCGATATTGGGACAGAAAAAATGCCCGCAGCCTTGGTGGAGGCGTTAGCGCTCCAAAAAAAGGCCTCAGCCCTGACGAATATGTCTTTGGGCCTGCTCGATGAAATGCTGGGCAAGGCTATTACGCAAGCTGCTGATGAAATCCTCGACGGTACGTTAATGGACGAATTCCCGCTCGCCGTGTGGCAAACGGGTTCCGGCACACAATCTAATATGAATGCGAATGAAGTCATTGCGGGCCGCGCCAATGAGATTTTGTCCGAGACACGCGGGGGAAAAAGCCCCGTTCACCCGAATGACCATGTGAATATGAGCCAATCCTCGAACGATACTTTCCCTACGGCCATGTCCATCGCAGCTGCGCGGGAAATCAACGGTTTGTTGATCCCAGCCCTTCAGAAACTCCACACAGCACTGGATGCCAAGGCCAATGCCTTTTCCGATATCGTTAAAAATGGCCGGACTCACTTGCAGGACGCCACACCGCTCACGCTCGGGCAAGAGTTTTCCGGCTATGCGCGACAAATTGAGAATGGAATCAAGCGGGTCAAAGACACACTACCGCGCCTGTCTGAACTGGCGCAAGGCGGGACGGCTGTGGGCACAGGAATAAACTCTACCGCCGGATTTGCTGAAAAATTCGCTGGAACAATTTCAGACCTGACGGGACTCCCTTTCGTCAGCGCACCCAATAAATTCGAAGCACTCGCTGCACACGACGCACTTGTTGAAACGTCCGGCGCACTCAATGTTCTGGCTGTCAGCCTGATGAAAATCGCGAACGACATCCGCCTGCTCGGCTCCGGGCCACGCAGCGGGATCGGGGAAATCATTCTTCCTGCTAACGAACCAGGCTCCTCCATCATGCCCGGCAAGGTCAACCCGACGCAGTGTGAAGCGCTCACTATGGTTTGCACGCAAGTGATGGGCAATCACACGACCGTGACCGTCGCCGGCTCACAGGGGCATTTTGAATTGAATGTGTTCAAACCCGTGATGATTTACAACATCCTGCAATCTATCCGCCTGATCGCCGATAGCTGCGTGAGCTTCACAGATCACTGCGTAAACGGGATAGAGCCAAACTATGGACGCATTAAGCAGCTCATGGAAAATTCCCTGATGCTGGTCACGGCTCTGAACCCGCATATCGGCTACGATAATGCCGCAAAAATCGCAAAAAAAGCGTATGCGGAAGGCACAACGCTCAAAGAAGCCGCTCTCGCGCTAAGCCTGCTGACGGCAGAGCAGTTTGATGAATGGGTCAACCCGCTGGATATGATTAAGCCGAAGGGATAAACCCCTTACCGATCATTACTAGAGAATTTATAGCCTGAGTCCTCTTCCGCAAAATTAACTACTGATTCTGGAATACAGAGATCAACAGCAGAATCAATCCACTGAGCGGCAGAAGTAAATATTTTTTTAACTTTTTGTCCTATATCCATAGTACCTCCCTACTGCTTTGTAATAAAAATGTCAATATAGGGAAATTTTTAAAATAATACAACAAAGCTATGAAAAAACACTCCGTTAAAATCGCAGGTCACGCCACCAGCATCACGCTGGAGGACGCTTTTTGGGATGAATTAAAAGACGAAGCGGGAAGGCAGGGCAAATCCATCAACGCCTTGATTGCCGAGATTGATGAAATGCGCGAAGAAAATCTGTCCAGCGCAATCCGGGTTTATCTCCTGAAAGGCCTGCAAAGCAGGCTATAGCGCTCCCCTTTTTACTGCAACAGCCCCTCGAGTAGCCCCCGAAGGGCCTCCTCAGGTTTAATCTCCTGTGGTACCTGCTGCTGAGGTGCTTGCTGTTCTTGAGATTGGGTACCGCTTCCACCATCCATTTGCTGTTGCGATTCCTGAGGTGCGGGCGCAGATTCTTGCGCAGAAGGCAGACCTAGCTTATCAGTAATCAGTTTTTCCAGCTTACGATTGATTTTCCGGTTCAAATAATCATTAAGCGCCCCTTGTGCAAAGGTCTGTCCGGGGTTATCCAGTGGCCCTGCGATTTTAACCGTAAAGGGTGGAACATCTGGCCGATCTTTCAGAGTAATCTCATGCGCTGTTTCAAGGAGCCAACGCAGGAGGTCTACGCGCCCGGTTGTCTTAATCGCAGCGCGCGGCCCGTCAAGATCCATTTTAGAGACATTAACAACCCCATTTTGAACCGAAAACGCACCATCAAGCGTGTCAAACGCTGTCACGCCGCCCTTGGTCGTCCCTTTCCACAAGCCCAAAAGCGTATCACTAGGTTTCGTTTCCGCCGACAAGGCCTGTGCAAAGCGGTTCAAATCCATCCCCTCAATTGCAATTGCCTGCCCGGTGGTCGTTCCCTGCCCGGAAAGTGCAGAAACAAGCGCTTGCTGGCTTTCTCCCGCACTTTGAAGATTTACGTCCATATTAATCTGTCCCCGGCCCTTGATAATTGCGCCCCCGGCCAGCGATTTGACAAGATTTTCTAAAGATACGTTGGTCGTGCTGCCTTGCACCTTCATATTGATGCCTTTTTCTCCGCCGGACCGCGGTGTAATCAGGCCGCTAAAGGCTGCTTGCCCGCCATAAAGACCCGCTTTTAGGTCCTGAATATTCAGCCCGTCTTTATTCAAAACGACCTGCAGACTCGGCTTTTGCAAATCCCAGTTTTGATAAATAATTGAGTTCGCATTTACGCCCACCTGTGCATCCAGTGCCGCCATCCAGCCTGTGTCAATCGGCTGGCTGGACCAGCGTGAGACGCCCTGAGGGCTCTGTGCGGACTGCCCTTTACCGGAGGTTTGTGTAGAGCGCCCTGTTTTTAAGACGAGGTCCCCCAATGTCAGATCGGCGACAACCCTCATTGGCTTTGCACCTGCATCAAGGGTCATTGACCCGTTAACGCCAGTGCCGGCAAATATACCCTTAAACCCCTGAAGTTCGTAAACACCTTTATTATCAACAATATTCGCCTGGAGATCGAGCGGTTTCGCCAAAGACGCATAATGAGGTGCAGAAGGAGCCAGTACACCAATCATTTTTGCCGTATCGGGGTGCTTGACCTGCAAACTCAGCTTATCTACGGAAGGCGTACCCAAAATATTTTTAACTGCTCCCTTGGCAATGACACTACCTCCTGCAATTTTGACATCAGCCCGCGTATCAAGGGATTCAATACTCCCGGACAAAGCCGCATCAATCCTGAGCGGTTCATTGCCAACGGGCCACTTGGACAAATCCATTCCGAAAGCTGCGGCTGATTTCTGCGGTTCCTTAAGTGACAGAGACAAAGGATCAATTTCTATACCACTCAAATTTTGGAGATCTTTAACAATCACCCGCGCATAGACCCCGTTCCCATTTCCATCTTCAATTGAAAGGCCGTTTTCGTTTCCAAGCCCTCCCAAAAACAGCCCTTCCTCTTTATTGTATCTCCCCTCCAAGCCAACAGTCTTAAACGTTTGCCCTTTATACGTTAAATTCTGACCATTCACGTTGAAATCAAGGTTAAAAGGGAGCGAAAAGTTTTTAACTGCGGCGGTCATATCTTTCGTACCACTCTGAGAAGCCTGCCCCTGCATACCCGCGGGCCTCAAGAGCTTATCAAAATCAATATTTTTACCAGAAAGCTCTACCCTTAATAGATTGCCGGAGGATCCTTGTTTCCCGAGATTAACCGCCCCATGGAAATTTCCCTCATTTTCAAAGCGTAGCCATGTTGAAAATCCCAACTGATATGGATCAAAAATAAACTCGGCGGTCCCTTTGGCCTGTTCAAACGGCAAAATGTCGAAAGAGCGATTCCCTAAGGCCGCCTCAACCAGTTTTGGCAGATTCTGAATATCTGCTTTTATATCCCCGCGAAAAGCATATCCGGCAGGAACATCCTCTTTTCGATCATGTAGCTTGATCTGTGATTGCGCGGCTGACAGCGCCAAGGTTCCGCCACCTGGAACCTTGGTTATCGTCACATCGATGTTTTCCTGTGTTTGATTTTTTAGAAGTTTTACCGAAACATCTTCATATACATACCCCTTATATATCACGCTCGGCGTAGAAAAATTTATGTCAGCGCTGATAGGTAGAGGTAGAAAAAATTTTTGCGGTATCATACCGGCTATAATTGTTCTTATAGCATTCACATCTTTAAACTCAGTTTTTTTAGCCTTTGGCGCTGAGGAGGAAGAAGATGATAGAAACCCATCCAGATTAAGGGGTTCTTTAGCTATAAACGCGCCGCCTACCGAAACAGGAGAGAAATTTGCCTTAATCGTTCCTGACACAACTGCTTTCCCAAGGGTCATCTCTATATCTTTAGACTCAACCGCTTTTGCAGACGCCGTGACCAAGCCTTTCAGGCTTACAGACTGCCCATTCAATGCAGGCACGGCTTTTTTAGAGATGGCGACCTCCCCTTGGAAATCGGGATTTTCACCGAACCCCACAACCCCAGCCAGGCTTAGCGCTTCATCCGCAGACAGGATATCGGCGTTTAGTGAAACGGTTTTCGTGTTCATATCGAGTTTCCGGACAGCCGCTTTAAAGGAGAGAGTCCGTCCGGCTGCGCTCACATCCCCTTCCGCCTGAAAGGGACCTTGAAGCGACTCCGCTTTCAGCGCCAGATTTATGTGATCGAACGCTGTTATCGTTCCCGATTTCATATCCTTATAACGGAGCGTCCCTTGTTCAATTTTCAAACTTTCCAAAGAAACAGCCGCTAATGCGCCGCCGCCCGCATTATTGCCTGAACGTCCCTCTTCCGATGCGTTCTTCTGGCGATTACTCTCAAGAACAGCTTCCAGCTTTGGACTCATCCAGTTCCATACACCGTCCGCACCACGCTCCAGAGACAGGGACGGCTTTATAAGGCTGACAGAATCAACGGCTATCTGCCCTTTCAACAAAGGCCAAAGCCCGACATGAACATCCAAACGTTCAAAAGAGGCAAAGGCCGCCTGCGCCTCCTCCCCATTTTTAACCGAAACATTTCCAGCAGATAGACGAGGCGATGGGATAAGACGCATCGAAAGATCTCCGTCTATGGACATATCATAACCAAGCGTATCTTTGAGCTGTTGCATAGCCTGCGGCTTATATTTGCTCCAATCCACAAAGCTGGGCGCAACGATAAGCGCTCCCAAAAGCAAAAAAACTATGGAAAAAATAAGAATAATAGTGCGTTTCATAATCCTGTCCTCTGCCCGGCAAAAGCGCCGATCCCTATAATATAGGGTTTATAGCAGACTGGGATAGGCTAAAAAGATTTATACTTCGTGGAAACCTTTTTGAAAATTCCGCAGAGCATTAAGAAATGTATCAAGTTTGGGCAATATCTCAGACTCAAACGCCCCTCTTTGCTCAGACGGCAAACCCGATAATATGTTTTGATAAATAGTGTTTGCCGTTTCAGTCAAATCTTCGACTCTATCCTGCCTTTTCATGACTGAGTTATTACCCGTAATCACCCGCCGTGTGAGCATCTCCACAATCGCGCGGACTGTCGGGTCTGTCTTTCCAAGCTTTTGCTTAAGCGTTTGGCGCGTGATAATAATCAGGTTGCAATCCTCAATTGTTTTAACGGTCGCTGTCCGCGGCTCATCAAAAATTAGGGCCATTTCACCAAAAATCTGGCCCATATCAAGAATCGCAAGCTCAACCTCTTTATCATCATGCTCCGTATATACGCGAACTTTACCGGACTGAATTAGATAAGCCGAACTGCCATCCTCTCCCTGTCTTACGACCAGAGTGCCAGCAGGAATAAAACGTCTTTCAAGGATAACTGATTCTTTTGACATGGAAGAAACTATAACTCATCCTATGGTTTTAAGCCATATATTGACCACCGTTGGCTGAGATGGTTGCACCATTAATAAAAGAGGCTTTATCAGACGCAAGAAAAGAGACGATTCCAGCAATCTCGCTCGGCTTACCCATGCGGCCTGCTGGAATTTGCTTAATAATACTTTCCAGAACCGCCGAGTCAATCGCTGCCGTCATATCCGTCTTGATATAGCCCGGGCATACGGCATTAACCGTAATATTTTTACGTGCACTTTCCAACGCAAGCGCTTTTGTAAAACCAATCATCCCAGCTTTTGCAGCGGAATAGTTTGCTTGCCCAAGCTGCCCTTTTTGCGCATTGATCGAGCTGATATTAATCACCCGGCCATAAGCACGATCACGCATACCCTTAATCACGGCGCGCGTCATAAGGAAGCAAGATGTCAGGTTCGTCTCTATCACACTGTGCCAGTCCTCATCGCTCATCTTGTGTAACATCCCGTCACGCGTGATCCCAGCATTGTTCACCAACACGGTCACTGGGCCGAGTTTCTTTTCAATTTTCTCGACCACGGCTGCACAATCTTCAGCTTTTGAAACATCAGCCTTAAACGCAGCCTGCCCGGTCTCTTCTTTAAAGGCTTTTGCTGCGCCCTCATTGCCATGATAAATAGCCGCGACCTGAAAGCCGTCCGCAGCCAGCGCCTTTGAAATTTCCAGCCCTATCCCTCTCGTACCGCCCGTAACAATTGCAACAGATGTCATTTACTGTGAACTCCTTATATATAGTGTCCGTCTACAAAATTTTCATGAAATTAAATTAAGCTACTTTTTTCCACTCATCACCGGATGGACGCTCGACGCACATAGCGATCCCCATGCCGCCGCCAATACACAAAGTCGCAAGACCTTTTTGAGAGTCGCGGCGCGCCATTTCATGGAGCAACGTCACAAGAACCCGTGTCCCCGAAGCACCGATCGGATGACCCAATGCAATCGCACCACCATTGACGTTTGTTTTCTCCGGATCAAAACCCATCTCTTTCATTACGCAACAAGCCTGCGCAGCGAATGCTTCGTTGGACTCGATGAGATCAAGATCGGCAACACTCCACCCGGCTTTTTCCAGTGCCTTGCGCGATGCCGGAATTGGCCCCGTGCCCATCAGACTCGGATCAACACCCGCACTGGCCCATGAGGCAATCCGCGCCAATGGCACAAGACCACGCTTGCGGGCTTCGCCTTGCGTCATGAGAATAACGGCTGCACCGCCGTCATTAATCCCGGAAGCATTCCCCGCTGTAACCGTCCCGTCTTTCTTGAAGGCCGGCTTTAATGCGCCCAGACCTTCCGGTGTAACGCCCGCCCGTGGGAATTCATCCGTATCGAATACGGTTTCTCCCTTACGCGTTTTGATCGTTACAGGTACGATTTCCGCCTTAAACTTTCCGGCGGCAATCGCTGCTTCTGCCCGGTTCTGGGAACGCGCGGCAAAACCGTCCTGATCGCCCCGCGTAATCTGGTAACGCTCGGCAATATTTTCCGCCGTAATCCCCATGTGGTAATCGTTAAAAACATCCCACAGCCCGTCACGGATCATCGTATCATCCATCTTGGCTTCGCCGAACTTGATCCCTTCGCGCATCAAAATACAATGCGGCGAACGGCTCATATTTTCTTGACCGCCCGCGACGACGACAGAGGAGTCTCCAACTAAAATAGACTGCATCCCCAGAGCGATGCTGCGCAGACCGGACCCGCAAACCTGATTGACGGTCACAGCGATCCGGTCTTCCGGAACACCCGCACGGATGGCACTTTGACGCGCAGGGTTTTGTCCCACTCCAGCCGTCAAAACCTGCCCCATGATTACCTCATCAACGTCACTTGCATTCAGCGATACCTCCTCAAGCGCAGCATTGATTGCGCTCTTCCCCAACTCAACAGCATCGACCGTTTTCAAACCACCGCCCAGCGCACCAATCGCCGTCCGCTTTGCTGACACAATCACTATCGCTTTGTCATCCGCACTCATCGTAAATTCATCCTTTGCTTATTCATGTTACCCCTGCCGCACAATATCAGGCCGCAGGAACTTTGCAAGTATCATGCCTATATATAAAGTCTAGAATTTTTGGCCATACATTCTCGACAGAATTACGCCCGGCAATCATCCCGATATGCCCGCACTCAGGGTCCAAAATCTCGGCACCCGGAATATTTTTGGCAAGAGGAATTGCCGTCTCATATTCAACCAACCTGTCCTTACGGGATGTAACAACGCATACAGGCATAGGTAAATTTTGAGGTCCTACATTCTGCCCCGAAATGCACCATGCCTCCTCACCGGTTTCATTTTTTAAAAACCAGTTTTCAATGCATTCTTTTGCTACGCCGGCAGGAAGCGCTACGCCATCATTCAACCAGTCCTCAACAGCGACGAATAACTCAGCCTCCTCTGCCCCCTGATCCATCTGTGAAAATTTTGAAAATTTCTCAACTGTGAACATAGGGTCCAAAGATGCAAAGAGCGCCTGCACCCATTCCGGTGGCATTTTTTTCTCAACATCTATAGCCTGTAATGCGGAGAGCGTCCAAAACTGCACACGCTTCAAAAGCGCCTGCGAACCTGCATGAAAATCCCATGGCGCTGCTAGTAAAGTCAGTGACGAAAACAAAGACGGTGTATGCGCAGCCGCGCCAACCAAAAGCGTGCCGCCAAGGCAATAGCCCAACGCATGAACGGGCCGGCCTTCTTTTTCCGCAAGATAACGCGTAGCTGCCAGCAAATATTTTTCAATGACATCCTCGACACAATGCAAATCCTGATCTTCGCTCAACTCTCCCCAGTCAAGCAAATAGGCCTTAGCTCCCTGCCCGTTAAGCCAGCGCAAAAAAGAACGCTCTTTTTTAAGATCGAATATAAAGGCACGATTAATCAGGGATGGAATAAGAAGAATAACAGGCACGTCCTTTTTAGTGTCTCGCGCTACATCGGCCTCTTGCAATGCAAGCAGTTTGACGGAGCCCTCTTGCCACAATATTTCGGTATCACCCGGCACCCTTTCATAAGGATGCGCACGATAAGCCTGAACACCTTTCATCATGCACTCTATTGTGCAAGAAGCAGCGCCTCCTATATCATCCTCATGCTCATTCGCATACACATGCCTCCAGTATGAAGACACCATTCCAATATGGGGTGATAAAGCACGTATTTTTGAACGGTCCATTTCACATCTTCCACGAAACATATCTGCAACATAAAAAGGTTATGCCAAAGCATAACACAGAAGGCTTTTCAATTCAGAAAAATTGTGCATAATGGGTTTTATACTTCATTGCAGCATTTTAAAAAGGTAGGTTTAAAATGGCCAGGACAAGACGCGGGGCCGGAGAGCCCACGATCATCAAAAAATATGCAAACCGTCGTCTCTATGATACAGGGCGCAGCAGCTACGTCACTCTTGACGATTTATGCGAGATGGTCAAAGAAGGACATGATTTCGTTGTCTGTGATGCCAAGACAGGTGAAGACATCACCCGTACGGTTCTGACCCAGATTATTCTCGATCAGGAATCCAAAGACGACAACAATCTTCTCCCCATTGGTTTCCTTAGAAACCTGATCAGTTTTTACGGCGACAACATGCAACCTGTTGTTCCCAACTATCTGGAACAAACGCTGGATGTCTTCGTTAAAAATCAGGAAAGCATCCGGGAGCAACTCAGTAAATCTCTGGAAGGCATGGGCCACATGCCGGGTATGTTTCCTTCCGTTTCTTCCTCTACACCTTCATTCGAAGACATCACCAGAAAGAATATGGAGATGTTCGAACGGGCGATGAAAATGTTCTCTCCCTTTGCAGCCGGGGAATCCTCTAACGAAACAGATGAAGACCATCGGAAGAAAACAAATTCCTGAAAAAACAAGGCTTACATCCTGACCATTTAGAAAAACCACGCCCCCGCGACAGTGGGGGCTTTGAATATATGATTTGGGAACACATTCTAAAATGTATTTAGAACGCAACATCGTCTTGCGCTCAAGATTAAGCTCCGGATGACAAGAGATAGTCACAGGCAACTTCTATGAATATTATCTTTAAGATTCTGTGATCGCTTTAAATACACGATCACGCAAGGTCATAGCCTCTTCCATATTTTCAGTCGGGGCCTCATGCGCCATAGCTGTAAAGGTTCCGTCCTTGTTGAAGAACAGTAACGATGCAGATGAAGAAACGCCATCGCCAACACATGCTACCTCATAGCTATCAATCCGCATGCCCCCCGACTGCGCAGTATCATCAGGAAGGATAGCAAAATTTGCGGAAGGGCAGCGCGCTTGTGTCCGCTGAAGATAATCCATAACAAAATGATCAAACGCTGCACTATCCGGCAACGGTTTTTGTTCCGCCGAAGCAAAAACTTTGTCCTCTTTCCACTGATAGGCCAGCATATCCGGTCCGGACGCAGCCTGAACGACATCCAGATGTGCAGATCGCACCAATTGAGCCTGATCGAGCAACTCTTCCAAAGCAAAGGATGGCCTGTAAAGCCCCCCTTCCGCCGCAGAAGACGATAAAGGATGATGATCTACGGCGCTGTCACGGCGGTCAAATGGAAAACTCTCGGGTCTTTCTTCCACAACGGCAGTTGAAGTATTTTCCGGTTCCCCCAGTGGCACAAGTCCTTCCGGTAGAATCGCATAGGCGGACGGGGCTGCACGGCCCTTCTCCTGAGCGCCTAAATCTTGTTCATGCGCTACAGATTGATCACCTGAGGTGCCCTCCTCTACCTTCTCTGGAAGAATCGGCATGGGCTCCTCGACTCTGTGCACTTTCATACCTTCTTCAAAGCGCTGCGCCTCCGTAAGAGCGATATCACTACTGTCTGCAACTTTGATTTCAACCGTGCTCTCCTCCGGCACAGGCTGCGAAGAAACGGCGACAGGTTCCCCAGATAGGGTTGAAACGACTGCGGAAACTTTTTGAGCTTTAAGAATTTCGCCGCCCTCAGCTTCATTATTGTTCATACTCTCTACCGTCGGCGCGGCCTGACGAGCAAGGCTATCTTCATACAGGCGCTTCACACGGATATATTGCCGGGCAAGATCCTGCATCTCTTTTTGCTTTTCAAGATCAGCACTTTGTAAACGCGCTTCCAGCGCCTCCATGTCCGCCTTCAAGCGTGTGTTTTCTTCGCGTAATATCTCGGCCTCAGCGTGTGTTAATCCAGCCTCCTCACCCGCCCCCTCTGCGGCACTAGCCTCTAAGCGGTTAAGGGCCTGCTGCGAGGCTATTTCTTGTTCAGCCAAGGCGGTGCGCAGCCTTTTGTTATCCTCTTGTAATGTTTCATTATCCTGCCTCAAAGCCGTCAGCGCAATCTCATGCTCACCTCTCTCCTGCTCAAAAGCCAGCAATTTCTCTGCTATATCGGCCTGAAGGCGTTTATTATCCGCTCTCAGCGCAGCCACCTCCTCTGCTTGCCCGGCTGAAGCCTGTGCCTTATCAGCCTCCAGCGCTGCTATTTGGGCAATGAGTTTCTTATTCTCCTGCTGCATGCGCCCTAAATCTTCTTCCAGAGCCGTAACCCGCAGGGAGGCTGCTTGTAGCGCCTCGTCAGCCTTTAAGCGCTCAGCCCTGATTTGTTCAGCCTCAAGCCGCGCAGCCTCAATCTGCGCTGTAGATTCCTCCAAAGATGCTGTTTTGTCCACGGCAGTCGCCGCCTTTTCCAAAGCCTGCTCCCTATCTGCCTGTGCAGACTCCAACGCATGGTTCGCTTCAGCAAGCGCGAGCGTAAGTTGCTCTTTTTCGGCCTGTAAGGCCTTCAGAGCCGCCCCGGTATCCTGCGAAGTTTCAGCCTGTATCGCCGTCAATTGAAGCTCAGCAGCCTGCGACAGCGCTTTCACCTTATTCAGCTCAGCCTTAAGGTCAGCATTTTCATCTTGATAACGCCGCATTTCTGCTTCGAAATGCGACTGCGCCTCCGCCCGATTCTGCTCGACATTACCCGACAAAATCTTATTTTCAGCCTCAAGCGCCTGAATGCGTGCCTCTAATGAAGCTATCTGCTCCCGGCCATGCGCCTTCTCGCCGTTATAATCCTGTACGGCCTCTCTCAAGCGTACATTCTCCGCTTTGAGCCCTTCCAATACCCTCTCCTGCTCAGGATCAGAAGAAAAAGAGGCGATATCTCCCTGCCCAGCTTGCCTCAAATCGTCATTTTGCCGCTTTAACGCCTCGACTTGTTGCCGGAGTGCATTAATTTCATCGCGGTATGCGTCGCCGGAACCGTCCACCTCCTCACCGGCTGCCGGTGTTACGAGGTTAGCGACACAGGCCGCAAGCTGCCCCTGCCCACGCTCAATATCCGCCAGATCAAAATTATAAGAGCGCCCTTCAATTTCCGCCCGCAAATATCCGGTTTTCTCAAGCGCATCAAAAAAAGTCGAATCCACCCCCATCCTGACCACAAGCGCCTTATCTGACGCGGGAACAATTTCATAATCCCGCTGCTGCCCCACGCCGGGGTCCAGCGTAACAGGGATAGAACGGTTTACATCAAACTGCCGGGAATGAAAGTTCACAGCCAAAGAGCTCTCTCCGGCTTGATTACGCGCAACGGTTAATACGGCGCCCGACTGAAATCTCTTAGCCAGAGCACAATATGTGCCTGCACTATCCGGTTGATCTCCCGCTTTCGTAACAACCCACTGAGAAGACGGGGATAATATGCCTCCTTTCTGTGCTAAAGCGCCGGGTATCGCGAAAGTCGAGCCTAATAAAACCGCGATAGCCGCGGCAGACGATAAAAGAAGGGGGCGAATACGCATGATAGAGGGCTCCGAACATAGGTGGGAAGAAAGGCGATTCTTCCAGATAAACCTTTGCCAAAGCCTACAACGGCTCACTCTAAATTAAAATCGCTGGATAGGGCTGGAAGGCTTGCCTGTGGATAAGAAAATCCTAAATATTAAAAACGTTGCCCAGAGACCCTAACGACAAGCACCCGCTCACCTGTCGTTTCATCCACATGAAGCCGCGCAACAGGGCGCAAAGCATCATTTCTATACTGGTCCAGCGCAGCCTGAACCGCATTTTCGTAAGGGCCCTTGATTTGCAACGGCTCCCTTAGAATAAAGCGCTCTTGCGTATCCCAGACAAGATCAGCGCCACCCTCCTCGGACCATGCCGCAAGCGTTTGTGAAAGATCCGCCCCTACAGGAGCCTCCCATGAACCCTCGTATCCCGCTGCCGGCACAGAGGAAGAGAGGGCCTGCGCCTGTGTTTCAGGAACGAAAACCGCCTCAAGCGCCTCGCGGGCCGCTTGCGCCCGGCTTGCCTCGCGATCCTCTTTGGACGGCAGGAGGATAATTTTGAGCGGCTTCTTCTCCTTGCTCTTCTCCAGAGTTTGTGATGACACCTCATGCTGTGGCGCTATATCCGGTGCCGCAGCATCGGATAAAGGATAAGGGTCTATAAGACGCTCCTCGGCATGAGCGGCGTAGAGCCCCTGCCCCCCCAGAATCAGAACGGTTCCAGGCACCAAAGCGATCGCGGTCAGGTAACGCATCTTATTCTCCTTCTCGGGTTAGAGCGCCTATCATAGGCAGGACACAGATAATTTTCAATCTTTCCCACCAGACTCCGCCCCCCCCGTACTCAGCCTGTGTGCAAGAGAGGCCTCTAAAAACATATCCAAATCTCCATCCAGCACCGCTTGAGACGCCGTCGTTTCAACGCCGGTACGCGCATCCTTAACCATCTGGTAGGGGTGTAAGACGTAGGAGCGAATCTGATGTCCCCAACCTATATCTGTCTTTTCACCATGAATTCGGGCCTGCTCCTCCTCACGCTTGCGCAGCTCTTCTTCGTATAATCTGGCCTTGAGAAGCGCCATAGCATGCGCCCGGTTCTGGTGTTGGGACCGCTCGCTCTGACAGGCCGCAACAATCCCTGTCGGGATATGTGTGATACGCACGGCGCTGTCCGTTGTGTTAACGTGTTGGCCGCCTGCGCCTTGGGAACGATACGTATCGATCCGTAAATCTTTATCCTCGATTTCAATCTCGATAGACTCATCCACTACAGGCGACACGGAAACAGATGCAAAGCTTGTATGGCGCCGCGCACTCGAATCAAAAGGAGATATCCGTACCAGCCTGTGAACACCTGTTTCGGCTTTCAACCAGCCATAGGCATTTTCCCCTTCGATCCTGATCGTAGCGGATTTTAGGCCTGCCTCCTCGCCGTCGCTCTTTTCAAGCAAAGAGACTTTATGTCCGTGTTGCTCGGCCCAGCGGATATACATTCTCAAGATCATATCGGCCCAATCCTGCGCCTCAGTCCCACCGGCCCCGGCATTGACCTGAAGGTACGCATCACAAGAGTCAGCCTCACCGGACAGCATACTTTCAAGCTGCCTGCGCTCAACCTCTGCCTTGAGATTTTCAAGCACCCTTTCAGCCTCAGCAACAACCTCCGGATCGCCCTCCTCCTCGCCCAAAGCGATAAAGTCTACATTATCCTTGAGAGTCTGCTCGGCATGCTTCACGCCGCCGATCTGCTGATCAAGCCGCGTGCGCTCTTTCATGATATTCTGGGCTTTATCCGGATCGGACCATAAATCAGGGTTTTCGCTTAACGAATCGAGCTCCTCCAAGCGTTTGAGCGCGCGATCCCAGTCAAAGATGCCTCCTTAGCAATGTCAGGGCATTTTCAATATCCCTGACAATCGCTTCGATTTCCATACGCATTTTGGCGCCCCTCCCCCGAACAGGTTTGTCGAAAAGCCACCCGTGGGCTCCCCATGGCATAAAAGGCTTTGCTAAGCGGCAACCGCCTCCTGATGATCTTCCATTTCAATGAGAAATGCGGATAACACGCTAAGGAACGGCTCCGCCGTCGTGTCGTCTAAAATTCCAGTCATCAGATTATCACAGACGGCTGTTTCTTCATCGCTCCAATCTGCACCGGCTGCAATCGCCATCTCACGGAGTTCTTGAGGACCAGCCACGCGCATTCCGCTCAGCTTTTCGGCATGAACCAGCAAATCGAGAGAATCGTTTAAAGCTACAACAGGCTTGCCCGACTCTAGAAACCCTCCAATAAAGCGCCTTGTATGGGCTGTCAGTTTCAGCTTTTCAACGCTGCGGCGACCGCCGGGGATAACCAGCATTGAGAAGTCTGCGGCCAAAGCCGTATTCAGCGTTTTATCCGCTGCAAAATTTAGCCCCCATCCGGTACCGTCCCAGCTATTGACCAACCCGTGATCCATGCTAACAATCCGTAAATCAGCGCCCAAAGGCAACATATATTGCTGAATGCGCGTTAAATCGCGCTCGATAAAACCGTTTGCAACCAAAACGGCGACTTTTCTCTGAACGACCAGCGGTTTGTTCATACCGTAACTCCTTATTTTTTCTTATTAATATTTCAAGGCGCGCCCCCTAAGGAGGCTAAGAACCATTTTTTAGAGTTGCTAGTTGGTCTCTTTACGAAAAAAAGTCAAGCTTTAATACACTGCGAAGCAGCATTTACCCTGAATAACCCACCGCCAACCAATTTTCCAACCCCGCCCCTGAAAATTTTTAACAAAAAATCTGCCGTAAATTATGGAACTGGCTTTACATTTCCGCTCTACCTGATTAAAAGCAGATTCTCGATTGTAGATTTTGTACGCCCAAGTTTAAGGAGCAAATTATGAAGATGCTGCGCAACGTTATCCTTACGGCCGGTGCCGTCGCCCTCGGGGGCTCGCTGAGCGGCTGTTCCGCATTTAACAGCTTTAGCGAAGTCCACGCACTAAACGAAGCGCAAGCCGTTGGCAGCCCGTTTACGCAGGCTCTTGCCGGTGAATATCGCGAGTTCGCAAACAGAGAACTCAAACAGATGATGGATTACCCGGACGCCCTCCATTTCGCCCGCAAGGGACTGGCTGCCGCTGCCGGCGAAACGGTTCTGCCTGAGCCTGTTGCAGACTGGAACCTGAGTGAAAATCATATTCAAGAGTTAGGGGCCGCCCGTGGTCGCCTGATCCTTGCCTACGATCTGGGCGCACGCGAAACCTCTCCAGATCTTGCAGCGAGAGCTCAGGCCCGCTTCGACTGCTGGATTGAAGGGCAGGAAGAGGATTGGAACGATTCCGAAGGAATGCGTTGCAAGAATGACTTCATCGCTGCGATGAATGATCTGGAAAGCACCCTTCAGCCACCCGCAGCCGAACCTGAAGTTATTGAAGCCCCTTCCGCTTTCGATGTCGATGCCTCACAGCCGATGGCTACGGAAGATGCGATGTACCTCGTCTTCTTTAACTGGGATTCAACGGAGCTAAGCTCCGGCGCGATGAACGTGCTTGAAGCCGTTGCCGAAGAGGTTGCCAAAAACCCGCCCGGTACGATCAATGTCGTCGGCCATGCCGACACGTCCGGTCCGGAAGCCTATAACCAGCGCTTGGCCTTCAAACGCGCAAATATGGTTAAAGATGCGCTGGTTAAGCGCGGCGTTGACGCCTCAACGATCATGGTTGATGCGCGCGGTGAAAGCGAACTTCTGGTGCCTACGCCGGACAACGTCCGCGAACCGGCCAACCGCCGTGTGAATATCTCTTTCAACTAGAGCACGCTTGGCATAGAATCATAGACCGGAGCGCCCATATTCTGCGCTTCGGTTTTTTCTTGCCCACAGCCTCGGGGGAACCATGGATATAAGACCCGTCCTGTATGTCAGCGGCATGCTTCTGTCCATTATGTCGTTGAGCCTCATCCTACCGATGCTGGCAGACCTTTATGTCGGGCATTCTGACTGGAAAGTCTTTTTCCTGTGCATCATTGTAACCGCTTTTTTTGGAGGCTCTCTGGTTCTCAGCAATGCCGGTCAAAAATTTAAAATGTCCATCCGGCAAGTCTTCTTCCTAACCTTTACGAGTTGGATGACGATCGTGACGTTCGGTGCCCTCCCCTTTCGTTTCTCAGAGCTGAACCTTAGCTTTACGGACGCCTTTTTCGAATCCATGTCGGGCATCACAACGACGGGAGCCACCGTTATTACCGGCCTCGACGACGCCCCGCCCGGCATCCTCCTCTGGCGTGCCATTCTTCAGTGGCTCGGTGGAATCGGGATCATCTTGATGGCCATGTCGGTCATGCCGTTCCTGAAAGTCGGCGGTATGCAGATTTTTCGAACCGAGCTCTCGGAAAGCGAAAAGGCTCTGCCGCGTGAAGCAACACTGGCAAGCGCTATCGGCCTGATTTATCTGGGGCTGACTATTCTTTGTGCCATCCTTTACATGATGACCGGCCTAACGACCTTTGATGCGATCGCACATGCCATGACAACGATTTCCACCGGTGGTTTCTCAACATTTGATACCTCTTTCGGGCACTATAATGATCCTTGGGCTGAGATTGTAGCCATCGTTTTTATGCTCCTAGGCGGCATGCCGTTCGTTCTGTATCTCAAGGCCGTCCGCGGCAATATCCGGCCCTTTATTCAGGATTCTCAGGTCCGCTGGTTTCTGTCGATTGTCGCTGCCTCAATTGTTGCCACAACCTTCTATCTTGTCGTGCAACAGGATGAAACGATTGGAGAAGCACTCCGCCGCTCTTCTTTCAATATTATCTCCCTTATCACCGGCACAGGCTATGTGAACGGTGATTACAATATGTGGGGAGGATTTGTGATCAGCCTCTTCTTCTTCCTGATGGTTGTCGGAGGCTGCGCCGGATCAACAAGTTGCGGGATCAAAATCTTTCGCTTTCAAGTCCTCTACGCTGTCACCCATGTCCAGATGCAAAAGCTTCTTCACCCCCATGGCGTTTTTATTGCACACTATAACAATAAGCCGATCCCTCCGGATGTCCCTATGTCGGTGATGAGTTTCTTCTTTGTCTATGCCGTTTGCTTTTCTCTATTGGCTATTGCCCTGTCTTTCGTCGGACTTGATTTTCTGACGGCTATGTCTGGCGCAGCCACGGCTATTTCCAACGTAGGGCCGGGGCTTGGTGATATTATAGGACCGACAGGCACCTTTGCCCCCCTCCCGGACGATGCAAAATGGATTCTGAGCGCCGGAATGCTGCTCGGACGGCTGGAAATTTTTACAATTCTTGTGATGTTGTCGCCAAAATTCTGGAGACCCTAAGGAACGAGAACAACGTTATAAAAGGCCAATCCCCATGCCGTGCAGCACCATATCGGGGATTTTGTTATCTATTTCTCTGAACAGCGTTTCCAACCCTTGCATCTGGTGCGCTTCGCGTTCCGCAGGGGACGCATATTCGGAAATATTCATGACGCGCATGCCTGTTACAGCCTGAGAGTACAACAAACGATCCCGTTCATCGCGATGCTCCAGAAGCATCCTGACCCGTACCGTGTAACGGTCTGCTCCCCCAACCTTGAATGCTCTGGCAATTTTCTCAACTGAGGGTACGAACTCATGGGCGACAGATGCCTCCTCCAGCCTTACAAAGAGCGTGCCGTGCGTCCCTGCTGCCTCAAAACGTGATCCAAAATAGCGCTGCGCCACCCGCGCCGGATCGGCAACGAAGCCAACAGGCAAGGGATCGCCGGCAGAGGCGTCGACGATATCAACCCGGCCAACATTAACCTTTAATGGCGCAAGATGCGCAAACGTCAAACGCGGCAACGGCTTTCCATCCGAGAGCGCTCCACCTCCGCCACAGGAACACAAGGCAAGAGACGTGCATAGCGCCAGAAAAGAACGGGAGGTTTTACGGGTGAACATCATGCGTTTCATAATGGAGCCATCATACGCCCGATACGATCTGTTTTTCAAGATGATCCGGCAGTATCCGGAAGCGGCTCACCTCTGAGCTTTCGATAAACCGTATCCAGATCAAATATAAAATCACGGCTGCAAAACTCACAACGCATTGATATCCGGCCATCATCGGTCAGGTACTCGATATCATCCGCGGGCAGTGTGGCAAGGATATTTTCAACCTTTTCAGTGCTGCACCGACACTCTTTCCTGACAAAAAGCGGTTTGTACACTCGCACACCCTCTTCGTGAAACAACCGGAACAGAAGAGCGTTCGAATGAAGCCCCTCATCCAGAAACTCATCATCCGTGCAGCTATCCATCAAAATCATTGCGCGTCGCCAGTCATCCTCCTCCATATTACCCGGTCGAGGGGTATGTCCGCCCTCCTCCGGCATTTTCTGGAGCATAATGCCGCCCGCTCGCCATTTTCCGTCACGCAAACCTACAGACATCTTGATCCCTGTCGCAATTTGCTCGGATTGTGTGAAATAATGCTGAACGCAATCAACAAGAGAGGCGCCGCGCAGATCGATAATGCCTTGGTAACGATCCTTGCCACCCTCCTGATCGACGGTAAAAGCGATATAGCCTTTCCCCAGATATTGCGCCAAATGATTGGAAGAACCCTCAGGTGTTTTAAGCGCCGCCAACTGCTCGCGTGCATTTTGGAGCCGTTCTTCATCATAACTTGCACAGCCGCGGATTGCCCCCTTAGAGGTCATATCTGCCACGAGCATACCGACCGGCCCGTCTCCCTTGGCCTGCAAGGTAAAAATACCTTCATATTTCAACATGGAAGACAACATGGCCGCCAGCGTGATCGTCTCTGCAACCAAATGCGCGACCGGGTACGGATAATCATGCGCCGAAAGGACACCATCCAAGGCTGCGCCAAGCCTTACAGCGCGCCCGCGCAAACCGGAGCTTTCAAGCTGAAAGCTTTGAATTACATCCTCATCCGCCTCTTTGAGGTTTTCCGGATCAAACACAGCACCCTCATCTTTCTGGCCGGTATTATCGCTCATATGACTATTATAACATGAAAAACGGTTTGGCTCTCTTCCAACACGCGCTTAGGATTTAATCTTATAGCCCCGCTCCAGCATGAGCAGTACGAGCAGGGTTAAAAAGCCGTTTGCGGCACATAAAACGCCGATACCTGTAAAGATATGCGCATCGCTCTGCTCCAGAAATCCGGCCCTAAACCCGTCGATCATATAGAAAAACGGGTTACAGGCTGCAATCTTCTGCCAAATCTCTGGGAGTTGGCCAATGGAATAAAACGTCCCGGACAGAAATGTCAGCGGTGTGACTGCAAAATTTGTTACGGCTGCTATGTGATCAAACTTCTCTGACCAGACTCCGGCTGCCAAACCCAGAGCACCCATCATATAGGTCCCAAGCACCGCATGGATTAACAAAGTTCCCGGCGCCCGAATATGGATCGGCGCGAAGAGGCTCAAAACAATTACGGCTGCCGTACCCACAATCAACCCTCGAACCATGGAGGCTGTAATATAACCGGCAAAAATCTCGAAACTGGACAAAGGCGGCATCAAAACATCAACGATATTACCCTGTATTTTAGAGATGACGACTGAAGAGGAGCTATTTGCGAAGGCATTTTGCGCCATTGTCATCATAATCAAACCCGGTGCAAGGAACTCCATATAAGGGATCGCACCGACCGACCGTCCGGCTCCACCAAAAGCCAGCGCGAAAATCGTGTAAAACATCAAGGTCGTTACAACAGGCGCAATAACGGTCTGCGTGTAGACATTCAAAAACCGGCCAACTTCACGTTCGACAAGCGTACGCAGACCGGTATAATTGATGCGGGTGATAACTCTTGGTTCGGGATTCATAGATCAGGGTCAAAACTCATTGTAACGCCATCGACTTCACACCATACGCTTTACATTATGAAGATCAAGCATGAAGACAGCAGGGGCCACGCCCCTATACAAGAAAGACAAAACCGAAAAATGCAGGGCAGGAAAACGCCGCGCAGGATCACGGAAAGTTATCTGCATAATGCAGGCCTGTACTACCTCCAGCGTTTTTCAGCCAGCAGCGGCCATTTCCGTGAGGTAATGCTCAGAAAAATCAAGCGGTCCTGCCATGCCCATACTGATCAGGACTTTGAGGCATGCGTAACATTGCTTGATGCATTAATTCTGCGTTTTCAAGAAACAGGCCTTCTCAATGACGAAGACTATGCACGCATGATGGTACGATCTCTCCGCCAACGCGGCCACTCCCGGCGGTTGATCCTGCTGCGGCTTGGCGCGAAAGGCTTGCCGCAGGATCTTATTCAGGAACAGCTTGTATATCTCGATCACGATGAATGTGAAGATCAAGGCGAAGCCGAACGACAAGCCGCCTTGGTTTTTGCGCGAAAAAAACGTTTCGGCCCCTACGCTGCCGATCCCGATCAGAATCGAGAAAAGGCTATGGCCTCTATGGCCAGAGCAGGATTTTCATATGATACGATACAGCATGTATTGAGCATCAAGACTGAGGATCTGTAGCTTTATCTGCGTTTGCGCGGACACTGAAATCTTGAGTTTCACCCGTTCCCGGAGATCCATTTTTCCGCCCTGAGATTCTAATATTTACCCGATCAGCAGGGAAAATAATCGTAACGGTCGTCCCAATCCCTTTTTGGGAGAAAAGTTCCATCTCTCCCCCATGAAGTTTCAATAACGCATCAACAAGCGTCAACCCGAGACCGGTTCCGGACCCGCTCCGGTCAAGCTCGCTATTGACCTGCCCAAACGGAGAAAGCGCCTTTTCGACCTCTTTCTCGTCAAGCCCGATCCCCGTATCTGTAAAGGATAGATGGAAACGCCCCTTTTCATCCATCTCAGAAGAAATCGTGATCCGCCCTCCGCTGGGTGTAAATTTGACCGCATTCGACAACAGGTTGGTGACAATCTGCTTAATTGCCAACTCTTCCCCGATAATACCCGGCAAATTATGGAGCGTGTTGGTTACGCTCATTTTGTTGCCTTTGATCTTATCATCCAACAGTTCCAGACACCGGCCAACGACAGCGCGAACATCTACGACGCTTTCGTTCAATTGCCGCTCCCCGGCCTCAATCTTTGAAATATCCAGAATTTCGTTGATAACTGTCAGGAGTTTTTGTCCGCTATCATTGATATCCCGCGCATATTCCCAATAAGCCTTTTGCCCGACGGGTCCGAAAACCTCGTTCTTGATCATCTCCGAAAACCCGATAATCGCATTTAGCGGCGTGCGAAGCTCATGGGACATATTGGCTAGAAACTCGGACTTTGCCCTGTTTGCCAGATCAGAACGAATTTTAGCCTCCCGCAACACCGTATCCGTTTTCTTCCGCGACGTAATATCCTCAAGGCTTCCTTCATAATAGAGCACAACACCACTCTCATCCCTGACGACGTGCGCATTTTCATTAACCCAGACCTCGGAGCCGTCTTTCCGGCGGACCTTGATCTCGTTGTTTGTAACGCTCCCTTCCTCCTCAAGCCTGCGGATAAACTTTTCCCGCGTACGAATATCGCCGTAAACTTCACAATTTGCATTTTTCACGCTCCGGAGAATCTCTTCCGGACTGTGATACCCCAAAATACGCGCCATAGCAGGGTTTGCACTCAAATACAGCCCCTCCGGCGTCAGCTGATAAATTCCTCCGGCGGCATTCTCAACAATCGTCCTGTATTTACGCTCGGTTTCGGCCAAAGCCCGCTCTGCGCGTCTGCGCTCCTCAACATCCGTAAATGTCCCAACCACCCGGATACTATCGTCCGTGTCCAGCCTGATTTTGGATAAGGTTAACTCAACGGCCCGGAATTTTCCGTCCGATGTCCTCAGCTTTGTAAAAGTTCTGGACGATTCTTTCTGCCCGCTAACCAATTGTTCAAAATTTTTCCTTTGCTGCTCAAGATCACTCGGACAGATCATTTGAAACAGCTCAAGTCCCTTGGATTGCTCGACATCAAAACCCGTGACCTTCTGCCAAGTCGCGCTTAGAAAAAGAATTTTCGCGCTCGTATCCGCTTCAAAGATAATATCGCTCACAGAGTCGATAATGGCCCTGTTTTCTTTTTCTGCCTTCTGCAAGGCACTGTTCAAAGCCGTTCTTTTGCTAATTTCTTTCCGCAGCTTCTTATTATTGCGCTCCAAAACATCGTTTAACTCCATCACACGCAACGACTGGTTGTTATGCATCCGCAGATAAAGTGTTAAAATGACCGTTACAATCAGCCCCAGAGTCAAGGCCGCATATGAAGACAAGGCAACCAGCCCTGCATACCGGCTTTCCGAGAAGCCGGCTTTTATCTCCCACTCCGAACCGGCAAAGCGCAAATTATAGCTCTGGGTCAGAGTTTGTCCTTGTCCGATGAGAGGCACCGGGCGATCCCAAAGAGCTCTGTATATGCTACGGCCATCCTCAAGCCCGTAGACATCAATCATAGACAAACGCTCTCGCACTTCCGGCGCGCTGAACATAAACATTCTGCTTGATGAAGTTAGGGCGACAAGCAAGCCCTTGCGCATGTCACCGGCCTTAACCGTCTGAACCAGCGCCAACGGACGTGACACACTCGTGGTGGTGCCCCCTCCCTGCTCGATGCGCATTCCGGGTAAATTCATAACAAGCTTAGGAGATTCATCCGCAAAAAAGCCGCCACTAACGAAACGCTTGAGCACCTCCTGGTCAACGACAAGCCGGTAGATGTCAGCCCCCTGCAAAACGCCGTCCTCTTCATAGAGCCTTGAAAAACCCCAGCGCCCGGGAGACGTCTGATAAACCCATAATATCTGACGAAACGGCATAAAATCGCCCTCAAGGGCCTTGACCCTTGAAGCGGTCAGCGCATGATTTTCTTCACCGGACAGGGAAATAGCCACCGCCATATTTGCAATCGTATGTTCCATAACAGACAATCGCTCACGGATACTGAGTTCCGCTTGCTTCATGACGCGAGCATCATTACTTTTAACAGTGTCGGTAATGATAACCTTTAAACTGAGGAACGCAGCAAGGCTAAGCGCGCTCCCCGCAAGAAGAACCACGAGCTGAAGCAGGCGCGAAAAAAGACGGGCCTTTTGCGAATAGTTCGCAAAAACCGTACCGTCCTGTTCTACAATACCCTGTTCAATATTATCCATTTTTATATATGGCTCTTGAAAGACAATGCGCCACCCTGCCCTGAATGTGCCTGAAAACAGTTAATAACTTGCTAAGGACCGCAAAATAAAACACTTTCCAGTCTGCCTTCTAATGCCTCACGCATACAATACGTGCTCTATAAAAAAAGACTGGCAATTCACATCCTAATTGCGTAATAGTGCCTTGCTGGGGAGCGCTGCGTTTGACCTGCTCGCCTGTAATTTGCCTAAGAGGTGCCTGCTATGTCTCAATCCAACCCGTTTACTGATTTCTTTTCCCAGAATGATATTTCAAAACTGCTGGGAGGCTCTTCGTCTGCACCTTTTGACATGGCGCTGTTTCTTGAGTCGCAAAGAAAAAACATGCAAGCCATGACGGAAGCGCAGGCTCTAGCTATTGAAAATATGCGGGCACTGGCACAAAAACAGAGCGAAGCCCTCTCCCAGATGATCGAAGATAACTCGGTGATTGCGCGTGAAATTATGGCGGAAGGCTCTCCTGAGAAAAAAATGGCGAAAAATGCCGACATATTTAAGACCGTTTATGAACGCAATATTAGAAACCTTCAGGACATGTCGGACATGATCGGAAAATCCGGTCAGGAAGCGTCCGAGATTATCAATAAACGTGTTTCCGCATCGATGAATGAAATCAAGACACTTCTTGAAAAAGACACGAAGGCTGCATAGCATTTTTTGTACAGACTGAGCTTATGTCTACGGCATCCTTCGACGATTTCCTAAGGATTGATATTCGCGTAGGGACAATCGTGGAGGCCGCTCCCTTTCCTGAAGCTAGAAAACCGGCTTATAAGCTCCGCATTGATTTCGGGCCGGATATCGGCCTGAAAAGCTCTTCTGCACAGATTACGGCCCGCTATACACCCAAAGGCCTGATCGGAAAGCAGATTGCAGCCGTTATTAACTTCCCGCCCCGGCAAATCGGTCCCTTTATGTCGGAAGTGCTCGTTCTTGGCTTTACAGACACAAACGGGAATATCAGCCTGATTAGACCGGACGCAGCTGTCCCAAATGGTGAACGGCTGCACTAGAGAAAAGAGCCTAAAGCGGTATACGGACAATAACCTTCAAGCCGCCATGCTCGCTCTCCTCAAGCCATATCTTACCGCCGTGGCTGTGAACAATATCCATCGCAATTGGTAGCCCGAGCCCCGTCCCCCCTGTTTCCGCATTACGTGAGCTGTCTACCCGGTAAAACGGCTTAAAAACCTCTTCATACTGCTCCTGCGCAATGCCGGGACCGTTATCCTCAACGCGAATTTCAATCACTTTTCCATCTTTATGCATGCTCAACCAGATGTGGGACGCATATTTCGCCGCATTACTTAATAAATTTGTCAGCGCCCGCTCGAATGCCACAGGCCGGATCACAGCCTCAAGCCCAGCCTCGATCTGCTCCGTAATTTCTACGCCTGAATGACTGGTCCGCCCAAGCAGTCTCTTGAAAAACGAATCCATATCCACCGGAACGGCCACCTCATCCCCTTGACCGCGCACAAAATCGAGATAGCCCTGAATCATTTTTTCCATATCTTGGATATCAGCCTTCATGGCTTCTGTGTCAGGCGTTTGCTCAAGCATGGCCAGTTGCAGCTTAAGCCGGGTCAACGGTGTCCTGAGGTCGTGAGAAACACCGGCGAGCATTTCCGTTCGCTGAGAGACCTGACGCTGAATACGCCTGCGCATATCCAAAAACGCATGTGCGGCCTGACGAACCTCCGAAGCGCCTTCCGCCTTGAAGAAAGGCGCATCCCGCCCCTTACCAAAGCGCTCCGCTGCTGCGGCGAGCTTACGGATCGGGCGGATCTGATTGCGCATAAAGACAATAGCGATCACCAGCAAAACAACAGAGCTGCACATAACCCAAAGCAGGAAAATATAACCCGAAGAGGAAAAGAGGCGCCTTTGCGGAAAGGAGATATCCAAAATGCCGCCATCCAGCAAAACCGACACTTTGATTTGTTTTTGTGGAAAATCAATATCCATTGAAAAAGGATGCTCAAGCTGAGCCTGAAGTTCTAGTGACAGTCGTTTGGCGACCATGAATTCCCAACCATATAGCCCCGCCTCCAGCTTCTTCCCACTTAAAAATGATTCATCAGGTCTAAAAAGAATATCCAAGTCGAGATGCCTGACAGACTCCGTTTGAATGCCTGAAAAAGCGAGATCGTCAGAGAGGGACTCACTTTCCACGAGGTCCACAATCATCCCGATTTCTCCGGCAACGGCATAGGCCAGACGCGTTGTCATTTTGCCCCAGTGCCGGTCAAAAAAGACATAAGTTGCGATGACCTGAATCAACAAAACCGGCGTAATCAGGATCAAGAGCGAACGTCCAAAAAGCGTTCTGGGCAAAAGGCGTTTTATCAGCCCTTTCCCGGACCGCTCATCCTGCCGCACAGGGCGCTCCCGCTCTTTACGCGTCTGATCCGTCACAATGCCTCCACCCTCAGCATATAGCCCTTGCCACGGACCGTCCGCAGATAGAGCGGCGCCCTCGTATCTTCTTCAATTTTACGGCGCAACCGGGTCACCTGCACATCTATCGTGCGCTCCCCCGCATCGTCCATCCCGCATTGCGCAGCCAACTCCTCCCGAGAAAGAACCTCTCCCGGTCTGGCCGCCAGCGCCTTTAGTAAATTGGCCTCAACTGTTGTCAGCATGATCCGCTCATCTCCATCCCGCAATTCATCACGATCCGGGTCGAAACGCCAGCGTCCAACCTTAAACGATTTTAAGGCAACCTCCTCTGTCTGCCGGAAAACGGCTGCACGCCGTAAAATAGCCTTTAAACGTAAAACAAGCTCCTGAGGCTCAAAAGGCTTAGGAAGATAGTCGTCAGCCCCGGCTTCAAGCCCTTCAATCCGGTCTCCGGATTCTCCAAGCGCCGTCAAAAGTAGCAGAGGCATTCCGGCATAAATCTCCTGCCCCCTTAAGGCTCGTGTCAGTTCAAGCCCCGTTTCTCCCGGCATCATCACGTCAACAACAAGAATATCAAAGGCAAAATGCTCCAGCAGCGTGCGGGCTTCTGAGGCATTCGCTGCCGTCAAAACAACGAAATCATGCTCCTCCAGATAGCGGGAGACAAGTTCACGGATACGCCGGTCGTCATCAACGACGAGCACATGGGGCAACGCCGCCAGATCGTGCACTCTGTCCAAAGAAAGTCCTACCATGAAACTGTTTACAAATTCCGTGTTTTTCGCTTATAGCTAGATCATAAACGCCGAAACTCGAAACTACAAAGAAGAAATAGACATCATGGCTGGTATACCCTTTGACGACCGCAACGGCTTTATCTGGATGGATGGCCAAATGCTCCCTTGGCGCGAAGCCAGGGTTCACTTCCTGACCCATGCGCTCCATTACGGTACGCAAGTCTTTGAAGGTGAGCGCGCCTATAGCGGAAAAATCTTCAAATCGCTGGCACATTCCGAGCGCCTACTCCGTTCTGCGGACATCATCCATATGGAGATGCATTACACGGCCGACCAGATCGAAGAGATCAAATATGAGGTCCTGAAGGTTAATAAGCTTGAAAATGCATATATCCGCGCCGCTGCTTGGCGTGGCAGCGAACAGATGGGCATTGATACGGCCGGCACACAAACCCATATGGCTGTCGCAGCTTGGGATTGGGGCAGTTATTTCGACCCGGCCGTCCGTGAAAAGGGCATATCGCTTAAAACCTCGCGCTGGCGCAAACCTGCACCGGATACGGCCCCGACTCAAAGCAAAAGTGCATCCTTGTATAATTTAAGCTGCATAGCGAAATACGAAGTCAAACAAGACGGCTATACCGATGCCCTTATGCTGGACCATGAGGGGTATGTCGCCGAATCGACGGGCGCAAATCTCTTCGCCGTTAAAGACGGAAAGCTCATCACCCCCATCGCGGACCGCTTCCTGAACGGGATCACCCGCCGTACAGCGATGGATCTGGCCAAGGCCAACGGAATCCCGCTTGAAGAGCGACGTATAAAGCCGGAAGAGCTTGAATCCTTTGAAGAAATCTTCCTCACCGGGACGGCTGCCGAGATTACGGCTGTCGGTAAAATCGACGACAAAACCTACGAAGTCGGCCCGATCACGCGGACAATCCGCAGCGATTATGAGGATCTCGTCCACGGACGGGCGCCCTCCACTGCGAAGGCCGCAAGAGCGAACGGCGCCTAGGGTAAACGGCACCAATTCTTAACAAATCGTTAACGCTCTGTAAAAACTGGAAAATTTGACTTTTTCCAGCCGGTCCTGTATGCTGGCCTCAATAATAAGAATTAGAACTATAAAAAACGGATAAACGGCGATGGTGTATAGAGAGGGTGTTTATGGCGGACTCTGCCCTTGAGAGCAGCGCTCTCGACCCTGAAATTGTGAAAGCCTATAAGAAGGTTCTGAATAATTCAGGCCTCCTGAAGAGCGCTAAAGTGGATTTTAACGACCCCGGTATTTTAAAGGGCCTGAAAACCACGCCCATCCCTTTGGCCATTGATACGACAACCGGTGATGATTTTTACAAGGCTAATAAGCTTTATTTAAGCAATCTTGCCCGTTCGCTGAATAAGCTTTCAGAGAATGAACTCATTGCACTGTCCCTCAAATCCCTCGGCGATGACGGTGCCCCGCTGCCGGTTGACGGCAAATGGAGCCCGGCTCTGGCAACCCGCCTGAAACTAACTATGAATACTCTGGAGAGATTAGACGAAGAGACTATAAAAAATATTGTCGCTACAGGCGCAGGACGCGAACCAACTTTGGCTGATAAATTTAGACTTTTTTCTGGGAGTTCTCCGGTTTTACTAATCCCCCAATTTCTGCCGTTAGAAGCGCTCAATCAATCCGTTGCTGAATTTCTTGATATGATCACCGGAGATTCTGCTGAAGAGAAAACGGAAGCTGCTATTGCTGATTTCAACAAAAGCAAAGAAGCTTTTGAAAAACGTTTTTCATCTGAAAATTTGCAACTCGCCACTCAGGTTAATATGGGGCTAGACAGTCCGGATGTCGGGAATGTCATAAAAGACATGGCGGCGCTTCTGCACAAATACAATTACCTGTCGGACCCGAATATCAACGATCCTTACAATAAGGATTTTCTCGATGCCTATTTCAAAATCATCCCGAACAATACACATCTACCAAATATCGGAGACGGGCTGGCCGATCTAACGAAAAAACTGCCTCCACTCGTTCGGGACAGGATGGAGTTGAAGCACAAATTCCCGAATGAACGTGTGCCTGCCATACAGGACATTGATACGTTCAAACTCAAAAGCCTGACGAACGCCATCGCCGAAAGCGGCGCGTTTCCAAATACTCAGGGCTTTGATATCACCGTAAATCCTTATCACCCGCTTGAAAACGGTTTCTTAAACAGCCTTGCCCAGATTTATATCAGCTCGAATACGCTGGGGTTAAAAGAGGAAGAGATAAACAACCTTGATTCTCTTCCGGAAGAACGGCGCAAGCAAGTTGAAGCAAGGATCGCGCTGGATACGGAACTGCACAACTATGTAACGAAATATCCTGAAACCGGCAAAGACATTGAGGAGGCGCTCAAACTTAGAATGCACGCCCTTGTCGAACAACCTGATGTATCCGCGCAGAGTAAAGCAGACGGAGAAACACTGACTACAGACACCGGGACAGAACGCGTACATATGGCAGCGGCAGAAGACGAAACGCCGACAGCTATCCTGCCGGACGATGATACAGCCCTATCCTCTTTAGCTCTACAAGCTGCCGCGCTATACCCGATCCCTTTTGCTGCAAAAATTTTGCGCACACAATATAGTTTCGGAGATCATGGATCGACGCTCAATGATGTGATTTACGACCTGAATACGCAGCAAAAAGTTGCCGATTTTATTGAGGATACTTTTGAACGTTATGCAAGCTCAGAAAGGAGTAGCGCAGGGCCAAACGACAATATGCTGCGACACCTTATTATAGGTAGTGGGCAAAATGTTAAAACTTATGAGATCGCCCTGGACCCAAACAAAGATGATTACGGGCATATTTATGAAGTCAGCAAAAAACAAAATGGTGAAATTAAACGTGCAAACCGCGTTGCGGATCTGAAAGATAAAGAAAGCCTTTTTGCACAGGCACAAAATCCCCACGGGGCCATTCTGGCTATGATGGATGCTTACGGGGACAAACACGTCACCCCCGCTGCGGACAAAGAGGCAGAACGCGTACGCCTGACACAAGCTATCATACAAAGATCGGGGCACCCGGATATTGCAGATGAACTGCAGCAAAAACTCCGCAGCAAAAGCATTGAGGAGTTTAAGCAAGGCGAGCTATACAGAAAACTTAAATCCGGATACGGCGATGATAGCGATTTCGACTCCCATATTATTGCTCTGTGGAATTTAGAAAATTTCTATCAGTCCTCCGCCTCAGGAAATGAAATTTCTCCGGAATATATAGAGCAATATAAATCCGTTTATGGTCTTCTTGATCTCATGTTTACCGGCAAGGATTACGATCCGGACCAGCACAAAAAATTCAGAAACTCTCTTAATGTTGAAATCGGCCTGCTGGCGCACAAAGATGCCTACGCTATCTTGCGCATGCGCGGCGCAGTAGATCCACGGCTGGTTTACGGCGAAGGGAACGTGCCGGAAAAATACAAAAATAAGCCCATGAGCAAAGCCGATGTTGCGCAATATGTGCGCAACAAAATGGAAGATCGCGCAGCAGAACTGGGCATCCCAATCAACAAAATATCCGAAGCCATGATGGGGCTGTATAAAAATTCTGATGGTAAAACGATCCATTTCATGCAAAATCTGGAAGACCAGCGCCTTGTATTTGAAACGCTCGAAAAACCGGCAATCGACGATCATGCTGTCTGGCAAAAAATCGCTTATCTCGCCAACAGCAACACGCTCCCGCCGCTTGATTTTCTGGTCAACAGAATGACGGACGATCAGGCTAAAGATATTCTTGGGATCAGCCGCGAAGCCCTCGTCAGCGGCTATGACGATAACGGCAAAAGATTGCAAGATTTCGACAGGCGTGAACTGACCGGTAAATTAATGGCCGGGTCAATATTGCATGATGATAAAAACACGAATATCCACGACGCCGTCATGAATTATTACGAATCCTATATGGGTCGCCATGCAAATTACCGCGCACCGGAGTGGAATACGCTCTATGGGCAGCCCAAAGATTTACCCCTCTGGGCCTATATGCGTGTGAACTGGGCGTCCCTTGAAAAAGAATATGACGGCCTTCTGGGTGATGGCCGGGACCATGATTACACTCAGAAGCTCGACGATGTCCGGGAGAAACTGGCTGGCAGACCGGAGCTTCTCTATAAACTCGAATCCGAGCTTGAGGCTTATAAGGATTACGATATCGTCCGTTTTAACGAACTGGAAAGCTACCGGCACGGCTCATATGGAGAACGCCGCGACCTGTATATCCGTCAGCAGGAAGATATGCAGATTCAAGTCGCCCGCGCAGCAAGTGCCACCCCCGCCACCGCACCGGGAACGTAAGCTGCTTCAAAAAACGGTTTAGACATTAAACCGGAAAAGAATGACATCACCATCCGCGACGATATAGGACTTGCCTTCCTGACGCATTTTTCCGGATTCTTTTGCACCCTGCTCACCGCCAAGCGCAACAAAATCTGCGAAAGAAATCACCTCGGCCTTGATAAACCCCTTCTGGAAATCTGTGTGAATAACGCCTGCCGCCTCGGGCGCCGTTGCGCCGACAGGAATGGTCCATGCTCGTGCCTCTTTAGGCCCGGCTGTGAAATAAGTTTGCAGCCCCAAAAGCGTATATCCCGCACGGATGATCCTATCCAACCCGGCCTCCTCCAGCCCGGCAGCCTCCAGAAACTCCTTACGCTCCTCTACACTATCAAGCTGAGAAATCTCAGATTCTATAGCTGCACAAATCACGACCATTTGCGCGTTTTGCTGTGCAGCCATCTTTTCTACGCTGCGGGTAAAATCATTTCCTTGCGCAGCATCTTCCTCCGAGACATTGCATACATAAAGGACAGGCTTTGAAGTCAAAAGTGCGGCATGTTTGGCCCAGCGCATTTCATCCTCATTATCGGCAGATACTGTCCGTGCGGTATTGCCGCCTTCTAACGCAGAGCGCAAACGCAACATATATTCATGCTGCGCTTTTGCCTCTTTATCCGCACCCTTGGCCTTGCGTTCGATATTGGCAACCTGCTTGCTCACGCTCTCAAGATCCGCCAGCATCAATTCTGTTTCAATCGTTTCCGCATCACGCAAAGGATCAACACTGCCCTCAACGTGAGTAATATCCGAATCTTCGAAACAGCGCAGCACATGGATGATCGCATCCGTTTCGCGGATATTGCTGAGGAACTGATTGCCCAACCCCTCCCCCTTACTGGCTCCCTTAACCAAACCTGCGATATCCACGAACTCAAGCTGCGTAGGAACGATATTCGCAGAGCTTGCAATTTTGGAGATCTGGTCAAGCCGTGCATCAGGAACAGCCACCCGCCCGACATTCGGCTCAATCGTACAAAAGGGAAAATTTGCTGCTTGCGCCGCTGCAGTAGCCGTCAGTGCGTTAAACAAGGTTGATTTTCCGACATTCGGCAAACCAACAATTCCGCAATTAAAACCCATAATCCAGTTCTCCTTATCTTTTACCCTTTACGCGCCTCTATACGAGTTGCAACCTCACGACCATAGGCCTCCGCTCCCTCTTTCGAGAGCGTTTGATACGTATCAGCCGTAGAGATAAGAACATCGTCGACCCACGCCTGCTCGCTCTTCGCAAAATCACTCAGCACATAGTTGCTGACCTGATTACGATCACCCGGATGGCCGATTCCGATCCGCACACGCCAGAAATCCGGCGTCCCCAAATGAGCCTGAATAGATTTCAGACCATTATGCCCGGCATTGCCACCGCCTTTTTTAACACGCACTTCACCAGGTTTGAGATCAAGTTCATCATGGAAAACAACGATACGCTCCGGCGGGATCTTATAAAATTTTGCCGCTGCACCAACGGCGCGCCCTGACTCATTCATAAAGGTTTGCGGTTTCATCAACAGCACTTTTGTACCCGCAACCGACGCTTCCGAAATCTCGGCTTCAAATTTTTTGCGATAAGAAGGAAAATTCACAGCGCCGTCAGCAATGGCATCGACGACCATAAAGCCGATATTGTGGCGATTATGCGCATATTTTGCACCGGGATTACCCAGACCGACAAATAGCCACATCTTCTGACCACTTTTCTTTGAAAAGAAAAACATAACTACGTTTAACACGAAGAACAGAAACTAAAAAGAAGGCCATAAAGATTTTCAAACATCTTCATGGCCTTCATATCTCTTATTGAGAGTCGTGTAAAAAAGCCTATTCAGCCCCTTCAGCAGCTTCTTCGCCGCCTTCAGAAGATTCAGCCTCAGCCTCTTCACCTTCAGCGCCCTCAGCAGCAGCCTCAGCTTCCTCAGCCTCTTCCTGTGCCGCCGTTTTCGGCGCAACAAGCGTCGCAATCGTAAAGTTACGCCCTTCAATCACAGGCTTTGTGCCTTCGGGCAGAATCGCATCACTGATATGGACGGAGGAACCTGTCTCCTTCCCTTCCAGATTGACCTCGATCTGCTCCGGAATATGCGTTGCACTGCAAACCAGCTCAACCTCATGGCGAACAACGTTCAAGATCGCCTTGGCAAAAATGCCAGGTGATTTGTCTTCATTAATGAAATGGACCGGAACCTTGACGGCAATCGTTGTTTTCTTCGTAACACGCAGAAAATCGACATGCTCGACAATATCGGTAACAGGGTTAAGCTGCACATCACGCGCCAGCACGAGATGCTTGTCTCCATCAACCTTCAGGTCACACAGCGTTGTAAACATGTGCCCTCTGTTATATTCCACGTTCACCTCATTCGCAGGCAAAGCGATCTTGATGGGTTCTTTTTTATCGCCGTAAATTACGGCCGGGATTTTCCCGTCGCGGCGCAGAGCCCGGGCAACCCCTTTGCCGGCCCGCTCTCTCTTTTCCGCTGCAAAAGCATAGTTCTTGGACATCGTTCAATTCCTTACGTTATAGATTTACGGATGGCCTCCAGGGGTGCCATACCCGTTCGCGGCTGATTGATAGAGGGTTTCCCCATGAATTTCAAGAAAATTCGACGTGCGCAGGGCTAGTATCGCCCGACCACTTAAAACAGCGCCGAAATGGAACGTTCTTCGCTGATTCTCAAAATCGCCTCTCCCATCAGGGCTGCGACAGAGAGTTGCTCAATTTTTGCAGAGGCGGCAATCTCTTCCGTTGCGGCAATACTATCCGTAATGACCAGCTTTTCCAAAGGCGAGTTCTCAACGCGCTCCACGGCCTGACCGGACAACACGCCATGCACGACATAAGCATGGACCTCCTTTGCACCCTTTTCTTTCAAGGCTGCCGCGGCATTGCAGAGTGTTCCACCGGAATCAACAATATCATCCACCAGAATGCAGACTTTCCCGGCAATTTCGCCGATGACATGCATCACTTCCGAAACACCGGCACTTTCCCGGCGTTTATCGATAATAGCAAGATCGGCATCCAGACGCTTGGCCAACGCGCGCGCGCGGACAACGCCGCCAACATCGGGAGAGACAATACATACTTTTTCATCATTGAAGCGCTGCTGAATCTGCGGCACGAAAACCGGCGCGACAATTAGATTATCCAGCGGAATATCGAAGAAACCCTGAATTTGTCCGGCATGCAACTCCATTGTTAAAACCCGGTCCGCCCCTGCCGCCGTGATAAGATTCGCGACCAGCTTGGCCGAAATCGGCGTCCGCCCGCCGGTTTTTCGGTCCTGCCGCGCATAACCGAAATAAGGCAAAACAGTTGTAATCCTCCGCGCAGACCCGCGCTTAAGCGCATCAACAGCGATCAGAAGCTCCATGAGGTGATCATTTGCAGGGTAAGAAGTCGGCTGAATAAAAAAGACATCCTCACCGCGCACATTCTCCATAATCTCGACAAACATCTCCATATCGGAAAAGCGCTTGATATTGGCCTGCGTCAGCGGCACGTTGAGATAGGCGGAAACGGCTTCAGCCAAAGGTTTATTCGCATTTCCGGCAATCAGTTTCATAGAGGATGCCCTAACCTTTATTAGATTTAACGATCTATACGTACTGCGTTACACTTGTGTGTGCGAGCGCACTATAAAAAAAATAACCTGAAAATCAAGGGGATTGCCCCTCTTCTTTAATCATAATCAGCGAAATCTGGCGCCCGTAATCCTCCTCTTCGCGATGAACAGAGCGGCGATAGCTAAAAAAATCCTCCTCATTAAAATACGTATCCAGATCCTTGATGAAAATTTTTTTCAAACCCAATCCGGCAAGTTTGAATGCACAATACCCTGCCAGATCAAACATAAGATGCCCTGTCCGGTGAGCGGCCCTGAAAAAACGTTCATTTTCATGGTTTTCTTCTATAAAGGCCTCTGCGAAATCCTCTGTTACCTCATAAGATGCAGGGCCGATACACGGACCGATACACGCCTTGATCCCCGAAGGTGCCGCGCCCAGTTTTTCCAGCTCCCGCACCGTAGACTCCAGCACGCCCTTCAACGCACCACCCCAGCCTGCATGCGCCGCACCAACCAGCGGCCTACCGTCAGCTTTCTCCGCATAGAATAGAACCGGCACGCAATCGGCCGTTAGAATCCCAAGCGCCACCCCCGGTACATCCGTTACAAGCGCATCGGCTTTGGGTCTCTCCTCAGGGGCAAAGGGCTTGTCCGCATAGACACAAACATTGCTGTGAACCTGATAAACGGTTGCGATCGCCTCCGGATCGCACCCTGCTATCTCAGCAACAACATTTCTGTTGGCCAAAACAGTGTCCGGATTGTCCTGTGAGCCAAGAGCGCAATTCAAGCCGGCATAAACCCCCTTGCTTTCACCGCCCTGCCTCCCGAAAAAAGCATGAAAAACCGGGCCTGCCTCATTATCTGCAAAGCCTTCCATGTCATAATAAACGGGGTCAAAATCCCGTGGGGACGGTTTTTGTTCCATAATATAAGCCTGCCACCTTGAATAACGCTCCCATTTGAGCCGAATCCGTTAGACGATGCAATGCTTTTTCCAGCTCTTCGCGTTGTACCGAAGACGCCTTTTGCGCCAAAGTCTGCGCCCGCAGGCCAATCCCCAGCGTCTGAAGAAAACGCCCCTGCGGAACCGGACCAAGAGTATGAACACCGCTATCTCTTGCAGTCCGTAGCAATTGCCCGAAATCAACATGCGCGGATATATCCGATTCTCCAGGTTTGGACAGCACGGGGACATATTCATGAGCGCGCACGGCCTGTAATGTTTCTCCGGGTGCGCTTCGTTCATAGCCGTAATCTATAAAGAGCGCCGCACCACCATGCTCCCGCAAACACCTGCAAACCGCTTTGATAAACAGATCGCGGGCCGGACTGAATTCAAAAATTGTACCCTCCGGCGTGCCTGTTATATGAGTGGGAATACGCGCCCGATCCTCAGATGTGAGATCGCGGCTGGCATAGACCAGCCCCGTACCGCCGATGTCAGTAGCGACCACGCGCTCTTCCCACCCTTTCGCCGTTTTCAGCATTTGCCGGATAGGCAGCGCGTCCAGAAACTCATTAGCGATTAGAATCAAAGGCTTGCCTGCCGGAAGTGTCTCTAATGTCTCATGCCAGACAGGTTTAAATCCCGCCAAAGCCTGTGCCTGCGCCTTTTTCAAAACAGGGCTGGCCTCCAGCAGATGAATCTCCGCCGCCTCATGAAAACCCGGAACATGCCGGGTCGCGCGCAAAGCATCCGCACTCAGTGTCCCTCGACCGGGACCGCACTCTAACCAGATAAAGGATTCAGGCGCCCCCATCAGCTGCCATAAATCAGCGGCCCACACCCCGATCATTTCCCCAAACATCTGTGAAATTTCCGGCGCTGTCGTAAAATCCCCGGCTCTGCCGAACGGATCTTTATCCATATAATAGCCATGTTGCGGATGCGTCAGGGCCTCAGCCATAAATTCGCCGATATTAAGAGGACCATTATCCCGGATACGCTGAGCCAGAATATCCTGTAGAGGCGTGCTCATACGCCTTCCTCTTCAGGCCTCTTCTTAATAAACAGGGCATGGGCGATCAACCCCAGCCCGGCGAGCATCATCGGCGCGCTGAGAAGTTGCCCCATCGAAAAATGATCAAAGAACAGACCAAGCTGTATATCAGGCTCACGAAACTGCTCAACAAATATACGGAACGATCCGTATCCAAAAAGAAAAGCGCCTGAAATAATCCCCGGTCGCTCGCGCACCGCTTTTATATGAATCAAGGCTGATAAGATCACGAATAAAGCCGCCCCCTCCAGAGCCGCTTCATAAAGCTGGCTTGGATGGCGTGGAAAAGGCCCACCGCCGGGAAAAACCATACCAAGAGGAGAGTCCGTGATCCGTCCGAACAATTCGCCATTGATAAAGTTGGCAACCCGCCCGAAAAACAAACCGATCGGCACACAGGCGCAGACCATATCGGCAAGGCGCAAATGAGGGAATTTCCGAACAATCGGATAGATAATCAGCGCTGCAATCACCCCGAGAGCCCCGCCATGAAAGGACATACCGCCATGCCAGATTTTCAGCGCTTCGAGCGGGTGCTGTGCATAAAGCTCGAACTGATAAAACAGGACGTAACCTATTCTTCCACCAAGAATAACGCCCAGAATAACCCACGGCAAAAAATCGTCTATATCTTCACGGTTTGGCCGCTGCGCCCCTGCCCTGGCGGACAGCCCGGCCAGATGCAGGCAATAGCGCCAGCCCAGTAAGAACCCCGCCAGATAGGCTAGCGCATACCAGCGAATCTGTATGGGGCCGAGCGCAAGCGCGACCGGGTCTATATTTGGAAATTCCAGCGGCAAATCAAAAAGCATGCTCGATTTCTAAAGGGAAGCAGCCAGCCGGGAAAGAGCTTTTTTTAAAAACATCCACATTTTCTACTCCAACCGGTAGCCGAAAAATGTTGTCACATCTTGGCAGGCCGTGTTAAAAATGCCGCCCACAAGCAGGAAAGATGGCAGCCATGCAAGGCAAGGATAAAATTCTCGACGATATTGCGCGGGTTGCAGGCGGTGCCGTTGGTGTTTTCAGTGGCCTGAACCATAGTATCCGGGAAGATATTCGTGGTCGGATTGATGAAACGGCCCTACGTCTGGACCTTGTCCCCCGCGCAGAATTCGAAAGGCTGGAACTGATGCTGAGTGAAGCGCTCTCACGGCTGGAGAAGCTGGAGGCCCGCCTTGAGTCTACAGTGCCCGATACAAAGGCAAAGACGAAAACCAAAGTCTCTACAACCTCAAAAGCAAAGAAGACCAAGGCATGAATGATCCGTTTGACAATTTCGAACCTTGCGCCATCAACCCGCTAGACCGCGTAGAGGACGTTCTGGATTCGAACAGTTGGGTTTTCAACCGCGTCAGCGACGAAGAGCTGATCGTTCAGGTCAAAGGAAAATACTGTGCCTACCGGCTGTTTTTCATCTGGCAAGACGATATGGATGCGCTCCAATTCTGCTGCCAGTATGACTTACACGTCACACCGGGAAATTTTGAACGGGCGGCTTCCGTTCTGATGTCCATCAATGAAAATCTCTGGATGGGTCATTTTGACATCCCAAAAGATACGCGCATTCCCACCTTTCGGAAAACATCTCTGTTCCGAGGCCTTGATAACGCCGTGAGTGCCGGACAAATAGAAGATTTGGTCGATATTTCCCTCGCACAGTGTGAGCGCTTTTACACGGCCTTTTATCTCCTCTCAGAAGTCCGCGTCGCCAACGACCAGACCCTGACCCTCGCCCTGATGGATGCGAAGGGCGAGTCATAAGACGATGCCCCCTTTGAATCTTGCGCTGGTGGGCTGTGGCAAAATGGGAAGCGCCCTGCTGAATGGCTGGATCAAAGGCAAAATCGAAGCCGATTTTACAGTTATAAACCCCTCCCCTCTTTCGTTTTCCCTGCCTCGATCTGTTTATTACGCCTCCTCCGTACAGAGCGCCGCAGCACGCCTCGCAAAAGCCGACATGATCGTGCTGGCCGTCAAACCGCAGATCATGGCCGGAATTTGCGCCGATTTAAAACCGCTCGTACCGGAAACGGCACTGATTCTATCTATCGCAGCCGGTAAAACAATTCAAAGTTTTGAACAGGTTTTTGGCCCTGCCCAGCCCGTGATCCGCGTTATGCCCAACACGCCCGCCGCCATCGGCAAGGGCGCGAGTGTCGCTGTTGCCAATAAAAACACCTCGCCGGACGATAAAGCCCGGACGACCCGCCTCCTTGAATGCGCCGGTACGCTGGACTGGCTGGAAGATGAATCGCTTCTGGACGCCGTTACGGCCCTGTCCGGGAGCGGCCCGGCCTATCTGTTTTACCTGATTGAAGTCTTGAGCGAGGCCGGCATCCGTAACGGTCTGCCGCCGGACCTGTCTGTTAAGCTCGCCCGGCAAACAGTCATCGGCGCCGCAGCGCTTGCGGAAGAGAATCCTGAAACCGATGCGGCGACCTTACGTCAAAACGTGACAAGCCCCGGCGGGACGACAGAGGCCGCTCTTAAGGTTCTAATGAATGGGGAAATGCAGGATATCTTTGAAAAGGCGCTCTCCGCGGCCAGAGACCGCGGAAAGGCTCTCAATCAATAAGACAAAGCGCTCTTATGCCGCTTTGCTCTTTTTCCGGGTCGTTTTCTTGCCCAGACCGATTTTCTTAGCCAATTCACTCCGCTGACGCGCGTAATTCTCGGCAACCATCGGATAGTCTGCCGACAGGCCCCAGCGCTCGCGATAGGCCTCAGGCGTCATATCATAGGTTGTCTTCAGATGGCGCTTGAGCATTTTCAGCTTCTTACCATCCTCAAGACATACAATGTAGTCAGGCGTTACAGAGCGCTTGATAGGAACCGCAGGTTGAGGTCTGCTCGCTACGCCAGCCTTATCATCCGCCCGAACAGTTGCAAGTGTTTTGAAGATCTGTTCGATAACAGCTGGAATTTCTTTGACATTTATCGTATTATTAGCAACATATGCTGAAACAATTTCAGTTGTGAGGGCGAGTAATTCTTCATGATTATTATTTTCGGTCATTTTAAAACTTTCCATTTTGTTCAAGTACCGTGAAAATATCATATAGGGACTTCAAATATTTAAAGCAAGCGCTTTAGATCAAAATTCCACAACACGCGCCGAAATTTTCGGGACACTTACATCAGGTGCACGCAGATAGAGCGGACTTACCCCTTCGGCGAAAAAAGTTTCCCGCATCTTGGGGTCGGTAAAAGCCGTTACCATGACAGAAGGGTCTGGAAAATCAAATCCTTCAACATATTGGAATATATCATGCTTTAGCATGCCTTTAAAACGGGCCACGGCATCGCCAATAAAAATAGAACCGGCGGGGTGTCCGGCTGCGATATCTTCCGCCCTCATGGATAAAGGCTCCGACGAGGCGCTCCCCTTAGCGTCAAAGGATTGAATATAAAGATCTTCCCGCTTTGTTTCGATCAAAACGGTGAAACCCTCTGCTTGCGGATATTTCTCAATATAGGCAAGGGCTAGAACCTGAAACGTGCTAATCCCCCAAAGCGGCACACCCAGCGCAAGCGCAAAGCTTTTAGCGGCGGAAAGCCCGACCCGTAAGCCCGTGAAGGCACCCGGCCCCGTTGTCGTAACGACAGCCCCCAACACCTCAAACGCCAGCCCAGCCTCACCAACGACCTCCTGCACCATAGGGACCAAAGACTCAGCCTGCCCGCGGGGCATTGGAACGCTCCGGGCATGAACGCTTCCGCTCTCGGCGTTGTAGCATGCCACTGAGCAAGCATTCATCGCCGTATCAATTGCTAAAATATGCCCCTGCCCATCACCCATTTGTGGAAAAACTCCTTTTTACCGTCTATGATCCTGTTTCAACTTTTGAACTTTTGAATTATGGAGCGCCAGAATAAAAGGCCTTTTTCAATGCGTAAACCTGCAATATGCCTTCTGCTGCTTTTTATCTGCCTTTTTCCAAGCATAGCCTACGCTGGAATCGCTGCAGATTCATCCTCTGCCGTCATTCTTGCCTATCACAGGATCGGCGAAGACTTTGAACCGGATAACAGCCTGCAGACAGCACAATTTCTTGCCCACATACAAATGATTGAAGAAGGCGGCTATAAAGTCGCCGCCTTACCTGATATTCTCCGCGCAATCAAGAATGGAGAAACGCTTCCTCCCGGAACGCTGGCCATTACTTTTGAAGGCGCTTACCGCTCAGCCTTTGAAAATGCGATGCCGATCCTCCTGAGCAAAAATATCCCTTTTACAGTCCTCTATGCCGCTGACAATGCGGACACGGGAAGACGGGACTATCTTGGCTGGAAAGAGTTAAGTTTTCTTCATAGACATAAAAATGTTACACTGGGCGTTCTCCCCTCTGCCTACACACATCTCATCGGTGAAACACCGGAAGAAGCCCTGCGCTTGATTAATAAAGCTCGCCAGCGCCACCGTGACATGTTCGGTGAAGAAGCTGCTTTGTTTTCCTATCCGTTTGGAGAGATATCCTCGAATATCAAAGATATGGTCAAGCATCAGGGGTTCGAGGCTGCTTTAGGCCTACATTCCGGCGCAGCCTATGCGGGATCGGATATGTTTGCCCTCCCCCGTTTTTCAATGACCGAGCATTACGGCACACCGGAACGATTTGGGCTGATCGCGGACACGCTCCCCCTGCCCGTAACCGAAATTGAACCCGAAAACCCCTATATTCAAGAAGACCGCCCTCTGATTGGCTTCTCCGTCACCCCCGAAATTCAAAATGACCTTCAGGACCTTGTTTGCTTCGTCTCTGGACAAAGCACACCGCCGTCTCTGGAAATTATAGGCCTCCGGGTTGAGCTGAGATTACAGGCCCCGCTCACTGACGCCAGAACGCGGATCAATTGCACAATGCCTGCGGGAGAAGGCGAAAATGGACCGCTCTGGCGCTGGTTTGGTATGCTGCTATATAAGGAGCAGACGCCAGATCTTCCTACCCCGGAACAGAGCGCACTTCGACCACCTCTGGAATAAAGTGCTTAAGCATATTTTCAATACCGGATTTCAAAGTCATCGTCGCACTGGGACAGCCCGAACATGCACCGCGCATCCGTAAATACACAACCCCCTCTTCGAAACTTTCAAATTCAATATCCCCACCATCCATCATCACGGAGGGGCGTACACGCTCGGCAAGCAACACTTTGATCTGCGTTACAATTTCGTCATCGTCTGCAGAATGATCACCCTCGGAAGCGGCCTGCCCTGCCTCAAGGCGCTGTGCCGCTGACTCAAGCAAAACCGGCTGACCGGTAGAAAAATGCTCCATCAAAGCTCCCAGCACCATAGGCTTAAGCATGGACCAGTCCGTGTCTTCCGCCTTACTGACCGCGACAAAATCATCCCCCAGCAAGACACCTGAGACGCCCTGTAGTGTAAAAAGACGCTGAACAAGCGGCGCATCGGCTGCGTCCTCCGGTGTTTTAAACTCGGCGGTCCCTGCCTTAAGGACCGTCTGGCCGGGCAAGAACTTCAAAGTCGCCGGATTAGGCGTGTTCTCAGTCTGGATAAACATTAACTATTTCACCTTTTTCTTAGAGGGCGTTCACCTTAAAGATTACGCCCCTATTTTTGTACACGCACATGATCGGGAACGAGCAACATCGGAATACGCAAGCGCGTAAGACCTTTCGTTGTAAAATAGGACACAAGCGGCCCAGGTCCAGAGGACTCTGTCCCCGCCCCCAAAACCAAGACCCGTATATTGAGATCACGGTCGATAATCCGGACCAGAGCATCTTGGATACTGCCTTCTTCCAGTAAAAATGACGGCTTTGTATCGTTGAACGCATTCAGTTTTCCTGCAACGTCCCACAAGAAACGCTCTGCCTTTTCACGCTGCTCGCGGCGCATACGCTCCTGAATATTACCCCAGTGCTGGAAATCCTGATCCGGCAACGCATACAAGACAGCCACATGCCCCTTATTCTGAGCGGCCATATGGGCTGCATATTTCATAGCGAGTTCAAATTCTGCAGTTTCATCTGCAACAACGAGATAAATCCCGCCATCGCCGGATAGCATATTCGCCTCTTCCGCAGGATCTGCGTCCTTATGACTGGGAGTTGTACCCATATCCGTTATCTCCTATCCTCTTCCGCTGGCCCTGTTTGAAAACCATCCTGCAAAGACGGCGAAAGACAAGCATAGCAAAGCGTAAGAAAAGGCATAGCTATGCGAAAATTTATAAACGCCGGCACTGAAACCTACCTGCGCAACCGTAAGTTTTGTTGTCCGTACCTCTTTAACATCTTTTCCTTTAACCAAAAAGGTTTGAATCTCATATGTCCCTGTCGGAACATTGGCGGGTACATGCATCACAACCTTGAAAAGCTGGCTATTTAAAAAACTTACAGTACGGGGCTCCTGCGGGAAAAGCCCGATTGCCTGACGGTTCCGGATCAGGGCCTTTTCAAACTCTTCAACCATTTCCTTATGATAACGCCCGGATTGTGGCTTAAACGGCAATCCGGACAAGCCTATCTCATGATTATGACGTGAGGCTTCATCCATAAATTCATCTTCAGGACGGCTGAGCGCGTAATCATAGAAAAGCGGAACATCTTCGAATGTCATGCCCTCACGGTTAAGCCAAGCCCCTAGAAAACGGCCCTTTTGCCGAACGATAACATCTTTGCGCGGCCCGCGTATGACAACGGCGACATCGGCCCCCTCCTCCGCCATACCGAACAGGACCAGCTCGGCACCCGTAAAACCGGTGGTAATATCGACATGATCCTTGGCTAGATCGACCGTTAAGCTCTCTGCCCCAGCCCGCACCGGCGCCACTGCCATGATAAGACATGAGAGCAAGAGGAAGAGGCCTGAGAGCATGGATTTTCTTTCCATCACAGCACCGCCGTTGAAAACAGTTCGGCAGGGCGGATAAAAAGCTGGCTCCCCAATTGAATACACACGACCATAATCAGGATCGCCAGAATAATCCGCGCATGGAGCGGCTTGATAAAACGCGCAAAAGAGACGCCGATTTGTGTTCCGATCACACTGCCGCAGATCAAAATGGAGGCCAGCATAATATCGACAGTATTATTAAAAACTGCATGCATGATTGTCGCCAGTGCCGTCACAAAAATAATCTGGTACAGGGATGTTCCAGCCACCAACAGGATCGGCATACCCAGAATATAAATCATGGCCGGCACGAGCAAAAACCCGCCACCAATCCCCATAATTGCTGTCAAAAGCCCGCCAACAAAGCCGATTCCTCCCGGAATAAGCGCGCTCATATAGAGCTTGGAACGGGGAAATCTCATTTTATACGGCAAGCGCGCCATCCAGGGCGAAACACGTTGAACATTGAACTCCGAGCGCACATTTTTCTTGCGGCGTTTGAAAAGCGTTCCCAAACTTTCAACGATCATTAAAGACCCGACGCTGCCGAGTAGAACGACATAAAGAAAGGACAGCGCAAAGTCGATCTGCCCCAGATATTGTAGAAGCTTGAAAATCATAATACCGAAAAACGAGCCGATCATCCCGCCCGCCAGCATCACGGTTCCGATTTTGATATCAACATTCCCCCGCCGTAAATGTCCCAGAACGCCTGAAACGCCCGAAGCGACAAGCTGGCTGGCCTGAGAGCCGACCGCGACCGCCGGCGGAATCCCGGTAAAGATCAGGAACGGCGTTGTCAAAAACCCGCCCCCGACGCCAAACACACCGGAAAGAAAGCCCACAAAGGCGCTCAACAGAAAAATCGTTTCCGCAGAAACGGCCATCTCGGCAATAGGAAGGTAAATCTGCATGACAAAAACCGGATCGGTACCTGTTCATGCGCACAATGCCCTATAGCGCGGCCTCATTCAAGGCAAGAATTGCCATATCGATATTGTTCCTGCAAAATTTCCCATTAATAATTCAGGAAGGGCCGTCAAGCCACTGATAACGTCTCCGGTGCGAGGCCCAAAGGCCAAGACTTCCTACAGATAAAGCGCCGGTTATTAAAGATGTACTCCTTGCAATATCGGCTATCGACGAGCGCTCTGGTATCTCTTGGATTTGAGTCATACAGGCCTCCCGGTACGTCCCCGCCTGAAGAAATTTTTGCTCTAACGGTGTTGGATCTTTTTCACCATTAACCACCTGCCTGTAATCTTTTTCGCAGATAGTATGCGCTGCTGCCTGTATTTCCCGGCGGATATCGGACCATTCTACCTGATCGTCAATCCCTGCGGAAAGAGAAGCACAAGTCAATGCTGCAAAGGTATTAAACAGGACTTGAAGAAATTTATCCGTAACGCGCGCCTGTTGTAAAACCTGAGGATCTTCTTGCCTGCTCATTTCACAGCCCCTTCATAATACATAATATGGAAGACTATGTAGCGCACTGCACAGTATTCAGCAAGAAAAAATTATGTCCATAAAATCAGGGCATACCGATAATTTTTAGATGCCCATGAGCCCTCTATAGCGTTTCACCCTAATAATAAACCGCGTCTACATCACGCAGACCGTGGATTTTCAGCTTTGGGTCCTTCCAGAAAGTCCGGTAGTCCCCATTGGGAAGCTCGTGAATTTCCTTACGGAAATCGACAGATTTTGCAACGCTCAGGAAAGAGTCATGCCATTTGTAGTAAGCGCTGGCTTCCGCAGAACAATCAAGAACATAAAGCGTGTTGTTATAGAGAGATGCGAACATCAGCCCGCGCTTTTGCATCTTTGACCCTGTCGCTGTGAAATAAGACACATCGGCATAGCTCCCGAAACCGCGCCCAAGAGCCGCATCATCTGAAACTTTATGCAGAACCGCGTTATCATACTCTCCGACATAAGATTCCCAAAAATCATAGCTGACACCCAGATGCTGGACATTCGGCGATAAGCGGGGCGGATAAATCGCGAAGCGGCGATCCGCACGGGTACGCAGGCGGCATATCGCATGATCATTCTCTCCCGGCGCGGCAACGGCAAAAAGCTCATCCGGCTGGCGGGCAATCACCCGGTCCCACCGGTCAGGGTAGGTCACGCTGAGTTTAATCTCCGGGTCCTGCCAGACGAAAATATCAGCGGACGCCGGCAAAGAAAAAACTGAGAAAGACGCCGCAACAGCCAGAGATAACAAGGATTTTTTAAACATCAAGAACCGCCCTTTATTCATAAAGAATATCAAATTACGGCCCATTATGCCAGCCAAAAGGCAAAGAAAGGGTTAAGATATTTTACGGAATACTCCGCACCTCTACCTAACCTTTCCTCCAAAAACCCATCATGCGCTGCACATCCTCCAGAACATCCTGCGCGATAATGTTTGCCTTAACGTTTCCGGCAGCCAAAATCTTGTCAATATGAGCCGGATCAGCCATGAGCTTAGTCATCCGGGCCGTAACAGGCGCAACCTTTGCAATTGCAAGATCAATCAGAGCCGGTTTAAAATCGCCAAAACCTTTCCCCTCAAATTCCTGCAAAACGGTATCTTCATTCTTTTCGGACAAGGCCGCATAGATCGTGACAAGGTTTTTCGCCTCAGGCCGCCCTTCCAGCGCCTTCATCGTACCCGGCAGCGGATCGGCGTCCGTTTTCGCCTTCTTGATCTTTTTTGCGATCACATCCGCATCGTCCGTCAGATTAATCCGGCTCATGTCGGATTCAGCGGATTTGCTCATTTTCTGCGTACCGTCCCGCAGGGACATGACCCGTGTGGCTGCACCCGTAATATAAGGCTCGGGCAGCGGAAAGAATTCTTCTCCAAAACGATGATTGAACGTTCCGGCGATTTCGCGGGCCAGTTCGAGATGCTGCTTCTGGTCTTCTCCCACCGGTACATGCGTTGCCTTGTAAAGCAAGATGTCGGCAGCCATCAGCACCGGATAGGCGAACAGCCCCAGCCCTGCGCGCTCCGCGTTCTTGCCGGCCTTGTCCTTGAACTGAGTCATGCGCTCCAGCTTACCCATCTGCGTCAATGTAGACAGCATCCACATAAGCTGGGAGTGCCCCGGAACGGCAGACTGTACAAAAAGCGTGGACTTTGCGGGGTCGATCCCGCCCGCAATATAGGCCGCCGCGATTTCCCGCGTTGCCTGCGCCAGAGCGCCCGGCTCATAAGGCTGTGTAATAGCGTGCAAATCCACAACGCCGTACAGGCATTCACTGTCTGGCTCGTTTTGCAGCTTCACCCAGTTTTTGAGCGCCCCCAAATAATTTCCCAGATGCAAATGACTGGTAGGCTGCATGCATGATAATATACGTTTTTTCACTCTAACCTCTTGATAAATATCTCTTCATGTCCTGAACTTTAATCACGCCGCTAATGATCACGGCCAGAGCGTACGAAACTGCGCCCGCCAGAATGAGGGTTGCCAATGCTGAAATTTGGTAAGTTGCCTGCCCCCCGTGATCCGCAATCTTCAAAGCTGAGGCAACCATAACCAAAACAATCGTCATAAAACAAGTGGAGAGGACGATCCGAAGGGCGTTCCGTTTAAAGCGCGCATCAAAATGCATTGCCGGATGGTCTCTGAGCGCACGGATATGGAGAAGAAACTGCATCCAGCCGGTCAGGCCAGTACCCAGCGCGATACCCGCCACGCCTATAACCGGAATCAGAAGCAAGCTCAGCACGATATTGGTCACGGTCGCCACGACCGAAATTTTCACCGGCGTTACCGTATCCTGCCGCGCCCAGTGGGCTGTTGAAAAGACTTTCACAGAGATATAAGCAGGCAATCCCATTGCGTAACATGTCAGAACAAAAGCCGTCACCTTCGTATCGGCTGCGGTAAATGCGCCGCGCTCAAACAAAACTGTAATCAATTCGTATGGCACGGCGACAAGCGCGGCTGCCGCCGGAAGTGCCAGCAACAGGCAATATTCAAGTGCTCTGTTCAACAAATTCCGTCCTTCTTTCATATCGCCCCGACCCAGCGCGCGTGAAAGCATCGGCAAAAGCGCCGTGCCGACTGCAATTCCGACCACGCCGAGCGGGAGTTGATTGAGCCGATCCGCATAGTAAAGGTAGGATACGGAGCCAGTCGCCAGAAAAGAGGCCAAAATCAGATCGGCAAACAGATTTATATGCATAACGCCTGCACCAATAACGCCCGGCCCCATAAGCTTGAGAACCTTTCGGGTTTTGATGTCAAAACGGACCGCCTTGAATTTGAAAATAAATCCAGCCCTGATTGCATTGATCAGCAACCATCCGAATTGTAAAAAACCGGCGATTAACACGCCCCACGACAAAGCGTGCCCCGCCGTTTCGGCCAGATCACTCAGCAGCAAGGCCGCAATCAGCGCCAGATTGAACAGGACAGGCGCAAAGGCGAAGGGTGCAAATTTCCCTTGCGCATTAAGCACACCGCCGAGCAAAGCCGTTAAGGACATTAAGAGCAGATAGGGAAAGGTCACGCGTGAAAACTCAACCGCGAGATCGTAACGGATTTCATCCCCCGAAAATCCCGGCGCAACGGCATAAATGACGAAGGGCATCGCCCAGACAGCCAAAAGCGAGAGCACGCCCAACCCGCCCAGCATGATATAAAAGACGTTCAATGCAAAATTATCAGCCTCTTCCCGCCCCTCCTTCTCAAGAGATTCACTGTAAACAGGGACAAAGGAAACGCTGAAAGCGCCTTCCGCCGTCACACGGCGAAAGAAATTCGGCAATTTGAGTGCGACGAAAAACGCGTCCGCGACAGGCCCCGTCCCCAAAATGGCCGCCGTCATGATATCCCTTGCAAAACCTGCAATCCGGGATAACCCTGTCAACCCACCAACCGTTGCCATTGCACCAATAAGTCTCATCAGGCTTCATTAGCAGGACAGAGCGCAAATGAAAAGCGGACTCCATTGTGCAGGCGACTTTATTCGATACACACGGTTGCAAAGGGAAAGAAAAGAGCGCTAAATAAGGCCATTCACCCTAAACACTCTTGGAAAAAAGGAGGATATCATGAAAAAACTGCTTT
>JAGRKA010000029.1 GCA_020442475.1 Alphaproteobacteria bacterium | reverse complement strand
ATATTATTGAATCGGGGCTGGACATTCCTTCCGCCAATACGATGGTGATCCATCGCGCGGATATGTTCGGCTTGTCGCAGCTTTACCAGATCAGAGGCCGGATCGGGCGCTCCAAGGTGCGGGGCTATGCCTATCTGACCTATCCGCCGCATCAAAAGCTCAATCCGCAGGCGCAAAAGCGGCTGGAGGTCATGGAAACCCTTGATACGCTAGGCAGCGGGTTCCAGCTTGCCAGCCATGACATGGATATACGCGGGGCCGGAAATCTGCTGGGTGAGGCGCAATCCGGCCATATCCGCGAGATCGGGGTCGAGCTGTACCAGCAAATGCTGGAAGAGGCCGTCGCCGCCGCGCGGGAAGGCACGGATATCAGCAATGCGCCCGAAGCGCACTGGTCTCCACAGATCAATATCGGTACCTCGGTCTTGATCCCGGAAAATTACGTTGAGGATCTGAGTGTGCGGATGAGCCTGTACCGGCGTTTGTCGGAGCTGGACAGCCCGGAGGACATCGAATCCTTCGCTGCAGAACTGATCGACCGGTTTGGGTCCCTGCCCGGAGAGGTCGAGAATTTGCTGGATATCGTCTCGATCAAGCAGCTTTGTAAACAAGCCGGGATTTCACAGCTCGAAGCCGGGCCGAAGGGTGCGGTGATCACTTTCCACAAAGATTGCCCGCCCGATATCGGCGCGCTGATGGGCTGGATTCAGGCCAAAAGCGGGACCGTCAAGCTCCGCCCCGATCAAAAGCTTGTCGCTATTCGTGGCTGGGACAACACGGAAAAACGTGTCCGCGGGGTGAAGGCTTTGATGAAGGAACTGGCGGGGTTGTGCATGAAAAATCCCGTTCAGTTTTGATCATACGTAGCCACCACGCCCGCAGTGCCGTATGAGACTTTCTGGACCGTCTTTGCCTTGCAGAGGTTTATTGTTTGTTTTCTCTTCTTTTCCGCTGCCTCTTTGCCTTTTCCTTTGAAGAGTGAAAGAATAAAAACGGACGCGCCCGTTATCGCGCAAATCCTGTAGGGCGCGGGCTTATCTGGCGCAGGACTTATGAGAGCAGGAAAAGTCTCTTGGCCGGCGATGTTCGACTGCACCCGCGCAGATCGATCTTGGAGCAGATATAGGATAATATTCCTTTATTGTCAAGTTTTATTTTGGGAAGGGGTCTGTGTAAAAGGCGAAAGCCATTGCATCATCGCAAAGATGCCAAGCTGAATGTGTTTTATTTTTAAACCGCAGAGGTGCAGAGGGCGCAGAGAGTTTTGCGTCTTCGTGTCTTTGCGGTGAAAATTCAAGCGTGCCGCCAGCGTCAGAGTTATGTTTTTGAACATGAAGGTCACGAAGCGGAAGCGTAGCAATCCAGCTACAGCACTTTACGATTTAGAGATGGATTGCCACGGCGGCACTAATGCGCCTCCTCGCAATGATAAGGGAATCCATGATCGCCAGAGATCAAAAAACTGCTTTTTATTTGAGGGCAAGATGAGACCGCTGTTTTTTTTAAGACAGGTACAGTGTTTTTTTTGTATGCTCGCAGGACGTTTTGAAGTCAGGTTTTAAAAATGGTACCGACCGCGTTTACGCCTAAATTATTCTCTCTTTTGCGCCAAGGATATAATCTTAAGACGTTAAAGGCCGACATGCTGGCGGGATTGACCGTGGCGATCGTTGCGTTGCCGTTGGCCATGGCCTTGGGTATCGCAAGCGGTGCCTCACCCGATAAGGGTCTTGTGACCGCCGTTGTAGCCGGGTTTTTAATCTCTTTTCTTGGCGGGTCGCGCGTGCAGATCGGCGGCCCGACCGGCGCTTTTATCGTGGTTGTATTCAGTGTAATTGCCGATCACGGCTATGACGGGCTGTTACTGGCGACTCTGCTGGCGGGAATCATTTTGATCGTTGCGGGATATGCCCGGTTCGGCCAGGTCATACGCTATATCCCTTATCCGGTTATAACCGGATTTACGGCCGGAATCGCGGTCATCATCGCTTCATCGCAGGTAAAGGATTTTCTGGCGCTGGATATTGAAAACGTTCCGGCAGAGTTTATTCCCAAATGGCAATCCTATTTCAGCCATATGGGGAGTGCCGATATCTCGACCTTGTCTATCGGCATGTTGGCGTTGGCGGTTATTTTGTTCCTGAAACGCTTTGTTCCGAAATGGCCGGGATATCTGATCGCGGTGACGCTGGCCTCTTTATCGGTTTATGTTCTGCATCTTCCGATTGATACGATAGGGTCCCGTTTTCCGGATATACCGTCCGGCCTGCCCATGCCGTCATGGCCCGCCTGGGATGTGTCAAAGTTTCTTGAAATAGTACCCTCTGCCTTTACGATCGCCTTTCTGGCCGGTATCGAGGCTTTGCTGTCTGCAACCGTTGCGGACGGTATGGCCGGCTACAAGCACCGACCGAATCAGGAGTTGGTCGGGCAGGGTATTGCGAATATTGCCTCAACTCTGTTTGGCGGCCTGCCTGCCACGGGGGCAATTGCCCGGACGGCAACCAATATCAAGGCCGGTGGAAAAACGCCTATGGCTGGCATTTTTCATGCCGCTTTTATTTTGGTCTTTACCCTGTTTTTTACCGATGTGATCGCCTTTATACCGCTGGCAGCCTTATCGGCCATTCTCTTCATAGTTGCCTGGAATATGAGTGAAATCAAACATTTCATTCATATATACCGTTTATCGAGCTCCGACCGGCTGGTTATGGTATTAACTTTTTCACTGACTGTGCTGGTGGATTTAACCGTAGCCATCGGTGTGGGTGTGACTCTGGCATCATTGCTCTTTATGCACCGGATGAGCCAGTCGGAGTTTCTTCATGCGCAAGGGCGCAAAATACGAGATGTGTATGGTGACGAAAAAGAGGACACAAGCCAGCGCGAAGATTTACCTGAGGGGGTTGAGGTCTTCAGGATTTCCGGACCGCTTTTTTTCGGTATGGCCGGAGCCATGCTCGATACGCTGCATGCCATGGGGGAGACGCCTAAAATTTTAATTCTGCGTATGAGACTCGTTCCCTATATCGATGTTGCAGGACTGAATGTCATCAGTGATTTGGTTAAAACCTGTCAAAGCAAAGGCAGCAAAATCATTTTGAGTGGTTTGCAGGCGCAGCCCGGAGAGATACTTGGCCGTGCGGGCATTAAAGACGATCAGGAGACAGTCTTTATAGCGCCGTCTTATGATGAGGCGATAACGTTATCGCTTCGGCTTTTGAACCGGCAGTAAGTGCTGTCGCAGAGCGGGCGGCTTAATCGTCCTTATACATCATGCTGAGATACTTCTCGCCGCGATCGCACAGAAAGGTCAGGATGGTTTTGATTTCCGGATGGTCGCGGCGGATTTTCTTGGCCGCCCAGTAATTACCGCCTGAGCTGGGCCCGACGAAAATCCCACGCTTGCTGGATAGATCCTTGGCTTCTTGTATCGCGACATCACTATCGACCGAGATAACGCCCGTCACCTCATTTCTGTGCCGCTCATAGATCGTCGGGATAAAGCCGTCTGATATCCCTTCGATTTTGTGGTCGCAGACCATGCAGCATTGGAGCGTTTCCGATTCGGACGGCTCCATTGCGAAAGATTTCAGGTCCGGGTTATGCCATTTGCGCAGCCCTTGCGTGACCCCGATCAGAGTCCCGCCGGTCCCAACACCTTGAACAACGGCATCAATCTTCATACCCTGCGGTAATTGTTCAATAATTTCACGGGCAAGCCACTCCCGGTTTTCCTCGACATTCCATTCATTGTCAAATTGCTGCGGGCAGTACCAGCCGTCTTGCTGCCCAAGCCGGATAGCTTCGTCGCGCGCTTCATTGACCTGAAAATTGCCGACAAAACGGACTTCGGCGCCAAAACCTTTGGAAATCAGGACGCGCTCAGACGTATAGCCGTTAGGGATGATCACAACCATCTTATAACCTTTGGCGGCGGCGACCATACTCATCGCATTGCCTGTATTTCCGCTGGTCGATTCGACGATCGTATCGCCCGGTTTCAAAAGCCCTTCCTGCTCGGCTTTTTCAATCATGAAGGTCGCCATGCGTCCTTTGATGGATCCTGATGGATTAAAATATTCGGCTTTCGCGTAAATGCCGTCGCCAAGATCCAGAAAAGGCGTGTTTCCAACAGCGTCGAGGATACTTTTATAGGGGGCATCTGATTGATGTGCAGCATGTTCAAGTAATTTTTCCGTGGCCATAAGCCCATCCTCCCGTTGTATGAATTTCTTTCGGCACATATGCCGTTCATTATTTTGCTTTCCTATGTGCATCGGATTATAGGAGAAAATTTTGATCTTGTCATGAGGGTGTAGAGGACAAAAAAAGAGGCGGTTTTAAACCGCCTCTTTCAAAAATCAGATCGTCTTCACAAGGTTTAGAATTTGAGTGTGAATTGCAGCCAGAATTTCTCTGTATCCGTGTAAGGTGCATCCTCCGCATTGTAGTCTGCGTATTTCAGCAGAACGTGGATGTCCTTGGCTGGTAAACCTTCCGGAAGTTTGAAAGACTTGCCGATAGACAGGTCAAGCTCGTCCCCGAAATCCCCGCTATCGTTACCCTGGAAGTCATGGTAGACGGCTGTCAATGTCGTGCCGTCCAGCCATTCATGCACATTCGAGAATTTATAGGAGATTTGTGCATATGCATCTTCCAGACCGGCTGCAGGTGTCGTCAGGAATTTATCAGCCCAGCCGTTGAATTTATGCAGGGTTGCAAGAGGCGTTACGAAAGCGTTCGTGCCGTCTCCGCCCAGCTCTTCGTAACCGGCTTGCAGCGTCCAGCCATGGCCTTTGATTCCGGGGGAGATGTGGTAATACTCCTCATCGTAGCTGGCTGTATTGTTGCCGTGCTCGCTTTGTGTTGCGGCCTCCGCTTCGTAGAAGAGGGACCAGCTATCGTTCAACGGGATATCACCCGTCAAGCGTGCGCCGTATGTTTTGGAAGAAAGGGAGGCTGCTCTGTCGATATCAACCCAGTAACCGTAACCGGTTGCCGTCAACCAGTCCGCAACCTTATAGGATGCATGTGCGACATGCGTTTCCGTATCCAGATCTCCGAGCGGGTGGTCCCCTCCATTGATCCGGTTAACGTTCCGAACATATGCATAGGCCAGATCCAGATTAGGGATGCTGGAATTGGCTACGAGAACGCCGTCATAGGTCTGGTCGTTTTGCCGCCAGCCGACAGCGCCGACAAAGCGTTGATTGTCCAGATTGATAATCTGCCGTCCGACTTTAACGACTGTGTCAGGAAGCCCGCCCCAGGAAACCCAGGCTTGATTGATTTCAGCCGTTTCAGGGTCTGCAACGACCGGGTAGGCTGTTTTGCCGTTCACCGTGTCGTTAAAGTCATTCGCACCGATCGTGTTGACAAGCTGTGCTTCGATCAACCCTTGGAAATCTTTATAGACGCCGGTTTTGAAACCTATATTTGTCCGCACGGTCGAGGCTTCCGCATCATTGGCAATGCCGCCTTGTTCCACAGTTTCATAACGGTAGCGGATATGGCCGAAGACATCGCCCTCGGTGATAATACTTTCAACGCTTTCGCCCGCAAAGGCGGGAGACGCTGCCAGAACGGTTCCGGAGATCAGAAACGCTTTCAGAAAAAATGATGTTCGCATGCCGTAAAGCCTCGTTTTTTATAAATGATCGCAATTTTTTAGAAAACTCCGTCAAGCTATGGGGGAGGGTGGTGAAAATTTCAAGTCAAAGCAGTATTTTTTTTGAAAAAATCTGTGAAAAGAATGACAGGTGTATGTTGGGCGGGCCTTAATCGCTCTACCCTTGAGAGAATATCTTAGGGCTTTTTGCCCATGCCCAGCAATTGCCCGGGTTTGACTTTCGGGGACTTACGGCCGACACGGCCCCGCCCGCCGCCGCCATACAGCGAGTCATCAACCAGATGTTGTGCAATCAGGGCGTCAATGTCCGGAAGCTCACCCATCTGCATCGATTCGATTGAGGCCCGGAAGAAATCGCAGCCTTTTTTCTCCCATTCGGGGAGCTCATTCACATAATTTTTTCCTTGAACCCGGAGCTGCTTGGGCGACCATTCTGTCTGGGAAGAGGGTTCGGCCCGCATGAACATGATCTGCTCCGGTCCGCCGCCGGATTCGCTATCACTTTCGCCGCTTTCCTCTTCTTCTGAGGTTTCATCCTTAAGAAACTGCATCTCGACTTCGATGTCGTCACCGCCCGAACCCATACGGACTTCTGCGCTGCAGGTAATACCTTTTGCCGCATCGTAATGGAACCAAGGCTGCGTTTCATAGGGCGAAAGCACATGATCGACGCCAAGATATTCCATCAGTTTTTTGAGTTCCACGCGCATAAGGCTGTTTTATTCCCCGGAATACCGCACAAAGTCAAGAAGGATACACTATATATAAGTTTTTCCGCTTTGTTAAATTTTAGTTCGTGCGTAAAAGCGGTAAAAAAATTAATATAATCGTGCTATTATAAAAAGCTGTGGCAACGGGGATAGACCTTGGAAGGCCGTTTGTGATTTTTTCTTTTGCATCTAAAGGCGCTATTCGCGCCGTTATTGTCTTTTTAAGCCTGTTTTTTGTCTGCTTTGTTGCGGATATTTCTGCTTTTGCTCAGCAGCAGGAGGTTTCTGCTGATATCGCACCCCTCGCACAGGAGATACCGCAGGAACGCACATCCTCTGAAAAACGGATCTTCGAAACCAAATTACGGGCTGCTAATGCGTTCACCGTTATGGCAGGCGACAGGGGCTTTCATCTTTGGGGAGTTGAGGCTATTGAAGGGATGGGCGCGGGCTTTAAAACCCGTGCGCGCGTTGCGCTTGAAAATATTATCGCCGGCGCCCCTGCGCAGTGCGAAGTAAAGGATGTTCGCGGGAAAGCTATTTTCGTACAATGTGTTAGCGCGAACGATCTCGATCTCGGGCTGTTCATGCTCCAGCAAGGCTATGTTATCGCGGACCGCAGCAGCGTATATGGCACCGTCTTTGAGTCGGCCTATCTTCAGGCGGAGGATCAGGCCCGCCAGCAGGCGCTCGGCGTATGGTCGGCGCCCAAGAACGAACCGACCGTGCGCGAGACGGGAGGCGCTTCTCTGTGGTTCGGGCTGGGGCTGGCATTTTTACTAGCCGTTATTATTATTTTTGCAGTACTGGCTGTGATGATTTTGCGTGGTTTCGAAACAATCAGCAAAGCACAGAGCCAGAATATGGATATCCTCTCAAAGGAGCGCAAACTCCGGGATAAAGAGCGTGGAATTGTGGCCATGATGCTTGATTCCGAGTTAAAATCAAACAAGGCGAAAATTGAGGCCTATCTGGTGGTTTATCGTGAGATGCTTCAGGCGCTTGAAAATCCGGAGCGGACGCCAAAATATAAAAAAGCGGGCGATATCGTGCAGCGTCAGCCTGCGCTAGACCGGGTGGTATTTGACCGTAATACCGACAAGCTGGATATTCTGGGCGATCGCCTTTCAAGCGAGATTATCCATTTTTATGCCCGGATCAAAAGCAAGCCCGATTATATCAATATAGAGCCGGATATGGCTCTTGAAGAGGTTACGGGTATCGTCCAAAAAGCCATTCAAAACGCCGAGCGTATGAATAAAATCGCTGAAAATTTAATCGATTTGTTCAGTGAGGGCGGTCTGGCTTCCGCAGATATGGGGGAGGAATCCGGCAAGGATTTTGACCATTAATTCCCCCTTTCCAGGTTTTAACCTCTTCCACGATAGGCGGCAGCGCCTTGATCCGGAACCCACAGTGAGTCCGGGGCTTTACCGGTCTGGTAGAAAATGTCGATCGGAATGCCGCCGCGCGGATACCAGTATCCTCCAAGACGGAGCCATTGCGGCTCGATCTCTGCAATCAGGCGTTTGGCGATCGTCACCGTACAATCTTCGTGGAACGCGCCGTGATTACGAAACGATCCCAGGAACAGCTTGAGGGATTTGCTCTCCAGAAGCCATGCGCCGGGGAGGTAGTCGATGACCAGATGCGCGAAATCCGGTGCGCCCGTGATGGGGCAGATGGAGGTGAATTCCGGCGCTGTAAAACGCACGAGATAGTCCGTGCCTTCATGCGGGTTGGTGACACGCTCCAGAACGGCTTTGTCCGGAGAGGTCGGCCATTCGGAGCTTCCGCCAAGCTGTGTCAGGTCTGTATAGATATTTTTTTTACTCATGGTTTCGTCCTTTTTTCAATCTCTGTGGAATCTATTCCCTACCACTTGTAACGTTTTCCCCTTAATCCCCTCCCCCTTGAGGGGGAGGGTCAGGGTGGGGGTGGTAAGTTTCAGGGCATGTGAGAGTCCGTAGCCCCCTCACCCCAGCCCTCTCCCCGTAGGGGAGAGGGGGTTTGATACCAGCGAAGTTGTTCATTTAAATCATTTCAATACCTTAAACACCTCGTTTATTGCCCCAAAGCATCACATGAAGCTGCGGTAAAATGCGGGCCTGAAACCAGTGATCTTCAAGCGTCCGCTCGACCAGCCAGCGCATTTTCGCATTGAGGGCATCCATATTCGGCGTTCCTGTGACTTGCGCATTGCCCGGCTGGAGACAAATAGGAATGTCCGGATGGCGGGCTGAAACCTCTTTTGCATAGTCATAATCCTTATCGTCGAAGACAATAATTTTGAGCAGAGTTTCCGTTTGAGGCCCGGCTGCACGGATACAGGCCTCCAATACGCTCCAGTCCGTATCCATATCACTCGAAGGCGGTTTCGGGCTGAGTGTGAGCACATCCAGCAGCGCAAACCAGTCTTGAGAGATCGAGCCTTGCGTCTCCAGCGCGAAGCGGTAGCTTTCCGCCTTACCTAAACGGATGAGCGGCTCGAGAGGTTGAATGGCCGGATTGCCGCCTGAAAGCGATACTGTCAGCGGAACCCCGCCGGAAAGCCGGCGCACTTTCGCCCAGATTTCTTCCGCGTTCATCTCTTTCCATTCATGGCGGTAGGCGCTCTCGACCGCATGGAGCGTATCGCACCAGCGACAGCGGTAATCGCACCCGCCCGTGCGGACAAAAACCGTGGGCAGACCAATGAGCGTCCCTTCGCCCTGAATCGTAGGGCCGAAAATCTCGCTGATGCGTATTGTGGGGGTTTGTGTGCTCACGGCCTGTACTCGGCGCAGCTTTTCGGCGTTTCCTTGACCCGCACGGCGGAGACTTCCGGCCAGCATTTCTTGCACCAGTCGTAGAAATGCCGGGCAATCTGTTCAGCCGTGATGCAATCATCGCCTAGAACATCGTTCAGGTGCCTGTGGTCGAGCTTGTCATCGATATAGCGCTTGAGTGCGTCCAGTTCCCTGTAATCGCGAACAAAGCCGTGTGTATCCAGCGTCTCGGATTCCAACTCGACCTCCACGATATAATTATGCCCGTGCAGCCGCGCGCAAGGGTGATCGTCCGGGAGTTGGAAAAGCTGGTGCGACGCTGAAAAATGATATTCCTTGCAGATTCTATACATGGCAGGCCTTCTTCCAGAAATCCGGGTCTTCATAAGCTGTGGGGTCGTCACTACCGGCCAGTGCAAAGGCTTCCTGGCGTTCGACGCAAGTGCCGCAGCGCCCGCAATGGATAGCACCACCTTTATAGCAGGACCATGTCTGATCGAAGGGGGCACCCAGCCTTACGCCTTCGGTGACAATGTCGGCTTTCGTGCCGTGAAGAAACGGCGTGTAGAGTTCAATGTCGGCCATACCCTCCAGTGCGGCCTTTTGCATGGTCTCGAAGCTTTGCGCGAAACCCGGTCGGCAATCGGGGTAGATAAAATGATCGCCGCCATGGATGGCTGTTGCCACAGCCTGCGCGCCATCCGCCACCGCTATACCGTAAGCGATTGTCAGGAAAATTGCATTGCGGTTCGGGACAACGGTAATCCGCATTGTTTCTTCTGCATAATGGCCATCCGGCACGTCCTGTCCGCCGGTCAAGGCTGAAGCACCGTGTAAGGCTTCGCCAACGGAGGAGAGGTCTATCAGTGAAAAAGAAACGCCCAGCCGCTCGGCGCAAAGCCGCGCATAGGAAAGCTCCTTTTTATGGCGTTGTCCGTAATCGAAAGAGATAAGACGGATCAAACGGCGTTCCTGAGCCACCTTGTGCGCCAGCACGACTGAATCCAGCCCGCCCGAGCTGATAACGACAGTATCCATTTTTATATGCCCTTGTTTTGGTTCATACCGGGTAGGTCCGCGACCGGCTGCACATTAAAGCGCAGCGCACTGATAGCAGCTTTATGGCGGGAGTTCAAAGATTTTATGGATGGCCGGTAGAGGAAAGATTTATGAGAGAAGGTTTCTCATGCGTGCCCTGCAGAAAAAGATTCATTTTTTCAATTTTCCTCTATATAAGGAAAACGCATAGGGTGATATGGGTCTGGAAAAAGCTAAAAAGCGTACGGCCAGCGCGGAATGCCAAGGCCTTCCAGATGTAGTGCTCATTTTTAACATAATTGTTGACGATTTCTTAACAATCTGTTAAAAATACGGACATTCTGTTAAGAGAAAATTAAGATTTGGCCGCAATGGCCCGATTTCACGCAACTTGAGGAGAGAGTTTGATGTCGAATAATATGGATGCGAGAACGGAAAGCGCACAAGTTTCCAGTGGAGAAAGCCAGGTGTCCGGATCCCCGCAAGAGGGAGATGTAAATCCTGTAGAGGCTGCGCTGGCACCATCTGCCGTACCCTCTGAAACTCCTTCTGCCGTTGCTGCTGCTCAAATTGAGCCGGGTACGCAGGCCGATCATCGCGAAGATGCATCAGCAGAAAATGGACATGGTGCAGATGCCGCTTTCACACTGGCGCAAGCTATGCCGCCTGAAGATCTTCTCGACAGCGTGAAAAAGGCCAAGGACAAAAAAGCCGCCCAAGAAGATGACCGAACAGACTCCTCAGATAACGGTGATCAGGCAGCTGACCAATCCGGAAATAGCCAACTGGCGCAAGGCGCGGATGACGCAGCAGCCCAGCAGCTTGCCGCTATCGAACCGGCAGCCGGTGAATCCCAAGGCGGCAGTACCCAGAATACGGGTTTTGGGTTCAACTCCTCCGTTGAAATTGCGCCTGTCGGCGCTTTGAGTGCTGTAGGGCCGATTGATCCGACGGCACTTGAATATGGTGTTGAATTCCAGAATGACTTTCTCTTTATTGAAGAAATCGAAGAATTTCCGCCGGTTGCGCCGGAGATGGATGCACCTCGTTTCCAAGTTAAGGAAGATGGCAGCGTTGATGCGATCGTTGAGGTCGATAACGGTGCGGGTGCCGGGACGAGCATGCTGGTAACCATCTCCGGTATTCCTGCCGGGTGGGGCGTGGATACGGCCTTAAGCGGTGGAACCTACGATGCGGCGACCGGTACATGGTCGCTGACGGTTCCAAACGGTGCTGATTTTATAGGCGGTATCACCTTGTCGCCGCCCGCCGATAGCGACGCGGATATTCCGGTTCTGACCCTTACGGCAACGATTACCGATCCTGCGACGGGGCTAAGCAACGCTGCAAGCATGAACACGCTTGTCATCACTGATGCGGTTGCGGATACACCTGATATCACGGCGAATAATGCCAGCGGCAACGAGGGCGCACCGATCGCGCTGAATATTTCGGGTGCCGTAACGGATACGGATGGCTCCGAAACGATTACAGGCTATGAAATTTCCGGTGTTCCTGCAGGCTTTACCTTTAATCAGGGAACAGATCTCGGCGGTGGCGTCTGGAGCTTTACGCCTGCTGAAATTGCCGGGCTTACGATTACGCCGTCTAATGGCGACTATTTTGGGACGATCGGCCTGACCGTAACCGTCTTTAATGAAGAGACGAACCTGACCGATACGGAATTTGATCTGGCCGACAATACGAACCAGAACTCGACGCAATTTGCAGTTGAATGGACACCGGAAGTCGATCCGCCGAGCATCAAGGTCAATGGCGGTGTACCGACGGCTCAAGTCAAAGAAGATGGAACCGTTGACGTACCGGTTATTGCCGAATTAAGCGGCAAAGATTCACCGGACGCTTTCCTGACGGTTAAGATCACGGGGATTGATCCGAGCTGGGGCTTTACACTCTCCAAGCCTTTGGGAAGCTACGATTCCACTACACAAACATGGAGCGTTACGCTTCCTGCCGGACAAAATCTCAGTACTGTCTTTACGTTTACACCGCCTGCGGATAGTGACATTGATATGACAGGGCTGGTTGCAACGGCGACGGCGACGGAGCCTGCGACAAGCACGACAGCCAGTGCAACGGACAGCTTTGATATTATCGTTGATGCCGTGGCCGATAATCCGGATATCGATGCGGCCGATAAGAGCACGGGCGAAGGTCAGCCGATCGCCATTGATATTCACGCGTTGACCGGTGAAGAGGTCAATAACGGCGTGGGCGGTGATGACGGCTCCGAAACGATTACGGGCTATCAGATTTCAGGTGTTCCTGCAGGCTTTACCTTCAATCAGGGCACGGATCTCGGTGGCGGTGTTTGGGGCTTTACACCTGCCGAGATTGTTGGTTTACAATTGACGCCACCTAATACGAACTTCTTCGGCTCTATTGGCCTGACGGCGACAGTTTTCACCACGGAAAACCCTGTTTCCGACGGTGAATTCGACGGCGGCGACAATAATAATCAGGCATCCGACCAGTTTACGCTGACATGGGGCCCCGAAATTGATCCGCCGAGCATTACGGTCAATGGCGGAATTGACGATGTGGTCGTCAAAGAAGACGGTAGCGTTGATGTTCGCGTTCAGGCGTCTTTGGATGCGAATGCCAGCCCGGAGGAAGTGCTCAGTGTAACGATCACAGGGATCGATCCTTCTTGGGGGCTTTCCGCACCGATCGGTACATATAATGCCGCAGCGGGGACATGGACGGTCACATTGCCTGCCGGTCAAAACCTGGACACGTTGCTGACCTTTACGCCGCCTGCGCAGAGCGATATCGATTTGACGGGGCTGAGCGCCGTTGCGACATCTACGGATGCAGCGGCAGGGATTAGCGCTGATTCCGCACCGGATACATTCAATATCATCGTGGATGCGGTTGCCGATACCCCTAGCATCTCCGGTGCCAATACGGTCGCCGCTGAAGGTGCGCCAATTGCGATTACAATCTCCGGGAAACTGGGCGCGGATAATTTTGATGGTTCTGAGACGATTACAGGCTATCAGATTTCGGGTGTTCCTACAGGCTTTACCTTCAATCAGGGTACGGATCTGGGCGGTGGTGTCTGGGGCTTTACGCCTGCTGAGATTCTGGGACTGCAACTCAATCCGAATGATCCGAATTTTGACGGCTCGCTGAGTCTCACGGCGACTGTCTTCATCACGGAAAATCCCGTTTCTGACGGCGAAGTTGATTTTACGGATAACGACGCGCAAGCTTCTACGACGATTAAGTTGTCCTGGACGCCGGATATTGATCCGCCGAGCATCAGTGTCAATGAAGGCGTAGACGATGTCTGTGTTAAAGAAGACGGCAGTGTCGATGTCCGTGTTCAGGCGTCTTTGGATACGAATGCCAGCCCGAACGAAGTGCTGAGCGTAACGGTTACGGGGATCGACTCATCTTGGGGCTTTTCCTCCTCAATCGGAACGTATAACGCGGCAGCGGGGACATGGACGGTCACATTGCCTGCCGGTCAAAATCTGGATACGCTGCTGACTTTTGCGCCTCCGGCCGACAGCGATATCGATTTGACGGGGCTGAGCGCCGTTGCGACATCTACGGACACGGTTGCCGGGATCAGCGCGGATTCTCCGCAGGATGTGTTCAATATCATCGTGGATGCGGTTGCCGATGTTCCAAATCTGTCTGCCAATGCTGCAAACGGTGAGGAAGGGACGACCATTCCGCTGACGATCTCAACATCCGTCAACGATACGGACGGCTCTGAGGTCATTGAAGTCATCAAGATTTCAAACCTTCCTGCAGGCGCAACCTTGACGGCCGGGACGGAAAATGGCGGCGTATGGACGCTGACAACAGCTGATCTGGCCGGGCTTGGAATTAATGTTCCCGATGGTGTGTTCGGTGACTTCACGCTGAATGTCGAGTCGGTTGCGTTCGAGCAAAATACGAACGGTATCGAAAAAGATTTGACGGACAACCGCGCGAGCGCTTTCACGGAAATCAAACTCTCTGTTTCCGTCGATACAATCCCGGAAATCGGTGATGACGAAAAGGTCGTGGATGAGACGAATCTCGGCCCAATCACGGTTAACGGTACGCTCGGTGTCGATTTCTTCGGCGACGCGCCCGGAACTGTTAAACCTGCCGGCGCAAGCTCTTTTACGGCTATCGGCTCTGTCGCAGGTTCACAGCTCACCTCTCAGGGCGAGATTGTAACCGTCAGTGTGTCCGGCAACCAGTATGTCGGGACGGCAGGCGGAAGAACGATCTTCACGTTGACGATCCAGAATGACAGCTCTTACAACTTTACGCTGCTGGATACGCTGGATCACGCCGATACGCTGGACCCGGATGACGTGATCAGCCTTGGTTTCGATGTCATTGCTATGGATAGCGAGGGAGATTCAAGCACGGGGAAAATCTTTATTGACGTGCATGACGACGGGCCTGTCGCCCGTGATGATTCAGGCGCGACCGGTGAGGGCTCAACGATTTCCGGTAATGTTCTGGCCAATGACGATGCGGGTGCCGATGAAGGCGCTACCGTGACGGATGTTTCCATCGGCGGCGTATCCTATACGGTTCCGGCCGGAGGCAGCGTTGTTGTTAACACGGCTAATGGCGGCGTCCTGACGCTATCTTCAAATGGTGCCTACAGCTATACAGGAGGACAGGATGGGACGGATGTTTTCACCTATACGATGCAGGATTTCGACCGTGATCCGGCAACGGCAGACCTGACAATTGAAACTGTCGGCTCCAAACTGGTCGTCGGTGATAATGTAGACGACCGGAGCGGCTCCACTACGCCTTATGTCGTTGGAAACGGCTTTGGAGAGATTGAAGGGCTGCGCGGTAATGACATCCTTGTCGGAGATGCGGGCGGTGCAACACAAGTCTCGCGGGAACAGGACTATAACTTCGTATTCGTTCTGGATACGTCGGGGTCCATGGGCGTGAATGATCCGAATGACGGTGTAACAAGCCGTCTGGAGATCCTGATCGGTGCCGTAAAAAATATGATGACGCAGTTTGCGGGTTATCAGAACGGCGATATCAAGGTGCATATCGTTGATTTCGGAACACGTGTGAATAATACGATCACGATTGATTTCAGCGATCCGAATGCTTTGACGACAGCTATCAATCATCTGGAAAGCCTTTCTTCCGGCGGGTTCACGAACTATGAATCCCCGCTGGCGGCAGCGCTGGACTGGCTGAGCGGGAGCGAGCCGCTCGGTGGGCAGGCGATCACAACGACGTATTTCGTCTCGGACGGCGTTCCAAACCGTTATGTCGATCAAAACGGCAATATCGTGAACCCGCCCGGTAATTTCAACGAGGAAAACGCGATTATTCTTGCCGAGATTACAGGGACGAGTGTGACGACGTCGGATGGCACTTTTGGTGACAATACGGACGAAGTCGGCGGTCTGCAGGCTTATGGCGAAGTTGTCGCAGTCGGGATTGCCGTGCCTGATAACGACAATCTGAACGCAATCGACTCTGACGGTCATGCGACCTATATCGACGATCCGGCAGATCTGGATGCCGTGCTTCAGGGCGCAAACCCGCTGAATCAGCTTGCGATTGCAGGCGATGACGTGATCAGCGGCGGTGCCGGTGACGATATTATCTTCGGTGATGTTCTATTCACAGACGATTTGGCCGATCTTCAAGGTCTGTCGACTTTGAACGGCGCCGGTTGGGAGGTTTTTGCCCGTCTGGAAGCTGGAGAAGGCAATAATGCAAATTGGAGCCGTCAGGATACGATTAGCTATATCCGGGCCAATGCGCAGAGTCTGTCTGAAGAATCGATCAATAATGAAGGCAAAGGCCGTGAGGGCGGTGACGATACGTTAAGTGGCGGTGCCGGTGACGATCTGATCTTCGGTCAGGAAGGTCATGACGTGATTAGCGGTGGTGCTGGAAACGATGTGCTTTACGGCGGTTCCGGCAACGATGTGTTCCTGTTTGAAAATCTGGCTGATGGAATTGATGCCATCATGGATTTCGAAGCCGGTGACATTCTGGACGTATCAGCCTTATTGGTTGGTTATGACGCTGTGACGGATGCGATTACGGACTTTGTTTTCAAGACGGAAAGCGCAGGCGATACGGCGATTTTCGTCGATGCGAACGGTTCCGGCAATATTGCCAATGCGACGCAAATCGCAGTGCTTGACGATGTGACAGGTCTGGATATCGAACTGATCACCAATAACGGTAATACGGCGATCGTATAAAGATAGACACGCTTTAAAGAGCTTAACAGAAGAAGCCGCCTTCCCCCCCCCCTCACTCTATGGGCGGCTTATTCTCTCCGAGCCCGGAGCCTTCCCCAAGGTTCCGGGCTTTCCTATAGAGGTTTCATTTTCTTATAAAAGGTCGATTTAGCCATGCCGAGGGCTTTTGCGGCTTGTGTAATGTTGTGGTTGAAATGTTCAAGTGCAATTGCCATTGCTTCCCGCTCTATAGTATCGAGTGTTTTAAAATGCCCTTCATGTCCAGTCATTCGAATGGAGGGCGTATCTTTTTCTAAAAAATGCTCTTCTGAAAGATCTTCAGCCTTATGGTCGAAAACGCTATTGGCTGCTGTGGTGGGAGAGATATCCGATGATAAGGCCAGCCCCGGTAAATCTTCAATATCCAGCACATTGCCTTCGCTGAGAACCATGGCGCGGTTTATCACATTCTCGAGTTGCCGAACGTTGCCGGGCCATGGATACGCCAAAAGCGCTTCTTCCGTATGAGGGGAGAGTTCTTTGGGAATGCCGCCTTCATTAGCACAAAAGCGCTCGATAAAATGGGCAGCCAGTGCTGGAATATCCTGATATCTGTTTCGTAGCGGCGGCATTTCAATCTGCAGCACATTCAGGCGGAAGAAGAGGTCTTCCCGGAAACGCCCTTCCGCGACTTCTTTGCGCAAATCCCTGTTTGTGGCCGAAATAATGCGCACATTGACGGGGACAGGCCGGTTTGCACCGACGGGCTCAACCTCTTTTTGTTGAAGAACGCGCAGCAATTTGACTTGTGTATCAAGGGGTAACTCACCGATTTCGTCGAGGAAAATCGTCCCTCCTTCGGCTTCCCGGAACTTCCCGGTCGTTTTTTCAGTGGCTCCCGTAAAGGCGCCTTTTTCATGTCCGAATAATGTGCTTTCCGCTAATTGCAGTGGGATAGCGCCGCAATTAACAGCGATGAAGGGGTGCCCATTGCGGTGGCTTTCTCCATGGATTGCACGTGCAAAAACCTCTTTACCTGTTCCTGTCTCTCCCGTGATCAAAACCGGAAGATCGGAAGGGGCGGCTTTTCGCCCGACCTGAATAGCCGGTAAAAGCCCGCCATCATATCCGATTAGGTTTTCAAATATAAATGTGCCGTCTTTTTCGCTTTTAAGCCGGGAAAGCTCTTTTGATAATATGCTTATTTTTAGTGCATTTTTTATAGTCACCGCCATGCGGTCGCCTTCATAAGGCTTGTTCAGGAAATCAGTAGCGCCCAGCTTCATGGCTTGCACGGCATCCTCGATATTTTTGCTGCCTGTCAGCATGATCACGGGGATAGCGGGGTAGCGTTGGCGGAGAATGCCAAGCGTTTCCATCCCCCCCATAACCGGCATTTCCAGATCGAGAATAATCAGCTTCACAGCCTCAGGCGGCCCGTTCTCAAGAATATCGAGGGCTTCACGGCCATTTGCGGCGCCCTCGGAATCGAAATCCAGCTTACGACGGACCAGCGTTGCCAGCATTTGGCGCTGCATCGGGTCGTCTTCAACAATCAGAATAGAGGTATGTGTCATATCTTCTTTCTATCATGGAATTGGTAAAGAAACCGTTCGATTTGTAGAAAAGCAGCAAAAATTCTCGTTTTCGAACGTTTGAAAATGAGAATACAGAAGGAGCAAAATTTTTAAACCATTGAAAAGTAATAATATTAAAACTGGCACACTCTTTGCTTTTACATATATTAAATAGATATTGGAGAAGAGCACCGGGGCGAGATGTAAATGGGAAAGTAGAGATCGCTCGGTTTAATAGGGATAAGCAGATGTTGGTAATTGTTAAAAATGCAGAAAGGACATTGCTTCAAGAGCTGAAAAATTGCTGGGAACATTTTCCTGCTTATAGATGTCTCCATTTAAAATCATCACAGTTTAACGAAGGCGAAGAAGAATGGCTCGATCAGGTTTTAGAAACAGCCAAAGCTGTATTGGATGATAAATCCGCCCAATTTTACCTGTGTCGCGATAAAGACGTGTTTGTGATTACGCGTACGACGACGCAGAAGACTATAGACAGGTTTTTAGCCCACCTATCCCCAAAACTCGGGCCAGCCCTTCAGGCTTGTATAAAGCCGGGGCTGGCCTCTCTTTTTGAGATCGGGGTAGATTGGCCCAAACTAAGAGCTTTGTGCGAAAGAAAAATTGGAGAGCTTGAATATGCTGCACGCAAGCAGCAGCAAAAAACACCGGAAACACTGGATAAGGTCAGTGCGCATGAGACCTTCAAAACTCTTGATCGTAATCTTGTCGACTCACTCTCTTCGCGCCGTGAGAAACGCGATACACCTGAAATTATGGTCGTTGAGGATGATCTGTTTTCGCAAAAACTTGTCGGGAACGCTCTCAAAAATAAATATTCCTTATCCGTGACCGGAGATGGCCGGGGTGCAATTCTTAATTACGTGAACAAAGCGCCCGATGTCTTGTTTCTGGATATCGGTTTGCCCGATATTAACGGGCACGAGGTTCTCGCCAAGCTCTTTGAACTGGACCCTGATGCCTATGTCGTCATGTTCAGCGGTAACGGCGACCGGGAAAATATTATGCGGGCTGTCGAGTTGGGGGCTAAAGGGTTTGTTGGTAAACCGTTCACACAGGAAAAATTGCTGCAATATATTCAGAAATCACCCTTCATTCAAAAAAAGCAAAGCAGGGAGCATGCTCATGGAAATCTTGTCCATTAACGCCGATCAAAAACTTATCAGTATTGCGTCCTCAATCGGGCGAGACCCGCAAAGCTGGGCAGGCTGGTTCTGTCTTGAATTTTTATTATATGACGTAGATGACGATATCTATCAGGAATGCATGCTCTGGACAAAATCTGTCGTTGAATCTTATCTGCAGGATACGGAGGGGCGTGTCTATTGTTGCAGCGACCGGACAATTCATGTGATTGCAAAAATATCTTCGTGTAAAATTTTACACCATACAGCACGGCATATATGTGATTTAATTCAGGGTGAAAGCGGGATTGAGATCCCTTATACCGTTTATGATCTTGTAGAAAACGGTTTTTCTTATGCACAAAATGTTCTGTCTCAGGTGGATAATGTTTTAGAACTTCCCAAACCTCTTGTTGCAGAATTAGAGCGCAGCAATATCCCGGAACAAAGTGAACATTTATTATCCTCCCTTGCTCATAATACGAGAGTTTTACTGGTAGAGGACGACCCGGTAACACGTTGGATGGTTCGTAATGCACTGAAATATGAGTGTGAATTCGTAACCGCACCGACAGCCAATAAGGCCTTTAGCCTTTATAGTTCTTATCAGCCGGATGTGGTGTTTTTGGATATTAATCTTCCCGACGGCAATGGATACACCGTACTGGAGTGGATTCTCCGCAATGATCCGGGTGCGCAGGTCATCATGTTTTCGAGCAACGACAATCTCGACAATATTCAAGGGGCGCTTGAAGAGGGGGCCTGCGGCTTTATCGCGAAGCCGTTTTTGAAAGAACAATTGATGCGCTATGTGCAGAAACATTAAGGGGCTGGGAGATTATCGCTAGGGAGGTAAAGATGCCTGCAGGTACTGGAAGGGTAAGAGTTAGCCGTATTTTAAAGCTCTATGATTTTTCATTTCTGATCAGTGCTTGTATGTTTTTAGCCGTGTTCACGGTTTTAGATCAGAGGGTTCCGGGCGCTTTACCAGAGCTGATACTGCTCGCAGGCCTATCGGTCACTATCTTACAAAAAATCTTTATACACAGGCCTGTCCTGCGCTCTCTTAAAACCCATGATCAGGAACTTAGAGCCGCGAAGCACGAGGCGGAGCGTATTGCAAAATTCCCTATGAATAACCCTCACCCTCTTGTACAAGCGGGTTTTGATGGAGAAATTCTTTTCGCAAACCCTGCGGCAAAACGCCATTACCCGGATCTTTGCAGCAAAGCCCTGACGCATCCGGTTTTAAGCGGTTTGGAGCGCTTTATGAAAGAGGTGCGGTATAGCCCTGACGAAGAGCATATGATTAGCCGCGAGATGACTTATGGAGACATTGTCTACCACCAGACCGTTACATCGGTCTTGAATAACGGTCATCCGACTTTGGTTCTTTATGCTTATGATATTACAGCGATCAAAAAGGCTCAGGATAAAGCGCGTTTGCTCGGTGCTGCTGTGGAGAGTGCAAAAGATGGAGTGATTATCACGAATGCTGATCTTGAACACCCAAAAATACTCTACGTTAATGATGCCATTACCCGGATTTCCGGCTATGAGCCGGAAGAGCTGATCGGGCAAACACCTCATATTCTGCAAGGTTCCGGTACAAGCCGTATGGTATTGAATGAATTGAAAGAAACCTTGCATAAGGGTAAGGCTTTTCAGGGAGAGTTGAAAAATTATACAAAAGACGGGCATGCTTATTGGCTGGATATCAGCATTGTTCCCGTTAAGGATACAGAGGGGCATATCACACATTTTGCTGCGATTGAGCATGATATTACGCAGCGCAAAATTTTTGAAAAACAGCTTCAGGTTACAAAAGATGCTGCTGAGGTCGCAAGCCGGGCGAAAGGCGATTTTCTAGCTAATATGTCGCATGAGCTGCGTACGCCGATGAACGGTATTATAGGTCTGTCCGAGCTTTTGATGGACATGGATATGGGGGAGGAGCAAGCTGAATTGGCTCAGGCGGTCAACAGCTCATCCCGTAATCTTTTGATTTTGTTGAATGATATTCTGGACTTATCGAAGATTGAGGCGGGAGAGTTGACGCTTGAGAATGTACCCTTTGATACGCGCCGTGCTGTGCGCCAAACAATAGAATTACTGGGACCGATTGCCTCCAGAAAAGGTGTTGTGCTTGAAAGCACGATCAATCCAATTGTACCTGAACGCCTGCTCGGCGACCCTGCACGTTTGCAGCAAATCATGAATAATCTGATTAGTAACGCTATTAAATTCACGGAAGTTGGCTATGTGCGTATAGACGTGACCAGTGCGCGCGATAAGGCGGGTGACCCGGAATTGCATATCCGGGTTGAAGATACCGGCATCGGTATTCCCGAAGATAAAAGGGAAAGCGTATTCCAAAAATTTACGCAGGCTGATGTTTCGACAGCTCGTAAATATGGAGGTACGGGCCTGGGGCTTTCTATTACGAAAGAGCTGGTCCAGATGATGGGGGGCACTATCGGCTTTGACAGTGCGGAAGGTAAGGGTACAACCTTTTACGTTGTGATACCGGTTGAAATTGCAAAGGAAGCCGAAGAATCACCTGAAGCGAAGCCTTCAGAAATCCTGATTGATACGTCCGCTGATATTCTTGTTGTGGATGATCATCCGATTAACCTCCTCTTTATGCGTAAAGTTTTGAAAAAGCTTGGTTTTATGCATGCGGATGAAGCCGTATGTGGTCGGGAGGCCGTCGAGATGGCCGAGCGCAACCACTATGATCTGATCTTTATGGATTGCCAGATGCCTGAAATTGATGGCTTTGAGGCTTCAACCATGATCCGGGAGCGGGAGGAAAAGATCGGTGATATCAAGATTATAGCTGTCACGGCTGATGCCATGAAAGGTGCGCGCGAAAAGTGCCTTGATGCCGGTATGAATGATTATATTTCAAAACCTGTCGATGTGGAGAAGCTTAAAGCTGTTCTGGGAGAGTGGTTGCCCGGTACCGAGGCTGCAGGCGATACAGAGCTTCAGGATGGCCTGAAATATAACGGTGCACATGGTGATGTAGAAGAGCTGTCGCAAACAGCGAGTGCGGCAGATAAGCATATTTTGGATTGGGAGCGTCTGCGGATGTTTACGGACGACGATCCGGAGGAAGAAAGAGTCTTAATCGAAATGTTTACGACATATGCGCAAGAGTCGCTTGAAATTCTCAAGCAATGCCGTGACGGAGAGGATGAGGACTGGAAGAAGGCCGCGCATAAACTGAAAGGGTCAGCGGCAAATCTGGGGGCGCAAACCCTATCGGATTTTTGTTTCGAAGCTGAAAAGGGATTTAGCAGCGACAAGCATATCAAGGAACAGCTTGTAACCAATATCTTAGCATCCTATGCGCAAGTGTCCGGTCTTTTGAGTGCGGAAAGGGCCAACGCACGCTAGGTGGCCGGCCCTTCCGGAAAAGCGGGGTTTGGGTTATCCCGGGTGTTTTCTAGTGATAGTGGATTTCCTCTGAATCCTGCCCATAACCAAGATTACGGGGAATGGATAAAGAGAGGCTTTTAGAGGAGGCCGCTGTGTCCTGCTGCATACCGATCTTGTTGGCCAGTAAACTCATCTGGGATAGAAGATCTTCAGCATGGGAGACAAGCGCGTCGGCTTTGCCGGTTGAGATCAGATCGTTTTCCGTGCTGTCTCTAAGTTTTTCAGCCACAATATCTTCGTGCGCATTGACCATATCCACTTTTTTCTCCAGCTTGTGAATAGCCTCGCTGAAGAAGCCGGTCTGTTTGTCGACGACTTCGACTTTTTTCTCGAGTTTTTGCATTGAACTGCTGAAAGCGTTGGCCTGTTCGCCGACATTCATTACTTTTTCTTCCAGAGTGTGCATGGACTGGCCAAAGCTATTGGCTTGTTCATCGACGATCTCAACTTTTTGTTCGAGCTTATGGATGGCATCGCTGAAAAAGCCGGTCTGTTTGCGAACAACCTCAAAGCCTGACCTGAGACGCTCAAAGCCTGCTCCGAGTACTATGCTGGTGCCGACCGCGGCGACGGCTGAGAATACAGCCATCATCAAAGATACGGCAACAACGGTTTCTACTTCCAAAGTCATATTTTTACCCTTTCCTTTCCCTGAAGGAACCCGGTTCGATTTCCACCGGCCTGAGCCCTTCTTTTTTATATAAAGTGAGAGGGGCAAAACGCAGCTGACGCAAACATAGCGGCCTAGAGTTTTGTCCCTATATTTTTATGTTAAAGAAAAGAGTTTAAAAGGCCGTTATTTTTGCACTGCATATAACTCAAAACTGTTTCAATTTTGAGATAAATTACAGGGCCTTAAGGGTATCGGGCTGGCGCGGTGCCACGGCCACGCTGAGAAGCGGGCGAACACAGAGCTGTCGCTCTTATTTTTTCTGCTGATCGATGAAAATCTGGTCTGCCGGTTGTGGTGCTTCCACATCATGATCCATCGTATTCAGAATATCCTGCGTTTCTTCCAAGGCCTGAGGCTGGTGAGGGCGCTCAACAGTTTGCAGGTTTAATTCACGCTCCGGCATCATTTTCGCGAGGACGTAGGCAACGCCGGTCCCAGCGGTTCTTTGATTGCCGTAGGGGAACATATCCGCCGTCCGGACTAAATCGTAACCTTCGCCACAGCCTGCGAGCAGGATGGGGGCAACCAAAATAAGAAGTTTAGAGCGTTTAAACATGGCAAGGCCTGCTTGTGTAAGATCAAAGGAAAGACCGAAAGGAATACGCGAAGGAAGAACGCAGATTTGAAACCATAGTCTAGACGAGTTCAATATAAATGGCAACAGCCCATGGCCGATGGCAGAAAAGCACGATATTGCTAGATTTTCTCAATATTTTTGTTTGACATAATTTATATATCTGTGTAGGGTGTGCGGGAATTTTTCATATTCTCTTAAAGGGTGGGAATTGTGGCGACTATCGCACAGGAAATATGGCCGGAGCAAGTGTTATCATGGCCGGAAGATACCAAAACGGCTAACGTAGCCGAAACAGCTCATACGCGCCAAACGGCAGAGGAGATGGAGCTTTCTCCGGAGGTGAAAGACTGGCGGGACGGTATCTTGCGCCTTACCGCTCATACGCTTGTATCGTGTTTTATGGCGGCCAGCTTTTTCCAGACAGCGCCGGAGCAGGATATACGTTCTGAAATTACTGCCGCGCCGACATTCCATAGCGCAGCCAGAGCTGTGCCAAATATTAAACCTCGTACAAAGCCGGTCACACCACCTTTTACGGCCTGTGGGCACACATATGGCGAAGGGAAAATCCTGTATAAATCACCCGCCTATATTGCCCGTATTATCGAAGAGGTCACGCAGGACAGCCCGGTGCCGTGCGAAATGCTCTTTAACCTGATCGGCAGTGAAAGCGGGTTCAGGCTGGATGCGACGAGTCCGACAGGTGTTCAGTCCATTATTCAGATGGAACTGGCGACCTTGTTGGAACAGGCCCATAAACATCAGGGCAAGCTCTCCGAAAAACAACGGAAAATCGTTGAAAACAACATAGAGCGCGTCTCTGAAAAACGCGGTAGCGAAATCTATCTTGTGTACCGGATTAAAGACGGGGGCAGCGAGAAGGCGGTTCGCTCCATTGTGAATGATGACGTGCGCTCCGCTGTCATTCTGGCCCATCAATATCTTCAGGAAACTTACCACCTTGTGAAGGCGAATATCCTGAAAGCTCTTGAGGAGCGCGGCGCTTCCGAGGCAATGCTTGAACGGGCGCGCCAAGAGCCGTTAAGTGCTTCAGATATGAAAGCTTGCTATACATTAGGCTTCAATGCTGCGCATCATATACCGCTGATTGAAAAATTTTTCCCTGAAAAACGCGGTGACAAAGCACTTTTGTATATTACGGGGCGATCTGCAAACAGCAATCACCCGGTCTTGATCGCCGGACAGGGTTTGACGAAACATCCTAGAAGCATAGGGCAGGTCAATCATTATTTTAAAGAGCGGGTCGGTGATTCGACAGTCCGTATCGCTTCCGCAGACGAACAGGAACAGTCTGAATCACCTCAACAGCTCGTTAGCCTTAGTCCGGGCCGATAGCTTTATTAATCTCTCTCGGGTCTGATTCTCCGCCCCTTGGGGCGTTTCCCTCTTCATCTCCTCCCCCTTGAGGGGGAGGGTAGGGTGGGGGTGGTAGGTTTGAGGGCGCATTAGAGTCCGTAAGCCCCCTCACCCTAACCCTCTCCCCGTGGGG
>JAGRKA010000028.1 GCA_020442475.1 Alphaproteobacteria bacterium | reverse complement strand
TCTTTAAATCGTAAAGTTCTATAGCTGGATCGCCACGCTCCCGCTGGTCGCTCGCGATGACGATTTTTTGTAAACAACGCGATCAAAAATCAGACCTTAAATACATTCTGGAAGAGTTTCTCCTGTAAAAATCTGCCCTTCCGGTTTAAAAACAAACCATGGCCAGACCGTTCGCACTTGATCCGCTTTTTCGTGCCCTGACGGCTTTGCCCGGCATTGGGCCGCGCAATGTGAAATTGCTCGAAAAGCTCGTGGGCGGACCAAAAATCCTCGATCTGCTCTGGCATAAGCCGATTGATTTGGTCGACAGGCGCTTTACCCCGAAAATCGCGGAGGCCCCGGACGGGCGAGTTTCAACGCTAAGCGTCCAAATCCACAAACATTTCCCGAACGAACGCAAGGGCCAACCCTATAAAATCTGGTGCACGGATGAAACGGGTACAATCAATCTGGTCTTTTTTCACGCCCATAGGGCTTATCTCGAAAAATTGTTCCCCATAGGCGAAACACGGATCGTGAGCGGCCGGGTCGAGCATTATCAAGGTAAGCTCCAGATGACGCATCCGGACGCCGTAGGAACACTGGAAGAACGGGCGCAGATCGAAATTCTGGAGCCGATCTACCCACTGACACAAGGTGTATCCGGTAAAATCCTCCACAAGGCGGCGCTGACCGCTCTGAAAACTCTTCCCGCGCTGGAAGAATGGATAGACCCGCATTACAAGACCCGCAACCGCTGGCCGGACTGGAAAGAAGCAGTCGAGACCCTCCACAGCCCGCCAGATGAGACCACGCTGGACCCTCTTCACCCGGCGCGGGCGCGGCTCGCCTATGACGAGCTTCTGGCCGGGCAGCTCACCCTTGCGCTGGTGCGCAACCGGCAAAAGCGCCAGAGCGGGCGCAGCTTCCCGGTAAAGGGGGCTTTAAGGAACAGGCTGCTGGCCGCTTTGCCGTTCGCATTGACCGGCGCGCAGGAAAGGGCTCTGGCCGAGATTGACGCGGATATGGCCGCAAATTCGCGGATGCTGCGCCTGCTGCAAGGCGATGTTGGGAGCGGGAAAACAGTCGTGGCGGCACTTTCCATGCTGAGTGCCGTTGAAAACGGCGCGCAGGCTGCCTTGATGGCGCCGACGGAAATCCTCGCCCGCCAGCATGCGGAGAGTCTGAAACCCTGGCTGGAGGCCGCAGGCATACGCTTTGCCGTTCTGACCGGGCGCGACAAGGGCAAAAGCCGGGAGACGCTTTTGCATCAAATCGGGAACGGAGCGATCCAAATCGCGATCGGCACGCATGCCTTATTTCAGGAAGATGTCGCCTTCGCCGATCTGGGGCTGGCTGTCATCGACGAACAGCACCGTTTCGGCGTCCATCAACGGCTGGAATTGTCCTCCAAGGGCAAGGGCACGGACGTTCTTGTCATGACGGCTACGCCGATCCCGCGCACGCTGACTCTGACGGCTTACGGAGATATGGATGTCTCCCGCCTCGATGAAAAGCCGCCGGGGCGCAAACCCGTCGATACACGCCTTATTCCGGCGGAAAAGCTCGATGCGATGATTGAGGGGCTGAAACGCCAGATCGAAACGGGCGCGCGGATTTACTGGGTCTGCCCTCTGGTCGAGGAATCCGACATTCTAGATCTCGCCGCCGCGGAAGAGCGCTATGATCACCTTAAACAGATTTTCGGAGACCGGGTCGGGTTGGTCCACGGGCGCATGAAGCCTGCGGATAAGGACGAGGTCATGGAGAAATTCGCGGGCGGGGCGCTGGATATCCTTGTCGCCACCACCGTCATTGAGGTCGGCGTCAACGTCCCGCAAGCCACCATTATGGTCATCGAAAATGCACAGCGTTTCGGGCTTTCACAACTTCACCAGCTCCGCGGACGGGTCGGGCGGGGCGCAGAGCAATCCTATTGCTTCCTTGTTTATTCCGGCCTTCTAAACGAAACAGCCAAGGAACGCCTCTCTGTCATGCGCCAGACCGAAGACGGCTTCCTAATCGCGGAAAAAGACCTCGAACTGCGCGGTGCAGGCGATATTCTGGGCGTAAAACAAAGCGGGGCACTTAATTTCCGGCTGGCCGAGCTTCCGGCCCATAACGAACTTCTGGCTGCCGCACGGGACGATGCCCGGCTGATCATCGAAAAGGACCCGGAACTTAAAACCCCGCGTGGCGAAGCGGTGCGCACGCTCCTCTACCTCTTCGAACGCGATCAGGCCATCCAGTATCTGCGTTCAGGATAACAAATTGAGACTCTAGAAAGGCTCTGTTACGGTATTGGTAAAATTAAATACGGTGAATATATCTAATATAGGCGGAATTTCGTTAAGAGGCTCCGCTACTGCCATAATGACGATAATAATCATCAGTACAGTAGGGATTTCATTGGCAATCCGGTAAAACTTAGCATCATGCGTATTTTCGTCTTTCTGGAACGCTTTCATCCAGCGCACATAAGCATGATGGAGAAGGGTCATCAGCACCACACCGGTCAGCTTGACGTGGATTGAGGGGACTTTCAGCAGGACCGGATTGGCCCAGAGCATCAAGATACCGAAAATCCATGCCGAAATCATAGCCGGATTGATTATCAATCTGAGCAGGCGCCGTTCCATCAACTTGAATGTTTCGGATAATTCGGATCCTTTTTCCGCCCCTGCGTGATAGACGAACAGGCGTGGCAAATAGAGCATTCCAGCCATCCACGCGATGACGCTGATAATGTGAAACGCCCGCAGCCATTCATAGTTAATGGATAAAAATTCCTGCATGATAAAATCTTATACTCCTTCGGATGCTCTCATACAACAGCGGGAAAAATGATCGGGGCACACACAAGCGCTGCCCTCGGCATGAACACCCGTTTTTCGCTCATAATCACGCACCAGCGCCGCCAAAGCGTTTATGAAGGCCGGGTGATCGGAAACGCAAGAGGCGCGGTAATAACCCGGTAAACCGAGCTTTTCCGCGACATGCCTGTACTCGATATCCAGCTCGACCAGCGTTTCCACATGCTCTTGCGTAAAAGCGTGCGGAAATACAATCACCGCCTTTTCATCCGCCGCCGCCTTTTCCAGTGCTTCGTCAAGGCTGGGACCGATCCATTTCAAACGCCCCACGCGGGATTGATAGCATATTTGCCAGTCAAAATCGGTGATTCCCCGTTTTTTAAGAGTTTCCACGATCTTTTCAGCCGTTTTTTCGCACTGGAACTGGTAAGGATCGCCGCTTTTGATGATTTTTTCCGGCAGACCGTGCGCAGAAAAAAGGATACGCGGGGCACACTGCCCGTCTTTGGCGGCCTCTTCATACCGGTCTGCAATATGATCCGCCGCTGCCTCGGCAAAGCCGTCATTTTCCGGGTAGCAGCAAAGAAGCGACGTATCCGTCTTTAAGCCGGCTTCAGCCATAGCCTGCTGCCATACACCCAAGGAAGACCATGTCGTTGTTGTTGAAAATTGCGGGTAAAGGGGCAAAAGCACAATTTTATCCGGGGCGAACGCTTCAACGTCCTGCACGATTTGCGGCGCCATAGGATGCCAGTAGCGCATGCAAACGAAAACCTTAAACCCCTCCCCCAGCACTTTTTCAAGCGCCTCGGCCTGTGCTTTCGTATTGTCCAGCAAGGGTGAGCGATCACCCAATTCGCCGTAACTTTGCCCGGCCTCTTCCTTCGAGCGTTTCTTGCTGATCCGCTTGGCCAGCAAATAACGGAAAGGTTTGGGCAGAGTGACGATATTCGGGTCCATAAAAAAATTAAACAGGAACGGCTCAATAGCCGCCTTCGAATCCGGCCCGCCGAGATTAAATAAAATAACTGCTGTCTTGCCTTGTTGATCCGCCATAATCCCTAAACCCTAACCGTTATCCCTTATGAACCGTACCAAGGCCTCGACATGTTCCACAGGTGTATCCTTGTGAATGCCATGCCCCAGATTGAAGATGAAAGGCCCGCCCTTAAGCGTTTCGACTATACGCTCCGCCGCCAAAATCATCGCATCGCCCCCGGCCAAAAGGCAGACCGGATCAAGATTGCCCTGTACAGGTGCGAGCGGCTGCAGGCTTTGTGCCGCCCATTTGACGGGTACTTGCGAATCCAGCCCTAAAGCACTCACACCGGTATTTTGGACGTAAGACAGATAATTCTGCCCAGCCCCTTTCGGAAAACCGATGATCGGAACGTGCGGATAATCGGCCCGGACCAGATCAACAATCCGCTTTGTCGGCTGGACAGCCCAGCGGTTAAACTGCTCCGAATCCAGCGCGCCCGCCCAACTGTCGAAAATCTGGACAGCTTCGGCACCTGCGCGGATCTGTTTGATCAGATAGGATGCCGTTGCCTCGACCAGCATATCAATCAACGCTGAAAACCCTTCCGGATCACGATAAGCCATCATTTTTGTTTTCAGGAAATCCCGGCTGGAGCCGCCCTCGATCATGTAAGTCGCCACGGTCCAGGGCGCACCCGCAAAACCGATCAACGCCGTATGACTGAACCCTTCCGCGTTCAAAGCGGTTCTCACATTTCCCAAAGCTTCGTAGACCGGATCAAGCTTCGAAAACCCGCCATAGCCCAGCTTGGAAATTGAAAGCTCTCCCAGTTTCGGCCCTTCCCCTTGCACGAAATCAAGGCTTTGCCCAAGGGCGTAAGGAATAACCAGAATATCCGAAAAGATAATCGCCGCATCCATACCGAAACGCCTTATCGGCTGCATCGTAATCTCACAGGCGCTTTTCGAATCCATCGCCATATCTAAAAAACCATTTTTGCGGGCGCGCAGCTCCCTGTATTCCGGCAGGTAACGTCCGGCTTGGCGCATAAACCAGAAGGGGATTTTACTGCTCGGTTTACGCGTGTGAAGAACATTCAAAAACGCTTTATCGCTAGCCGGAGTTTTATCGTTCATAATCTTTATCGCCTTGAAGTTCGGTTTCACGATTCGTTTGTTTAAAGCCTTCCATTCATAAAATATATATTTTTAAAATAAGGTTTTAGAAGTTATAGGGCCTGTGTATTGCGGGTATAGATTCCATCCCGTTTTTTATACACAGTTTTACAGCCTTTGAAGGGTTATAATTTCCGACGATTCGGGATGATTCGCCCCGATAAGGTAAAAGCGGCGATTCCAGTTTTCCCACATGAGGACGAATCGTCCTGACCGTTTTGGCTCGATTGGGGATAATTTCACCCCGTTTTTATAGACAGAGATATTCACGATTTTTTCACAGACCTATCACGCGGGCCTTTTCCATGTTAAAACGAATCAAGCGTTTAAGACAGGGCAGAGTTTTCTTTATGTATCAGGATGTTTTTACGAAGCTGGAGGCAGGGGAAGCCTCCGCTATTCTCGAAAAACTTAATCCGGAGTTTGATGGCAGCGTTTTCGAGCCGGATCAAACGACCGTTTTGGCGAGCGATCTGGCTTTCTATCCCGGATACCGTCTTTTGGACATCGCCGATTATTCTTCCGTGCCCGCTTTCCGGCGTTTTGTCGTTTACAAGGCGGGGGAGCCTTACATCCTTAATTGGACGAACGAGCCGATCTACGAGATGAACAAAGCCGTTCCGATCAAGCTTACAAAAAAGAACGTTGCCGATTATGTGCGGTTTTTCTTTTCTTATGTCCGTGGTCGGCACGGGCGTTTTATCGTCACGGAAAATGTTGACGATATAAGCTGGAAAGACGATCCGACCCCGGCTGCGCGTAAGGCGATCGGGAAGATGATCGTGCCCCTTTCCCTGAAAGGGACGGCACGGGACGGCACTTTCGAACTGGAGATGTCCGTCATGTTCAAAGACGGGCTTTTCAGGGTTGATGTGCTCGTCGCCAAGGATGGAACGGTTAGCCTCGAAAATGAAGAGCTTCTGGTCGAAGATATGCCTGTTCTGGACGATGTCTTCGGGCAGTAATAGGGCGCGTTCTAAGACTAAGGCCGGGTTTTAGTGTTTTCAGTCTATGGGTTTTTAGGGAGAAGAATCCAATATTGCCCTTTTGATTTCATATGCCCGGCCAAATATTCGGCTGTTTCGCCATGCCCCCAGAACACGTCTCCACGTACGGCGCCACGAATGGCGCCGCCCGTATCCTGCGCGACCATCAGGCGTTGCACGGTGTTTTTCTCTTCTTTGACCGGCGGCGCGATATTAACCCAGAGTGGCACGTTATAAGGAATTTTTGTCCGGTCTACGGCCAGTGAACGCCCTTCCGTTAAAACTGTCCCGCTGCCGCCCAGCGGACCCTCTCCTTTGATTTCATGGAAAAAGACGTAGGATTTATTCGTGTTCATGATCTCATCGGCTTCATCCGGATGGGCTTCCAGCCATTGCCGGATTGCCTGCATCGAAACATTATCCTTTGTCAGCGCGCCGCGTTTGATCAATTCGCGCCCGATCGCGTAATAGGGGTGGCCGTTCTGTCCGGCATAGCCGATCCGCATGAGCGTGCCATCTGCAAGCTCTACAACCCCGGAGCCTTGAATTTGGACGAAGAAGGCCTCGACCGGATCATCTACCCAGACCAGAACTTTGTCTCCGTGCGGCCATTGTCCGGCGACGATTTGTTCGCGTGATTCATAGGGTTTCAGATTGCCGTCTACAACCCGTCCGGCAATTCTCTGGCCTTTGAGCGCTTCGCGGAAATCGCCAAGTTGAACCATCACCAGATCGTCAGGCCTTGCATGAAGCGGAATACGGTAAGGGCCGAAGCGCGTTCGGGATCCATGTAAGGAGGCTTCGTAATAGCCTGTAAACAGACCGTTTTTCCGTGAACCGGCCCGCACCTGATAGGGGCGCAGATGCGTTTCCACAACCTCACGTATGGAAGCGTCATCTGCCTGAGCAGGCAGGCTGGTCAGAGCCTGGCAAAAGGGTGCCCAGTCTCCGGCGGTTCCGGTCTGTTCCAAAGAGGGGGTTAGGGCTCTACTGGCATCCATTTTCGCAAGGCGTTCACAGGATCGCCGCATCGCCGCCGGGAAGCTTTTCAGATCGTCCGTTTCCCAGCCGGGAAGATCTCCGAACGCCGCCGGGCGTAGGGTCGCTGGCGAATCCTCGTCGATCAGGCTTTCCGCGCAGGCGGAAAGGAACAAAAGACCCGTGAAAAATAAGGCCTTAGTGAGAGTTGGGAAGTATTTCATTATCATCTTCAAGATCGCCGCTCGTTTTGTAAACGAGCCAGCGGGGATCGCGGGATTTCAGATCATGGCCGAATGTCCACAAATCTCTCATTTTATTGGGTTTGTCAGGATGGCCTGCGATAATTTCGCCGTCTTTATCCTTGGTGATGCTGATTTCTTCGGCTGTGAAGCGGACTGTGATAAAGGCGGTCTTGTCTTGAAGATGCGCCTCCGTGATTTCGGCTCTGCGGATGGATTGAATTTGCGTCTGTAGCACTTCCCCGCGTTTTTCCCGCTCATCAAGCGCGGCGGCGAAGGCCTTATAGACAGTCTCGTCCAACAGATTTTCCAGCGTTTCGTGGTCTCCTTCAGCAAAGGCTTCTACGACAATGACAAAAGCTTCCTGTGCGGCTTCAAGGAAGAAGATCACGTCGAAATCGTCACGGCTAGCTTTTGCGATATCGAGAAGCGCGTTTTCCGCCGTTTTATTCTCAATAGACAGTGTGCTGGTCGGATGAGCAGCTAACCCTGTGATTTTATCAGCAGCACCCGGGATTTTATCCTCTTGCGAAGCCGGAACATCCAGCTTTTTTTCCAGCATATCAACCGTGCTTTTATAAGGGTTCGGCTTTTGAGGGTCGTCCTCTGAACGCTCGCCCAGAATAGAGCGGAGCCAGAAAACCAGTCCGGCGGCGACAATGGCGTAAATAATAAGATCAGCAGGCACGAATAATTCCTTTTACCCTGAAAGAGGTTTGGTTCCTCAAAAAGTTCAAATATGCAACAGCCATTCTAGCATGATTTTTTGCAAAATCACCAAAGGCTTTAGGATATAACGCGGAAGAGTATAGTGTAGCTTTCTTATTTATAAACTTTTTCCGAAGCGACAAGAATATCGCAGGGCGGATTAGAAAGCATATCTGCCGCTGTTCCGCCCAGTTTTGATGCCAGCCCGAACCGGCTGTGCCCGCCTATGGTCATCAGATCCGCTTTGAGGCTCTTGGCTTTTTTGCGGAGTGTGTCGTAAACCGGGCCTTCCAGAAGCTCGCCGGACAGGTTCTTATTCTGACCATTATGTGTTTTAGCAAAGTGAGTGTGTTCGGTTTTCAAGAAGGCATCCATTGCTTTTTTCTCTGAGTTTTCCGTGAATTCCTGTGTTTTCATATAGAGCACAGGATCGGCATAGTCCGCATAACAGGCCGGTACGTTGTAAATATGTATGGCGTTGAAGGCGGCCTTTGGCGCCAGTTCCATCCCTATACGCAGCGCCGAGCGTGAGGCGGGTGCGAAATCGATTGGCGCCAGAACGCTCTTATAGGGGCCTGCCGGTTTGTTCTTGACCATTAATACGGGCTTAAGGCCCTTGCGCACAACGCGCTCCAAGGTCGTTCCAACGAAGAGATCGCGGAGTTTTTCTTTGTTGTGCATACCCATAACAATGAGATCGGCCTTACCAGTATAAGCGGTCTCCAGAATTTGAGAAAAAACCTCTTCACCTTGCCGAACGGTGATTTCCGTCTTTATATCCTTGGAGTCTTTATAATCTTCCAGATACAGCCGAATCAGCTCTTCAACGCCCTTTTGCAGATCAAGCGCCCATTTTTTGTTGTGTTTGGGGCCCGTATAGGCTGGGGCTATATGAATAATATGTAATTTTGCCTTTTGCTCTTTGGCAATTTTTAGGGCGCGTTCCAGCGCACGGTCGGCTTTTTCTGACAAATCAGTCGCTAACAGAATGTTTTTCATTATAGACTCTCCCCTTGGAAAAAATGGGCATTCTATGAATCTTAGCTATTGCTGTTGTAAAGTCCAAAAAAACTTTTGTACCTTGGTATAATCAGGCGGTTTTCTAGAAAATTTAGAGCCGGATACGAAAAGGACAAAGAAAAATATGCCGTTTTTTGTAATTTTTATTGTTGTCCCGCTCATGGAGCTGGCTGTTTTCGCGCTGGTCAGCAGTGAGATGGGTTTGGGTAACGCTCTGCTTTTTGCCCTTCTGACGGCGATTATCGGCGGGGCTGTTATCCGGCATCAGGGGATGAGCACCATATTCAAAATCCGGCAGGCTTTGGACCGGGGGAAAATCCCGATTGATGAGATTTTCGACGGTTTTTGTCTCGTGGCTGCCGGCGCAACGCTGATCACGCCGGGCTTTATCACCGATACGATCGGGTTTTTGCTCCTGATGCCGCCGGTGCGGGCTGCGATCCGGCATTTAATCAAAACGCATACCGATTGGGCGGTGACAGGAGAATCTTCGTTTCAGGGCCGCTATACGCAAGATCCTACGGTTATCGAAGCCGAATGGGAGCAGATCGACGAAAACGAGCCGGGCAGCGGCGATGACAAAGTTTAATTTTCATGTTAGAGACATTTCATTACATTCAGTAAAAAAGGCTTTGGAATGAGTAAAGACGACAAAACAAATGGAAAAGCGCCTGAAGAGAACGGGCAAGAAAACCATGCGGGCGCAGTGCCTGTGACAATTCATGCGCAATATATCAGGGATTTATCCTTCGAAAACCCCAACGCGCCCGAATCTTTGCGCGCCGGTCAGAAACCGCCGGAGATGGAAATCAATATCGGGATGGATGCACGCAAAATCCCAAGCGATCAGATTCAAAATCTGTATGAGGTTGTTTTGAATGTTCGGGCTGTGGCCCGCCGCGAGTCGGACACGGTATTTATCGCCGATTTGCAATATGGCGTGACGGTCTCTATTCACGAAAAAGTGCCGGAAGATAACCACCATCCGATCTTGCTGATCGAAATTCCACGTCTTGCGTTCCCGTTTGCGCGGCAAATTCTGGCTGCTGTGACGGTTCAAAGCGGTTTCCCGCCGCTCATGCTGAACCCGATTGATTTCCAGTCTCTTTATACGGAGCGTTACAAGGAAGAAATCGCACAAGCGCGTGAGAAGGCGAAACAACAGCAGGAAGACACTGTGGAAAGCTCGTAAGCGCTTCTCGTACTCGTCGACACGAATATCGCCCGTCGGAATATCAATGCTGCGCGCATCGTATCATCACATGATTGGGGTTATGACCGCGTATCTGAAAACGCTACTTGCCTATGAAATTACCTTATTGGAATCATTGAATTAGATAAAGAAATGCTATTGGTCGAAAGGTGCAAGTTCAATGGTTTAAACACTTGCCATTTTTACCAAGAACAAGTAAGAATAAGCTTGTCTTCACAAGATTTTAGGGGTGTAGCTCAGTTGGTAGAGCGATGGTCTCCAAAACCATAGGTCGCAGGTTCGAATCCTGTCGCCCCTGCCATTCAGTCTTCCAATCCATCCGATGTAGAGAATTTAGCCCGTGGAGCCCGGCGTTCCGCGCGCATTGCGAATATGTGTCTATCCGACACGCACAGAGAATTCCCAAAACACCCCACTTCTCTCCCTTTTTCTCAACTAGCCATTTCACCGCGTGTCGGTGGCTGGAATCCCTGTTTATCCGCGCAATAAGACCGCCAGCGTAAGCTGGTGGATGTATTCGGCGCTACATAGAACACCAAGGGCAGGAAGACTGCGGACAAGCAGAGCTTGAACTGGAATGAAACCGCCTGCGTAAGCTGGCGGAGGTTCATTTTAACCCTGATTTAGGCACAAGATACCGCAGGGTTGGTCGTGACATATGTCGACGATAAAACGGGCAATGTCGTATCGGGAAGCTGGAACAGCCTATCTGAAAGCAACAAAAACCGCATCATCGGCGGTGTAGGACTGGTTCCCGATCCTTCATCACATGGCGATATTCCTCGCGGCTGTCCTTGTGCCGAACAACCTTCACCTTCTTGCCTTCCAGCAGCTGTGATTGTGAATCCAGAATCTGTTTGAGTGTAATCATTCTATGAGGCCGCACTCCTTCACAGTCATCCTGAAATTATCGTCGACGATAAAACTACCGGTTCCAGAAGTTGCTGCGTTAACACCGACGGTTCTGAATTTGATCTCTTCGCCAGTATTGAGAATATCTTTGAGCAATGTCGCGGCTTTCTTGCTGGTAAAGGCGCGATATGGACTCGAGAATTTTTGAATGGAATCCATTGTCGCTTCATAGCTTTTGTTAAACTCCTCTGAACCTTGAGGTGCTGGCATGGACGGTTTCGTATCAAGAGGTGTATCCGCTGCGGTTAAAGTATAGAGCTTTTCACCGACTTTAATTTGAACATCGCCGCCTCCTGGTCATAAGACCGAAAGGCGACATCGTGACGGCGATATCAGCCGCTATGCACAGGGTTACTAGCCCCAGCGAATGCCAAAATGCATTCACATCAGGACGTCAGCTCTTTATGGGGTGGGTATCAAGAGGAATGAAGTTTCTTATCAATGGTTTCATTTAATAAGAGTTGAATACGTAGCATATATGATGTGTAGTCATACAAAAGGATTAAAGGGCATGTATTCAGGCGGTATAGCTGATAAACTGGGCAATAGATATGAGGCTAAAATATTAGTGCTCAAACTGTTTGATGTGCTCACAGGTAAAGCAGACTGGCTACGTTTTGAAGGGATTTTGTCTGATTTTGAAGGGTTTGAGTTTTCACTGGGAATAGGAGAAAAGACTGAGTGGTATCAAACGAAAACGAATTCCTCTCATGGAAATTGGACAACTAGCGCTTTAAAAGCAGCAGGGGTTTTGGACGCTTTCACAAAGAGGTTAGTTGAGAGTCAGGCTTCTACTTGTCATTTTGTTTCCCAGCATCCGTCTCAGGAACTTCAAATCTTTTCAGAAAAAACCAGAATAGCGAATGATTTTGAAGAGTTTTTAGCCAGTTTGTCCGAAAACAAAACTTTAGAGTTTACAAACGTAGCCGGAAAATGGGAAACAACCACCGAAAATTGCTTTAGCAGGTTAAAATGCTCGTATTTTGAAACTATCTCAGACCGGCTAGCAGAAAACAATGCCTCCACTTTAGCAAAGCTTTTATTTTCCAACTGGAATGATAATATTTTTGCCATTCTCCGGGATTATCTTGAGCAAAATATCAATAAGATTATCACCACCGACTTTGTTCGAGATTTCCTTGCGCAGAAAAATGTTGGCTTTAAAGACTGGACGTTAGACCCCACTTTACAAAAGAAAATTTCAGATCAAACCAAAAGGTATCTTAGTACTTATATACCTTTTGGTGCAGGTGGAATTGAAATTAAACGTAATGAGGTGCAAGAACTTAGCGATGAGATTAATAAAGAACGTGGCGCGCGAGTTATTTTGCTTACAGGAAGTGCGGGTTATGGAAAGTCTGGTGTTATAAGAGCGCTAATTCAAGACCTTCAAGATCAGTCTATAACGCATCTTGCATATAGAGTTGACCAATACCTCGATTGCAAGACCCCTGAGCAGATTGGCTTTGAATTAACGGGACGGAACGAAAGCCCCGCAGTAACTTTGCATGGCATATCACAAGGTAACAAATCTGTTTTAATAATTGACCAAATCGACGCTGTTAGTGAAGTATCCGGTCGTAACGGAGCAGTAAAAAACGCTATACTTGAATTTCTTGATGAGATTCGATCCCTAAATGTGACCCTTGTTTTTGTATGTAGAGACTTCGATTTAGACAATGATTCACGTCTTAAGTCTTTGGATAACAGTCAACGCAGTAAACGAATTAAGCTAAGTTTGTTAAGGTGGGAAGAAGAAATCAAGCCAACCTTGGAACAAAAGAATATTGATGTTTCTAATTTTTCAGAAAGCCAGAAAAGGCTTTTGTCTCTGCCTCTGAATCTTGTGATTTTTTTAGAGGCGGGTACTGAAAATTACTCATTTGCTAACCGAGATGATCTATTTAAAGCGCTTCTAGATAAAAAAGGGAAAGTATTAAAGACAGAAAAAAATATTTCTTGGGATATTTTAGAGCCTTTACAAACAATATCTAATTGGATGAGCGAAAAGCAAAAACTTACAGCGCCATCCATTATTCTGGATGAATTTTCTCAATCGGTGGAAATACTCTCATCTGAGGGCTTGATTGTTCAGCAAGGTCAAAATGTTAACTTTTTTCATGAAAGCTTTTTTGATTACATTTACGCAAGATCCTTCTTTCATTCTCAAAAGACAGTTAATGAAATGCTTTTGTCTACGCAACAGCATTTATTTAGAAGAACGCAAGTAAGGCAGATCCTAGAAGTATTGAGACAGTATAATCGTGAAAGATATTTAGAAGAATTAGCTGGATTATTTTCTGAACCTAAAATTCGCTACCATATTAAAATCGCTATAGCTAAATGGTTGGGTTCTTTAAAAGATCCAATACAACAAGAACGGAATATTGCTTTTTCTTTGCACGAAAATGCTGATGATTTTTCACCCATGGTACGTTCTATCCTTTTCGGTTCTGCTGGCTGGTTTGATCTTCATCATAAAGCAGATTGGCTCTTGCCGATTTTGAATGGTGACGCTGAAAAGCGCAGAAATTTTGTTCTGTGGTGGATTTTAAGAAACGCACATGAAAGACCCAAAGAAGTTTCAGAGTTGCTGAGGGTATGGTGGAATCATGATTCTGATAGGGCGTTAGAGTTAATTCAGCAGTCTTTTTTAATCGAAACAAAAGGGCTTGGTGATAGGATTGAGCCAATTGAAGATCTGATTTGCGATCTAATTAAATCCGTGCCTGATGGTATGTTTTTCAAAAAGACGGTGCAAAGTCGTTATTTTATTCTTGATACGTGGGTGAATAAAAATGCGAATAGAGGGTCTAAAGTTTTAAAGATATATCTTGAAACATGGTTCTCTGAGCATCCTGGAGACCACCCGTTTTCAAGAGATCATTTGTCCGATATTGATATCCATTCCATGTCTGAGTTTTCTAAAAAAAATCCGTCAGAATTTATCTCTGGATTTATTGATGCTCTTAATAGAGCGGTTGATATAATAAACGACATTCATAGCCGAGGAGAATACGACTCTACTTTTGAGTCTATTCAAGAAGATGAAGGATATGGAGGAGGTAAATTTGCGATACTATTTAAAAATGCAATCAAAACCCTCGCGAAAGAGAATGCTAATTTAACAAAAGATTATTTGAACAGCTTAGACCCAGAAAAACATAAAATATTTCTACATATATATTTGGAAGCTGTGTCAGAAAACCCTGAGCCATTGCTGTCGACTTTTCTAAAGGTTTTAGCAAGCGATCAGCTATTGAAAGCAGGATATGATGGGATTGAATGGAAATCATTTGCCTCTGCGACAAAAGCTGTTTTCCCATTTTTAACTGAACACCAAAAACTCGTTATTGAAAAAATTATTCTAGCTCATAGACCAGAGCTGGATAGAGCGATAGAGGTAGCACAGGATACTTCAATACAAATTGAGCAAAAACGAGCCTGGGTTAAGCATGATCTAAACCACTCAGGATATGAGCAATGGTCTATACTTGAAACGATTGGCGAAGAAAATTTAACGCCTGATCTACGTCATCTTTTGAAGCAATTACAGCGAAAATTTTCTGGTAAGAAAATAGCGGAAGCTAGAACAATCAAGGGTGGATGGGTGAAATCGCCGATTTCACAAGAACATGCACAGCGCATGTCAGATCAGCAGTGGCTTAAAGCGATCAAAAAGTACAGAGATGACAAAGATAGAGAATACCATAGAAACTATGTTATAGGTGGAGCAGAGCAGTTAGCTCAACTTCTTTCCGAAAGCACCAAAAAGGATCCTGATCGTTTCGCGCGATTGCTGATGCAAATTCCTTCAAACAGTAATATTGCTTACTCAAAAAACATTCTGTCGGGTTTACATCAAGCAGAAGGATGCATAATAGAAAATGTTATAAACGCTCTCGATTATGCCAAAAAGTACCCTCATGATCCATTTGGCTACGAGTACGCTTATATTGTTCGTTCTTATCCCGAAGTTTGCGAAATAAACCCAGATATTATTAATAACCTTCTTGATTATGCAAGAACTGGAGAAGCTAGTGACGATAAAGTCAGGACGACTTCTCGAAATAACGAAAAGGAAGAAATTACGTCAATTGATGATATTGTTAGGCACGATGATCTATTTTTATCTGGGATGAATAGCCTTAGAGGTGCGTCTGTATTGGCGTTGGCTAGTGTATTTTGGAAATACCCTCAGCACTATGAAATGGTCGAAAATTTTATAAATGAACGCACACAATCAGAACCTCTTGCAAGTGTACGTACTGTTTTAATAGACCTGCTGTCACCCTTCTATAATTATGATAGAGAAAAATGCGGTTTCTATTTACAGAGACTAGTGCAAGAATCCTTGGATAAAGAGAAAGCTTTGCGCCCATTAACCAGCTATCACGGAATTAGGCTTATGCAGCATGTGTTGTATGGAGCTACGGCTAGTGGAAGAGCACTGGTTGATCTGTTGTTAAATTCGGAAGAGAACAATGACAGGATGATTGGTGCGTGGCTTGTTTTTGGGGCAAGCTATGAGATTTCTGAATTTAGTGATTTATCAGAAAAATTAGTTCAAGAGAGCATTGAACATCTTCGCTTAGCTTCTGAAGTCGCATCTAGCGGTTATGCATACGTACATTTCAAAGAAATTACGCAGAATAAACTCAAAATGTATTTTGAACATGAAGATGAGCATGTTCGTAGAAACGCAACTGAAGTTTTTCAGCACATACGACAAACTGAAATAGCAGAAAACAAGGAGTTGATCGATTCCTATTTGAAATCCAAGGCGTTTAAAGAAGATGACAGCTCTGACTTTCTAAGATTGCTGAAAGAGTCTTCTTCGGATGTACATGAGTACGTTATAGAGGCTGCTGAGAAGATAATTTCCAAATCTAAAGAACCAATTGATTCTCGTCAAAACAGGCACAGAGATTATATGTATCTAGATGACCTCTTAGAAAGAGAGTATGCCGCTTCGGAAGATAGCCCTGATTTAAGAGATAGGTATCTTGATATTATTGATGACATGCTCAAATTGGAGATTTACGGTAGCGAGAAAATAGTTAAAAGCCATGAACGACATTACTAATAACATTCATATTAGATATCTTTCAAACCAACACCTTATTCCATAAGAAATGTGATAACCTTTATTCCGGCAACAAATCACAACTTGAATATTCTCCATATATATCTAAGATACAATCACATCATAAATTTTATTGAAAGTGTCAGGGGAAGCCATGTCAAGAGTGGTTATAACGGCGGTTGTCTATTTTTTGTTTTTTGGGCTCATAACTGCGCCGCAGGCCTTGGCTGAAGCACCGATCAATGGTCAGATTGATGATCCGGTCTTTATTGGATCGATCAAGTATTATGATAAGGCAGAAAACAAAAAGCGTATAAACTTTTATCTCGAAACAGACCGTGCGCGTTGCCGCAGTGTTTACGGTGAAAACTATTATTCCGCGTGCGCCCCGCGTTTGGGGTTGAGCGGTAAAAGAGCCGATGCGGGTATTTCTATATCGCCACCGATTAAGGGGGAGTGGCGCTGGAGCTATGATTATCAGCTTTCATTTACACCTTCAGAACATTGGCAAGCAGATCAAAGCTATGTCATCGATTTTGATCTTGACCAGATGCAAGTGCCGCCGCGCGTCGTGTTTGCCAAAAATGCCCGTAAGACGACGTTTACGCTTAAGGCCAAAGCTTTAAATGTCGAGATTAAGGATATGCGCTATATGCAGGATCCGGACGATCCGCAGCGTAAAATCGTGACTGCGCATCTTGAGGCGAATTATCCGGTCGTGACGGAGACACTTGAGAAGCAGATAGGTTTGACGTTGGAGACAGAGGATGGTGGTAAGCTGTCTGTTTTGCAGAAAGCCCTGCCGTATGATCTGAAATTTGCGGCGGATGGTATGAATGCCAATATATCCGTGCCGATTCAAAAATTACCCGATCAGGATCACTACCTGAAATTGGAAATGGCGTCCGGAATCGAACCTGAATTTGGCGGGAAGGCTTCCGCGCAAACATTTAAAGAGCGTGCCCGTGTTCCCAGCCTCGGAACCTATCTGACGATCAGCGAGGCTGGCGCTGTGATTGCGCGCGCAGAAAGCGGCGCGCCGCGGCAATTATTATCGTTTGAAAGCAATGTGAAGGCTAAGCCGGAGGATGTTCTTGGCAAGACCAAAGCCTATCTCTTGCCGTTCGATCATCCCGTTACGGCGCGCGCGAAGGATGCTCAGTCCGATACGCCGTATCGCTGGCAAGCAGCGAATGAAGTGACGTCCGCGATTTTGGACAAATCGGAAGTGCTGACTCTGGAGCCTATGCCGGCAGGGCAAGATTACGCCACGCAATTTGGATTTGGTTTTCAGGCACCCGCTGGCCGCTATGTCTATATGTCAGTGGATAGCGGCTTAAGTGCGTTTGGCGGCTATACGCTGGAAAATCCTTATGAAGCGATCATAAAAGTGCCCGATACCCCCCATGATATCGAGATCATGCAAGAGGGTGCTATTTTGAGCCTCAGCGGGGCACAGAAGCTCTCCTTACATGCGCGTGGGACGGATCAGCTCAATGTCGAGGTAGCGCAGATCTTACCGGAAGCGCTTTCACATTTCATCGCGCAAACCGAAGGGGATATCCGCACGCCATCCTTTAAGAACTGGCGTTTTGATAAAGAAGATATCGCCCGCATTGATGAAAAAGATATCAAGATGGCTTATGCCGACCCTTATGCCTCGCAATATGCGGCGTTCGATTTTGCGCCTTATCTGAAGGATGATCGCAAAGGTATTTTCCTTTTGAATATTCAGGGGTTTAAAGATAATGAAGCTATAGGCAGTGCAGAACAGCGCTTTGTATTGGTTACCGATATGGGCTTGCTGGTCAAGCAAAACGCCGATAAAAGCCGAGATGTCTTCCTGACCTCGTTTCGCAGCGGTACGCCGGTAAAGGGCGCCGATATATTGGTGCTGGGGCGTAATGGCTTGCCTGTCTTTACCGGAAAAACGGATCACGACGGGCATATCGCCTTGCCTGATTTTGGTGCCTATACTAAGGACCGCGCGCCTGTTGCGATCACCGCGCAAAAAGGGGGTGATTATAGCTTTATTCCCTATGATCGCCGTGACCGGGTGCTCAATGTTTCGCGCTTTGATGTCGGTGGAACGCGCATTGCGGCGGATGGCTTGAACGCGTTTATGTTTAGCGACCGCGGGATTTACAGGCCTGGTGAGACTGCACATATCGGGATGATCGTACAAAATGCGGATTGGCAGGCTTTGCCGCCGTCTTTACCGCTTAAGATTGAAATTACCGATCCGCGCGGGCGTGTGGTGAAGGATGAACTGCTCAATCTTTCTGCGACGGGGCTAGAGGAGATTTCGCTGGAAACGGAAGAGACAGGGGCGACCGGTATATATAGCGCCAATCTTTATATCGCGGGTGACGGCAAAAAAGGTAGCATTCTCGGCAGCACCACAATCCGCGTCGAGGAATTCATGCCCGATCGCCTGAAGATCAGCACGGCATTTTTGCAAGGCGGCAAGGATGTGGGCGAAGGTATCGGCTGGGTCAAGCCGGATGATCTGAAAGCGTCGATTGATCTGCGCAATCTTTACGGCACGCCTGCGTCTGAGCGGAAAGTGACAGGGGCGGTGACACTGAACCCTGCGCGGCTTTCGTTCAAAGAGTATAAGGATTATCATTTTTACGATCCCTACGCGGCCAAGCCGCGCAGCATTCAATATGATTTGCCAAGCGTCAAAACGGATCAGGATGGACATGCGCAGCTTGATTTGAAATTGGGGCGGCAGGAGCGTGCGACCTACAGCCTGAATTTAGAGGCAACAGGCTATGAAGCCGGAAGCGGGAAAGGCGTGACGGCCTATAGCACTGCGCTGGTCTCACCGATGGATTATGCGCTTGGCTATCACAGTGACACTAATCTTGGATATTTGCGCAAAGGCAAAGACTATGCCGTGCAACTCCTCGCGCTCAGCCCGTCGCTTACGCCTATGGGTGTGGATGGCCTGTCTTTAGAGCTTGTCAAAAGAAGCTATGTTTCGACGCTTATCAAACGTGATGACGGGTCTTTTATCTATGAATCCGTGCCGAAGGAAGAGGGCCTCAAAACGGAAGAATTTAAAATCGCCGATGGTGGCACGTCTCTCTCATTACCGACCGATGATTTGGGCGAGTATATCTATCGCCTTAAAACCAAAGACGGTTTGATTGTTCTGGATGTGCCGTTTTCAATCGCCGGAGAAGGGCAGCGCAAAAACGGTATCGATCGTGAGGCCGCCCTCAAACTCAAAACCAATAAATCCGATTATGCGGCTGGCGAAACGATAGAGCTGAACATCACTGCGCCTTATATTGGAGCAGGGCTGATCACGCTCGAAAGCGATCATATCGTTGCGCATAAATGGTTTAGCACCGATAAGACCGAGACGCTGCAAACGATTGACATCCCCAAGGATTTCTCCGGCAAGGGCTATGTGAATGTGGCGTTTGTGCGCGATATCAATGCGCGGGAGATTTATATGAACCCGCTCAGCAACGCGATTGTGCCTTTTACAGCGGGAACGGAAAACCGGACGGTGGCGATTGATCTGGGTGTGCCGGAAACTGCGAAACCGGGTGAGGCTTTTGAGATTAAATATAAAGGCAATCAAAAAGGCAAAGCCATCATCTTCGCGGTTGATGAGGGGATCTTACAGGTCGCGAAATATAAAACGCCTGATCCGGTGGATTACTTTTTGCTCAGCCGCGCGCTTCAGGTGCAGACCTCGCAAATGCTGGATCTTTTGATGCCTGATTACGAATTGATTAAGGCACTCTCGGCCAATGGTGGCGGCGCAGCGAAGGAACAAGCCGTGCTTGGCAAACATCTCAACCCGTTCCAGCGTAAAACGCTCGCGCCCGCAGTTTACTGGTCGGGCATTGTTGATCTGGATACGGAAGTGAAAACCCTAAGCTTTACCCCGCCCGGTCACTTTAACGGGCAGCTCCGCGTGATGGCTGTGGCTGTTAGCGCAGGCCGTGTCGGCGCGATGGAAAAGGATATGACTGTGCGCTCGGATATTGTCATGACACCGAATGTACCGCTCTTCCTTGCACCCGGTGACACGGCCGAGGCCAGCGTGACGATTGCCAACGGCGCGAAAGGCTCCGGCGCGGATGCTACGATTTCTGTACGCTTGGAACCGTCCGCAGGTTTGAGCCTTATCATCCCGCCTGCCGAAAGCGTAAAAATCGCTGAAGGTTCGGAAACCAGCCTTGCCTTTACGATCAAGGCGACAGAGGCGCTTGGCCCCGCGAGCTTGATCCTGCACGCTGAACTTGGCGAGGCGCAGCAAAGCGCGGAAGCGACTTTAAGCATTCGCCCGCCCACCGCCAATGAGACGACGATGAGCGCAGGCTATGCCAAGGGTGGCAAAGCGGATGTTAAGGTCACCCGGACGCTCTATCCACAATTTGCCATCAGCACTCTGTCGGTATCGCCGCTTCCAACCGCCTATATCAGCGGCCTTATGCGCTATCTTGATAGCTTTCCTTATGGCTGCACGGAGCAGATCATTAGCCGTGTCTTCCCGCAGCTCTCGCTGATGCGCTTCCCGGAATTTGCGCCATCCGAAGCGCAGATGAAAGAGAAGATCGGCATTGCCGTTTCGAACTTACGTCAGCGCCAAACTGATGATGGTGGATTCTCCTTATGGGGCGGCGGGTATAACGAGGATAATTTTGCCTCTGTTTACGCGATGGATTTCCTGATTGATGCGTATAATGCAGATTACCCCGTGCCGTCCGATATGCTTCAACGCGGCATCTATTACCTGCGCAATTGGGTCAATCAAGACATCATGTCCATGGATGATGCTCGTGTGAAAGCCTACGGAATTTATGTGTTGACCCGCAGCGGTATGGTGACGAGTAACGAGATTTTGCATTGGCTTCGCTATTTTGAAGATAAGAAAAATGAGGCATGGAAAACCGATCTTTCGGCGGCCTATATCGCCGCGTCTTATGAAATGATGCAGCAGATTAAATTGGCCAACGACACGATGGACGACTTCGAAAAAGGCATGTCTGCAGGAGAGATCAGCTATAAGGATGCAAGCTGGGATAAGCCTTATGCCAATCCCTTTGTAAAATATGCGCGCTATGTTTCTTTGCTTGCGCGCCATTTCCCGGAGCGTTTTAAGACGCTGGATAAACAGATTGTCTTTAAGATTGCCGATTTCGTTAATTCGCAGCGCTATAATACGCTCTCAGCTTCGTATGCGATTCAGGCGCTCAGCGATTATGCAGCGCTAGAAAGTGAAGCGATTAAGACATCGGGTATCACTATAAAGGCCGATGGGAAAATTCCAGAGCCTTCCGGTGATTTAGTGCTGCGGGTTCCGCTGTCGCAAGGGATTTCCGAGCTGCACATCACGAGCGGGAAGAAGGCGTTCTTAGGGGTAGGCGGTAATCAGGAGCCGTTCTTTTATACGCTTTCACAGACGGGCTATAGCCGTGATGTGAGGGATAAGCCGATTACTAACGGGATGGAGATTGCGCGCAGCTATCTTGATAAAGACGGCAAGCCTGTGAGCGGACTGGTGAATGTCGGTGATGTCATTGAGGCCGTGATTACTGTGCGTGCCTTTGATGACCGCACGATCAAGAATGTCGCGATTGTTGATTTGCTGCCTGCCGGTTTTGCGCTGGAGCCGGAAGGTGGTGAGCAAGGTTCAACGCTATTCCCTGAATTTGTAGAGCGGCGTGAAGACCGTCTTGTTCTGTTTTCCGACGTTGCGCCTCAGGAAAAGACTTTCCATTATCGTCTGCGCGCGATTTCCAAAGGGGAATTCCAAGTGCCGCCGCCCTATGCCGAAGCGATGTATGACCTCAGCAAAACTGCGAAGGGCAGCGCCGGTATGATTCAGGTGCGTGATGAAACGCGCTAAACGTTCGATAATCATTACATGCGCTGCACTTTTGGTGCTTTTTGCAGGCGGTATGCTGTGGGCTTTGTATTCCAAGCCGCCTTTGCTGCAAAACACGTCGTTCTCAACCGCCTATTACGATAGGAGCGGGGCGTTATTGCGTCTCACCCTCGCCGAAGACGATAGCTATCGGCTTTACACAAAGCTGGAGGATATTAGTCCGGATTTAATCGAGGCGACATTGCTCCAAGAAGATCGTTATTTTTACCGCCATCCCGGCGTGAATCCTGTGTCGCTTGTACGCGGGGCGTATGAGACCTATGTGCGCCGTTCGCGTTCGATGGGTGGGTCAACGATCACTATGCAGGTCGTGCGCATGCGCGATAATCTGGATACCAGAAGTGTTGTCGGGAAGCTGTGGCAAATACTTGCCGCGCTACGTATCGAAGCGCATTATAGTAAGAAAGATATTCTTGAGGCTTATTTCAACCTTGCGCCTTATGGCGGCAATATATACGGTGCGGGGACGGCCTCGCTGATTTACTTTAAGCAAAGTGCCAAAAACCTCGCGTTGCCACAAAGTTTGGCGCTGGCGGTCATTCCGCAAAACCCGATCAAACGCTTTCCCTTGCGCGCGGACAATAGTGCGTGGCAGGAAGCGCGGCTGCGTTTGTTCGGGCAACTTCCGTCCGCGCAAGCGACACAATATGCACCTTTTATGAAGATGCCGCTCACGGCTTTTGGACGTGATGATCTTCCGTTTCTGGCGCCGCATTTTGTAGATGGGCTGGTGGAGGAGGCCGATGAAGGCGCGATTAATACAACGCTGGATCTGGGGACGCAGAAAAAGTTCGAGCGGGCTGTAAAATCTTATCTTGATCGCCATAAGTCTCAGGGCTTTGATAATGCCGTGGCGATGTTGGTGGATACGCGGAATATGGCGGTGCGTAGCCTTGTTGGCTCCGGCGATTTTTTTAATGCAGCCATTGAAGGACAGGTGGATGGAACGCTGGCGCGGCGCTCGCCCGGTTCGACGCTGAAACCCTTTGTTTACGCGTTGGCGCTGGAACAAGGGTTGATCCATCCTGAAACGCTCCTTGATGATGATCCGGCGTTTTTTGCGGAATATCGACCCGGCAATTTTGACAATCGCTTTGTCGGCAAAATTCCGGCGCGTGAAGCGTTGGTGCTGAGCCGGAACATTCCCGCTATTTCGCTTGCGCAGAAATTAAGCACGCCTGATCTTTATGGCTTTTTGCAAAAGGCAGGAGCAGGCTTTCCTGAAAATCGTAAGCATTACGGGCTTTCTATTGTAGTTGGCGGTGCGGAAATTGATATGCGGGGTCTCGTTAGATTCTATGCGATGTTGGCGAATGGCGGCGTGCTTAAGGACTTGCGTTACACCAAGAATAATAATGCGAGCGAGCCGATATCGATGCTCAGCCCTGAAGCTGCACTTGTGACCCTAAGCATGCTGGAGCAAGACCGCCCCGGCATGATGCCGTTTACCAATGCTAGGCGGTCATTGCCTGTATATTGGAAGACGGGAACGTCCAATGGCTTTCGTGATGCGTGGACGGTGGGTGTGTTCGGCCCCTATGTGCTGGCGGTTTGGGTTGGGCATTTTGATGGGCATGCCAATCCCGCTCTCATCGGATCGCAAGCCGCAACGCCTTTGTTTTTTGATTTGGTGCGTACGGTGGAGAATAGAGAGAAACTTGCTGATATAGTCGGTCCGGCGCTCACAAAATTAAATGTCGCTCGGCTATCTGTTTGCCCTGATACTGGGGAGCTTAGAGATTGCGGTATGGCAGAGCAAAGCTGGTTTATTCCGGGAAAATCGCCTTTTTTTGTGGTGCGTTTGGGCGGCGACGCGCCGGAAATCCTCTCCCCGCGCGAAGGCATTTCTTATGCCTATAGCTATCATCACAAAGATCAGCAGAGCATTCCTTTAGAAGCCAAAAACACCCGTAACGAAGAACCTCTCTATTGGTTCGCCGATAACAAATTTTTAGGCACGGCCGATCCACAAGCCCCGCTATTTTGGACACCGCAGCCGGGAGAACATACCATCCGCGTGGTCGACACCAAAGGTCGCGCCGATAGCAGGGCCATTAAAGTTATTGTCTCTGAATAAGGTAACAGAAAGAATAATTATCATCGGACTACATCCCCTGCCATCCCTCTACACTTCGTTCCGAGGCATTGGATTTCCTAGTTTTTCTTAAATCGTAAGCACTTGTTGTTAACCATTTGGTACATCAGGTGTTACACAATGAAAGCTATAGACCACCACCTCTATGATAGAAACGGGCGCTATTATTACCGTTCTGTCCTTCCCAACCACCTTATAGCCCACATCATCAGCACTTTCGTACATACAATGATGAATGAGCCAATTTCTCTCCTGCAAAAAGTCTTTTAAACGCTCCTGCAATCCATCATCAAAAGTTTGTTCTTTTTCGGCTCGCTCTATTGCTCTTCCTAGTGGCAGCTTACGATATGATTTTAAAATCTCATCAGCTTTTGTTTTAGTATTCGCTTCTGGGTTTTTGATTATGATTACTCTGTTAAGCGCATCTTCTAAGTGCTGTATCGTCCATACCGCTTTACCCAAAAGGGTATAAAGAGTTATCGCTACTTTTTGATTGTATGCAGGGGAAGCTTTAGACATGGTACTAAATTTCCAAAAACCTATCTCTTAAAGTTTGAGGAATGAGCTTGCAGTATTCTGTCTTTCCGAACCAGTTATAGCGATTGCGGGCTTTCCAATCATACAAAGGGTCACGAATAAACTTAGGCAAGATGCCGAATATTCTGGTTAAATGCCACAAACCACCTAACTGCCTAGCGGTTTCAAGATAAGCCCCTGATTTGGTAAAGCCTTTACCCTCCGAAACAAGCAACACTGTATTAAAATTCACTGTATCGCAGCCATAATGCTCCAATAGTGCATGGCCTAACTTGGATTGAGCCGTAGCAAAGCGGAACACGCCCTTTTTATCCCATTTAATGAGCTTGGCTGCGCCACCCGAACACAGGACACAAACACCATCAAAAACCATGACAGGGTGTGTATCATCAAAATCAGGGACGTTTTTGTCTTCCCGATAGCTGTAAGGGGCTTTATCATTCATAGCTATGGATTTGTATTTATTCGTTAAAACACTTCATATTCTAAGCTCTACCATACTCTTTGGCACAGGAATTGGTATTGCTTTTTTTATGTTTCGTTCACACTTCACGGACAATATCCAAGAGAAGTTCTATCCGACACGCGCAGAGAATGCCAAAACCATCCCGCCCCGCCCAAGGCAAGGGTTTATTGAAACTGTTACCCAAATTCGACTGTATGGTCTATGGGGGGCTTTAATCCGGGTACGGCTTCATTTGAGAGGCTAGGTTCATGATTTTTTGTTTGTGCCTATTTGCCTTGTCCCTTCCAAAATCAAAAAACGGGCGCCCGTAAATTGCGCAAATTCCTGTAGGCACGGGTTTCGTCTGGGCA
>JAGRKA010000027.1 GCA_020442475.1 Alphaproteobacteria bacterium | reverse complement strand
GCCCATATTAATGACATTCAACACTTGCTCCCCGGCAAAGACGGAAAACTCGTCAAAAATCACATAGACGGTCTTCTTCACGCCCTGCCCAAGCTGCTGCGCCATCGTGGCTTTCAGATCGTTAATCACCAGCCGCCCCAAGGTCTGCGCCATTGACGGAAACTCCAGAGCGGGCAGGCAAAAATACGCCACGCCGTTTTCCGCCAGAATCTGATCCAACGTCAAAACGGGCTTGTCTTCCTCCACCCGGAATAGCGGCCCGATTTCCGAAGCCGTAAAATTACGGATTTCCGCAGTGAGGCTTTCAATGCTCTTGAAGGCCTGATCCTGATTATTCAGCTCATCCATGAGGGCCTGCGCGTCTGGAATGTCGGCCTCATGCTGGCGCACCAATGCCTTGAGCTTTTTCAAATCCAGATTTTCGGAAAGGCTTACCATGTTAGAAGGGATGCCGCAGGAATCCATAACCTTGAACACGGATTGCAGATAGCCTTCGGCGAGTTTCTTGTAATGCTCCTCCGTCCATTCCCGTAATTCAATGATCCGGTCTTTTTTCGATGTGAAACCTCCACATGACAACGGATTATAAGCGATACTCTCGCCTTTCATGGCAAAGACAGATACCGGCCTGCCGCTTTCCCGCCCGAACCGGGCGACGCGGCAAGCCAGATCGTAATCCCCTTTGCCGTCAATATAGATCAGGGGCAATCCGCGCCGGATTGCGCTTTCAACAATATTGCACACTGTGACGGTCTTCCCCGACCCGGTTGTGCCGAGTACCAGCGTATGCTGGTTTGCGCATTTGTCACTGAGTTCGATACGCCGCGCGTATCGGTCCGTTCCGATCAGAGAACCCACCGCCGTTTCGGCGGATTTCTGATTAATGATTGCGGAGGGAAGGTCGCCGACCTTCCCGTGATTTTTATTCATTTGTTTTTGCCGCTTGAGGCTTCCAAGCGGATTTTGAAACCAAAAGTTCAGGAAACCATAGATACACGCGCCGCAAAAGCCCCCGGCGGGCGCGTATAAAAGCCAGAGTTCGGGGACTTTGAACCAGTTCCACGATTGCACGATCAGACGATCCATGAATCCGGCGAGCTCGCCGGATTTTACAAAGAAATAAAGAAGGCTGCCGGGAAACGCAGAGGCGTAAAATGTATGCATCATGTTGACCGGGCTGGTCAGCCAGAAGGTCAAATCCTGATGCCAGAGCATCCCGGCAAAAGCCGAGGCCAGCGCCACATAAACGGCCATAACGAACTTGGCCCGGAAAAACGTCAGAACCAGCGCGCTCACAGCGGCCATTATCAGCACCTGCGGGCCGAGGGAAAAAGCCGCCCACAACACGGCCAGCACGATAATGATATACGCGCCGATTTCCTGATTGTTTAAATCCTTGCCTCCGCTCATCCGGCCAGCCTCTTGTCTGGAAGGTTTTCCGGGATTTGCCTTACCTTGATGAAGGAAAAGCCCCGCGCGGCTTTTCCAATCGCGGCGGCCACGCTTTTCTGGTCTGTGTAATACCAGACTTCCTTCACGGCCAGATTGCCGCCGTAGCCGTCAATGATGCTTTGAATACGCGCCCGCGATTTGACGGACAGCTCCAGCTCGACGGCAATCGGCTTGTCCTCGCCGATATGCAAATAACCGTCCGCGACATGGCCAAGCTGGCCCACGCCGCTAAGGCCCTCATCATGCCGTATGCGCCTGTCCGGCTGGAACGTGCCACCCGTCTGTTCCTCCAGCATCAGCCCCAGATCGACCAGCTTGAAATCATGCCTGAACGTGCCCAAATTCACATAGTTCAACGGCAAGACCGCATCGCCGCTGGCCAGCACGCCTTTTTTCGTCACCTTATGAATACGCGCCTGCCCATGCAAAATACGCTCGCGCGCCAGATACCCGCCTTCCACCAGCTTCTTGACCCTGACATAAGCCGCCGTATTTCCCACCTTCATAAACTGCCTGATCTGCTCCGCACTCGCAAAACCAAAACCATTCACCCACCGTAAAATCTCCGCATCACGCTCCTGAAATATCATAGCTCCCGCCCCACAAAAAAATTAAAAAAAACCATCTTCCCGCTATCCTTATTCCCCAAAACTTCAACCCGACCACCCACCCCAAAAAACCAAACAACACCCCCACATCAAACACCCCGCCCACACTTAAACCGCCACCACCGCCACACCACACTCCTGACCTCAATCAAATGCATGTTGTTTGGTTGAGGTCAGGAGTGTGGTGTGGCGGTAAACTATACAGGGCGGGGACATAAAATCAACAAGGTATGAAAAACTGTTTTTCATACCCTGCTTCATAGGGGTTTGGTTAAAAACAGAGGGTTAAAGATTCAGTTGAACATGGAGAAGTTTTTGGGATAAAAACCTATATATGGAGCGCTCACCTTAATAATATGAAAATAAAAATGGGCACAAAGTTTTACAAAGTTGTTACAAACAAGATTAAAAACCCGCAGAAATACTGGGGTTCATGCATATGGGGCGATTGAGTGGGAGTAACGGCAAATATAGCGTCACTTAAGGCCGTCTATACCTGATCTCCCCTCCCTCTTGCATCAAAGTCGCTTATGTCCTACCCTTTTGAAGATTTGTTTCATCCGGCCCGAGCGCTTCTACTCTGGACCCACCCTACATGACGTTGACGATGCAATCTACAAACCGCCTCTTGATGGTCGAACCGGCCTCCTTCTATGCAAATCCGCAGACAATGGCAACGAACGTCTATCAGGCACCGGATGCAGAGCCGCATGAAGCGACGTTCCACAGGGCGCTTGAAGAATTCAGGGTTTTTCGCGACAAATTGGTCGAAAACGGTGTAATCGTGACCACGATCAAGGGCGATGCCGCCTGCCCCGACGCCGTGTTCCCGAACGGCTTTTCGACGCATGCAGACGGGCGGCTTTTCATCTATCCGATGCTCAACGAAAACCGCCAGAAAGAGCGTATCCCTGCACTTTTGGACGCGCTCGCCCGCGCCTATCCGCATGTCAAGGACTGGACCGGCTATGAAGCTGAAGGTCTAAGTCTGGAATCGACTGCCAGCATTTGTATGGACCGGGCAAATAAGATCGGCTATGCGGGCCTGTCCAGCCGGACAGACCGCGCGCTTGTCAAGAAATGGTGCGCCGAAATGGATTACGAGCCTGTCATTTTTGAAACGCAAAGCCATAAGGGACCACCCGTCTATCACACGGATTGCCTGATGTATATCGGCACAAGCATGGCAGCGCTCTGTACACCCTGTATTGCCCCCGAAGACCGGGAACGGGTCTTCTCCAAACTCAGCGCAACGCATGAGGTACTGGAACTGACTATGGAGCAACTCGCCGCCTTTTCCGGCAATGCGCTGGAGGTACAGGGGCGGGACGGCAAAAAAATGCTGGCTATCTCGGACGGTGCGTTCAAGGCGCTTTTTTCCGCACAGAGCGCCATGATTGGCAAACATTTCGACGGTGTCGTCTCGGCACCTCTGACAACTCTTGAAAAATATGGCGGCGGATCGGCACGCTGCATGCTCGCCGAATTATTTTAGTCTATACAGCGCGTTAAACGCCTTTGAATAAATATTACGTTATCATGCGTAAAAGACTGTTCAAACCGCTCTTTCTTTGCTACATATGACCGCCATCAGGCCTTGCCGGTTTAGCACAGTGGTAGTGCAGTCGATTTGTAATTAAACGGCTCAAGCCGGAGAGCCTAAAAGTTTCAAGGGGTTATTATCTTGCCCCTGCCCGTAATAAGGCAATAATAAGGTGAAGATAGATCTGGTACGCCGCAATAGCTCAGTTGGTAGAGCAGTTGATTTGTAATCATCAGGTCCGCGGTTCGAGTCCGTGTTGCGGCACCATTCACCTAAATTGCTTTAACGAATGAATGCGCTTTTGGAAAGGGCCGGAGGAGCAGGGTACGCTTGCGCTGCCGGTTCCACGGCTGCAATACGGCTTTACCGGAAATCCGTAAAGACGCGTTTGGGTTTGGCGGAGGTATCGTTCTTTTTGGTGACGTAAATCGTTTTTTTCTTTTTTTGAGCGGTATTATTCGCGCCTGCTGAGGCGCTTTTCGCAAGGGCCGCCGGTCTGCTGGGCCGAAGATCCGCGGCCTTCCATCCTTCTTCAACTCTGATTTCCGCTTTTTCCTGTTCTTTGATCAGATAGGCGAATAGAGCTTTGCGCCGTTTGGCGATTAACATGCGGTCATCGGCGCGCATCGCGCTGGCGTATAAAAGGCGCTCATCCATCGTTTGCGGCTCGCGGCCTGTTTTTTGCCAATAAGAGGCCAGCTTCATCTCATCTTGCGTATGCTGGATCAGGCCGGTTGTATCCACAGTTTTTGAGATATAAAAATCCCGGTCGGAATCGTCTTTTTGCGTGCCGTTCTGGGAGGGTTTCTTAATATATACGGTCGGCTTGTCGGTTTCATCAGTCTGCGAGCTTTTCTTGGCGCCGATGAAAATATCGGCTTGCACAAAAGGCGCCGGCACGACGCTCAATGCCAGAAAAATCCCTAAAAACCGGATATGACGGATCATATGCTCCTCCCCGCTGCTCCCATCATTCTAGCAGAAAAGCCGCTCTGAATTCAAAAAAAGCAGGTGGAAAACAGGAATATTGCAAGAGGGCAATTTCGTTAAGGCTTTTTTAATGTTTTGAGGCCATGATAAAGCTAATTTCCGTAAATTAAAACCGGTCGAAACCGGCCCAAGGACAAGCGGATGGTTAAAAAAGGAGTGGTGTTATGCAAGTAAACGTCAAACAATTTCTGGAAGAATGCGGTATAAGCGAGCCGTTCTATCCCGGGAAAAAGCTAATTCATCCCTGCCGGCAGGCAGGCGAGTATAAGAGTCATTGCGTCGTGATGGACTGGCGCAGTCCCGATCACGTACGCATCGAGCTGAAGGCGGGTCTGAGTGGAAAAGACCTTGTGCCTGAGAAGCTGAAATATTATCCGGTCAGCCTTCAAAGCCCGACCTATGTGGATATTGAGATCACCAACGACAATAAAGGTGAAAAAGAAGGCGAGCGCGAGGAAGAAGAAGGCAAATCCTCAAGCGGCAAGGGCGGCGGCGGTGGGAAAAAGCCTGCAGGTAAGCGCCTTGAAGAGGTGAAGATGATGGCTGCCGATGCGTTCGGAAGCGTGATGGAAGGGAAAATTCCGGAGATGGGCGTGATTGTAGGCATGGTTGTCATGGGGACCGAGATTGCGCAGGAAGCTTATGCGAATGTGATGGGCAAACTGGCGCAGGGAATTGCCCATGCGAAAGTCTCCGCAACCGATCTTTTGGCCCGCGCCGGGGATTTTGTAACGAAATACGAGCCGCCCAGCTTTATGAAGCCTAAAGGCGATGAAACGGCGAGCTATAAATACGACCGTGAGAAGAATGCCGATATCGGCTACCGGCCCGGCTTCGGGTAAAAAACGGCCTTAAAAAGTTTTTTGTGTGAAGACTACTCCAATCCAACTGTCTTGACCGCGCTGCCTTCCCGGTGGCGCGGTTTTTCATGAGCGTCATATCGTCTCTGGACTTCCCTTGTTCTCTGGTCCATGCTGCTGCCCATGAACGCAGCAGAAAAACAGACCGCGCCCGATCCGGATACTCAGGAAGACGGCGAACTTTATCTCGTAGACGGATCCGGCTTTATCTTCCGGGCGTATTTCGCGTTGGCTTACGGGCGTAAATCCGCCATGACCAACCCGGACGGGGTGGAGGTCGGCGCTGTGTTCGGCTTTACGAATATGCTGCTCAAAATGCTGCGGGATTATCATGCGCCTTATATGGCTGTGATTTTTGATGCGGCGCGCGAGAATTTCCGTAACGAGATTTACCCGGATTATAAGGCCAACCGTGATGAAACGCCGGAAGAGCTGATCCCGCAATTTCCGTTGATCCGTCAGGCAACGCAGGCCTTCGACATTCCGGCGATCGAGCAGGAAGGCTATGAAGCGGATGATCTGATTGCCGCCTATACGAAGCTGGCGCGAAGCTGTGGGAAAAAGGTTGTGATTGTCTCTTCGGATAAGGATTTGATGCAACTCGTGGGCGAGGGCGTACGTATGCTCGATCCGATGAAGGGCAAGTTTATCGGCCCCGAAGACGTGGTTGAAAAATTCGGCGTTGGGCCGGAGCGGGTCGTGGATGTGCAATCGCTGGCCGGGGACTCAACGGACAATGTTCCCGGCGTACCGGGCATCGGGATTAAGACGGCGGCGCAACTGATCAACGAATATGGTGATCTGGATACGTTGCTGGAACGCGCTGGAGAGATCAAACAGCCTAAACGCCGCGAGGCCTTGATCGAAAACGCGGAGATGGCCCGGATATCGAGAAAGCTGGTTAAGCTTGATGAGAATGCGCCAGTGCCGCTGGCCCTTGAAGAGCTGAAAACGCATGATCCGGAAAAACCGGAACTTATGGCGTTTTTGCAGGCCCAAGGCTTCAATTCGATCGTTAAGCGGCTAGGGGGTGAGTCGGTTTCTTCCCCATCTTCTTCCGTGTTCCCCGCGCAAGCAGGGGCCTCCGTCCCTAAGCCTGAAAACAAGCCGCCTTCCGAAAACACGTACACCCTGATCAATGATGAAAAAACACTCCGTGAGTGGGTGGCACAAGCGGAAGAAAAGGGCTTACTCGTTATTGATACGGAAACAACATCTCTGACCCCGGCGCGGGCCGATCTCGTCGGAATTTCACTCGCCGTTCATGCCGGGGAAGCGGCCTATATCCCGGTCGGGCATGTTGCCGAACAGGCTGATCTCCTCGGTGAAGCGAACGGAGGCGATATCCCGCAGCTCCCGCTCAAACGCGTGATCGATATTCTAAAGCCCGTCCTTGAAGATGAAAGCGTCCTCAAGATCGCGCATAACATGAAATATGACTGGCAAATTCTGGCTCGGCATGGAATCCGGATGAGTCCGTGCGATGATACGATGCTGATGTCCTATGTGCTGGACGGGTCTTCCCATTCGCACAGCATGGATAACCTGTCTCTCCAGCATCTTGGGCACCAAACGATCAAATATGAAGAGGTCGCCGGGAAGGGTAAAGCGCAGGTGACGTTCGATAAGGTTTCAATCGACAAGGCGCTTGATTATGCCGCAGAGGATGCGGACATTACGCTCCGACTCTATGAAATCCTTAAGCCGCGTTTGATTGCCGAGAAAATGCTTGCGGTCTATGAGAATATCGACCGCCCGCTGATCCCTGTGATTGCGGAGATGGAACTTGCCGGGATCAAGGTAGACCCGGCCGTTCTGAAATCCTTAAGCAGTGATTTCGGGAAACGGATTTCGGCACTGGAGGAGGAGATTCACAAGCTGGCCGGGACGCCGTTTAATGTCGGTTCGCCCAAGCAGATCGGAGAAATATTATTCGACCAGATGGGCTTGCAGGGTGGTAAAAAGACCAAAACCGGGCAATGGGCGACCGATGTAGGCGTCCTTGAGGAATTGGCCGCGCAAGGGCACGATATCGTGCGCAAAATCCTTGATTGGCGGGGCCTGTCGAAGCTCAAATCTACCTACACGGAAGCGCTTTTGGACGAGATTAACCCGGAGACAGGCCGCGTCCATACCTCCTATCATTTGACCGGCACCAGCACGGGGCGGCTGGCCTCTTCTGATCCGAATCTCCAGAATATTCCGATCCGCACCGAAGACGGGCGTAAAATCCGCGAGGCTTTTACCGCCGAAGAGGGGCATGTGTTGCTCTCCGTCGATTACAGCCAAGTCGAGCTTCGGCTGGCGGCGGAATTGGCCGGGGTAGAGGCGCTCAGGCAAGCTTTCAGGGACGGGGTAGACATTCACGCTCTGACGGCCTCGCAAGTGTTTGGCGTTCCGCTAGATGAGGTTACGCCGGAGCTGCGCAGGCAGGCCAAGGCCGTGAATTTCGGGATTATCTACGGGATTTCCGGCTGGGGGTTGGCCAAGCAGTTAGGCTGCGATCCGGCGGATGCGAATGATTTTATAAAGCGCTATCTGACTCGCTTTAGTGAGATACAGGATTATATGGAAGAAAAAAAAGACGAAGCGCGTAGGAACGGCTATGTGAAGACGCTTTATGGCCGCAAATGCTTTACGCCCAATATCAACGCCAAGGTTCCGGCGCTTAAATCCGGCGCGGAGCGGGCAGCGATCAATGCGCCGCTTCAAGGCACGGCGGCCGATATCATGAAAATCGCAATGATCCGGATTCCGGGTGCGCTCTCCGCAGCGGGTCTTAACGCTAAAATGCTGCTTCAGGTTCATGACGAACTGATTTTTGAAGTGCCGGAAGGCGAGTTGGACAAAACGCAGACCCTTGTGAAAGATGTCATGGAGCATGCGTTCAAAAGCGTGAATGGTACGAAAATCTCTGTCCCTCTCCTTGCTGAAGCCGGGAGCGGCAAAAGCTGGGCGCAGGCGCATTAGAAACAGTTAGCTTCGGAAAACACTATCGTTGCGCAATGACGTTTTCCGGGCCGGCTTGCGCAAGGGGGTATACTGCTTGAAGCCTTTTTGTGCTAATCCCTACCTTGCAATAAAGCCTTTATCTGCGCCAGCTCTTCGCGCATGGCTTTGATTTCGTCGGCAGGGTCTTTGAATTTGCGGCGTTCAGGGCCGCAATATGGCCCGTCCTCTTTTTGATGCATGACGCTCATCGCATCGACGATAATCCCGATAAACAGGTTCAGGACCGCGAAGCTGGTCATGATGATAAAGGGGATGAAGAATATCCAGGCATAAGGGTGTGTTGCCATGACGGGGCGGACAATATCTTCGGACCAGCCTTCAAGGGTCATGATCTGGAAGAGCGTATACATGGAGGCCGAGATTGAGCCGAAACGCTCTTGCAGGAATGGATCACTCATTCCCAGTCCAAAGAGCTTTGTCGAGAGGACAGCGGAGACGTAAAAAATAATCAGCAAAACTGCGATGATCGAGGCCATGCCGGGAATGGCATGTAGCAGGGCAGCGATAACGCGGCGCATTTGCGGGACGACGGAGACGAGGCGCAGCGCCCTGAATATCCGCAGCGCCCGCAGCACGGAAAACGGGCCGACAGCGGGGATAACGGCGATCGCGATAATCAGAAAGTCGAAAACATTCCACCCGGCCCGGAAAAAAGATAGGCGGTAGGCGTAGAGCTTAAGAACGATCTCGGCGGCGAAAATTACAAGGGCTGTTTTGTCGAGAATATGCAGCACATGGCCGTAACGCTCAACAAGCGGCAGATGGGTCTCCAGACCGAGGGCTACGGCGTTGACGATGATAACGGCTGTAATGAAGCGGGTAAAAAAGCGGTGCTCGACGAAGGAGGCTGCACGGGCACGCATACCTTTGAATACCGTATTTTTCAAATTATCGGGCCGCATTCTCTCTATCCTGATATAAGCTATTTATATCCCAAGGGCTTCATACCTAACAGGAAAAGGCTTGTTTTTAAATCCAAAATTTTGAGATAGTGTTGAACACTTGTGTATGGGACAAAAGGACAATCATGACTTGTGATATTCAGATTTTGGCCAAAGATGGTGAAGCGCTCAGCATGCTTTACGGCTACCCGACAGAAAGCCTGACGGACGAGCTTGAAAAAACTCTTGTGATCATGCTGCACGATTTTCCAGGTGATAAGGCGGGGGCTGATAATTTATACGTGAAGCTTGAATCAATGTTCCTGGGTAAAGGGTTGCATACGCTGCGTTTCGATTTTCGGGGGTGTGGTGAAAGCGGCGGGCTGGAAGAAAATTTTACGTTCAAAAGTGCCTGTGAAGATGTTCAAAGTGTGTTGGAATGGGCGAAGGAAAAAAAGGGATATGACCGCTTTATTCTGGTTGCAGAAGGGTTTGGCGCCTCTGTCGGCATTGCGAGTATGCAGGAAACAATCCTGTTTCAAATTCTCATGTGGCCCATTTTGGACTTTTTCCAAATGGCCGAAAATGTTTTTCATGCCAGTGGTTTCGAAAAAAAAGCAGGTGGGAAAGAGTTCATTACGCTTGAGGACCATAAGATAGGCAGAGCGCTTGTGGAGGAACTGGTCGAAGCAGATCTTGAGCCGTTCTTCGAGACTGTGGAAGTCCCGACTCTTATCATGCATGGCGTAGAGGATAAAATTTCCCCGGTGGAACAGCTTGAGATCGTGCGAACACGGTTCCAATCGCCCCGGATTGAAATCACGACTTTCCATGACGGGGAGCACGGTCTTGCAAAACCGGCGCACCGCAAGGTTATGTTTTATCATGTTATGCAATTTATTGAGAAATATACTTGATTTTTGGGCGCTGGCGCGTGTATAACCCTCACCGTTGCAAGAGAGATGGTCTGGCCTGGATCGGTATGCCTCGGCCATCGCGCTTTCCACTTTGAAAGTGTTATAATTTTAAAGGAGAAGAAAATGCCGAAAATGAAGACCAAAAGCGGGGCGAAGAAGCGATTCAGGATCACCGCGACAGGCAAAGTGAAGGTCAAGCAGGCCTACATGCGCCATATGCAAATGAATAAATCCAAAGCGATGAAACGTAAGGCCAAAGGGACGACGATCCTGTGCGAAGCTGACGAACGTCTGGTTCTGCGCAGCTTTTTACCCTATGCCCGTAAGAAGAAAAAAGCGGCTGTGAACGCTGCTGAAAAAGGAGGCAAATAATGGCCCGCGTTAAAGGAGGCGCAAGAGCGCACGCCCGTCATAGAAAAGTTATCAAAGCTGCCAAGGGCTATTACGGTCGCCGGAAGAATTGCTTCCGCACCGCCGTTCAGGCCGTTGAAAAGGCCGGTCAGTACGCTTACCGCGACCGCCGCACCAAGAAGCGCGATTTCCGCCGTTTGTGGATTCAGCGTATCAATGCCGCGGCTCGTCTGCACGGTCTGACATATGGTACGTTCATACATGGGCTGAAATTGTCCGGTATCGAACTGGACCGCAAATCTCTGTCCGAGATTGCCATCCATGACGAAAAAGGCTTTGAGGCTCTGGCCAAGCAGGCACAGAGCGCACTGGATAAAGCCGAAAAGAAAGCCGCTTAAGCGTGATTTTCTTGTGATAGGAAAAAAACAGGCAGCCCTTTTTAGAAGGGCTGTTTTGTTTTTGGGATTCAGGAACCGTATCGGGCTGGTCCCTTGCATTTTTTTAGGGAAAGAGTATAACCAAAAGAGCTTTTGAAAGAACGGGTTAGAAAGTAAATTATGGCGAAAGAAGAACTGATTGAAATGAAAGGCGTGGTTTCGGAGATTCTCCCCAACGCCATGTTCCGGGTTACGCTGGAAAACGACCATGTCATTCTGGCGCATACAGCCGGAAAAATGCGCAAAAACCGCATCCGCGTCCTGCAAGGCGATTCCGTTGTTGTTGAGATGACGCCTTACGACCTGACGAAGGGCCGCATTATTTACCGCGAGAAATAACGGGTTTTTCCCATGCTCATTCTTGCCTCCGCTTCCCCGCGCAGGGTCGAACTGCTTAAACAGGTGGGGCTGGTGCCGGCGGAAATTCTTCCGGCTTCTATCGACGAAACACCGCATAAAAATGAACTACCGCGTGATCTGGCACTGCGTCTTGCCGCCGGTAAGGCGCGCGCCGTTGCCTCTTCGCGTAAAGGGGGGTATATCCTTGCGGCAGATACGGTTGTCGCTTGCGGGCGGCGCGTTCTTCCCAAGGCGGAAACACGTGAAGAGGCTGTGCGGTGTCTTGAGCGCCTGTCTGGTCGCCGCCACCGGGTCTATGGCGGGATATGCCTGATGACGCCGGACGGTGCTGAGAGGGTCAGGCTTTGTGAAACGGCGGTTTCGTTCAAGCGCCTGTCGGACCGGGAAATTACGGATTATCTGCACACGGGCGAATGGGAGGGCAAGGCAGGCGGTTACGCCATACAGGGCCGCGCGGCCGCTTTCGTGAAATCCGTGAACGGGTCTTATTCCAATGTCGTCGGCCTGTCTCTTTATGATACAATGAGAATGCTGGAAGGAGCCGCGTTTTGGACATCTTGATCGAGGAACTGGAAGAAAGCCTGTGGGCCGCGGCCTTACAGGACGGTTTGCTCGTCGGTCTGGAGGCCGATCCCTCTTTGGAGGAGGTGCGCTGGGGCTCGATCTACTGGGCCAGAATCAAATCCATCGATAAAGCCCTTGATGCTGCTTTTCTTGATCTTGACGGATTCAATACGGGTATTCTTTACAATAATGATGCGCGGATTACCGAGGCGTCGGGGAAGATCGTCAAAGGCGGTGAGAAGCCTATCGGCAAGATATTTCAGCCCGGTGATATGGTCGCCGTGCAGGCCAAGAGCGCCTATTTGGCGGCGGAAGAGGACGATTACGCCCGCCGGGAGACAAAAACCCCGCAGATGAGCATGGATATTACCTTGCCGGGCCGGTATATGGTTTTTTGTCCGATGGTCTGCGAAAACCGGATTTCCCGCCGGATCCGGGATAAAAAGATGAGGGGTCGCCTGCGGAAGATGCTTGATGAAATCGACAGTCTTCAGGGCTTCATCCTGCGTATGGCCGCTGCGAACACGCAAACGGACGTGCTCTTGCGCGAGGGCAAGATCATGCAGGCTATGTGGAAGGATATCAGCCGGCATTTTGAGGGTCAGGAGGCCGGGCTTATTGCACTCGGCCCCGATGCGATAGAGCGGACGCTGAGCGATCAGGCCGGGCGCCGGATCGACCGGATCGAAGTTGTGACGATGGATCATTACAAGCATGTGGAGGAGTGGTGCTCGATTTTTGCGCCTGATCTTGTGACTAAAATTCAACCGGTTGAGATTAAGCACGCGGAAGACGATCTCGCGTTGTTTCATGAGCGTGACATTATCGGGCAGATCGAATCGCTTTTCCAATCCTACGCGCTGTTACCCGGCGGGGGGAACTTGATTATCCAGAACGCAGCCGCCCTCACCGCCATTGACGTGAATCAGGGCGGAGATAAAGATTCCCGGCTTGGGATCAACATTCAGGCTGCCAAAGAGACCGCCCGCCAGCTCCGCTTGCGCAATTGTGGAGGAATTATCGTTATCGATTTCCTGAAAATGAAAGACAAGGCGGCTGAGAAAAAGCTTATAGCCGTGCTGGAGGATGCCGTGAACGAAGATCCCTGCACAGTGCAAATTCACGGTTTTACAAAGCTCGGCCTGCTGGAAATGACCCGCAAACGGCGTACCCCACCGCTTCAGGATCGTTTTTCATCTTTTATCGCTTAAATCTTTACACTAGCTCTGGACACGGCTCACGACTTCTTTTATAAGCCCAGAGTTATCTATCCTTTTTACCCATCTATGCCCGGGTAGCTCAGGGGTAGAGCAGGGGACTGAAAATCCCCGTGTCGGTGGTTCGATTCCGCCCCCGGGCACCATTCTTTATCCTATTGTTATAACTGCATTATTTTTTATACAAAAAATAGAAAATTAGTCAACATACTGATATATAATGGAGTTACTAGTTCGATTCCTGTTTGCTCTTTTTTTGATTTTTTGTACTGGTTAGATTTCACTCACACTAACCAATTTACCATCTTTATAAAACCACATATTATCTAATGATGATAAATGAACTCCACCAATCCATTCATCAATATTATTGGCAGGATAAAATGATGCATTTCCTTTTAAAACATTAGTGCCAAATGTTGTAAGGGATACGCCGATCTGGTGATATGATGCTTGTGAATCATGAAGGTTAAGTAATGGCTTTTCTAGCTTATTACTGGCTAGTTTAAGAAGCTTGTAAAATAAGTAGGATTCACTAACATGATCACCTTCAAAATCTATTCCCAGCGTATTACTGATAATTTTTTTTGCTAAACATTTTTGTTTTTTAGTATTATCTAAGAGTTGGTAACTCCAGAAATCCAGACCATTTTTGCCGCAGGGATAACGGCGAAGAAGATACTTAAGGGCGTCAGCTATATGTTCATTAATTGACCTAGATAGCGTAATAAATTGCGTTAATAATAAAGGAGTATTACTAGTAACCGCTTCCCAAGCAGCTTTGTAGCAATCAATGGCAGATTGATTGAGTGGTAATGGTTCTGGATGTTTGCGTATTTGCTCTGGACTGAGATAGCCTATGGCGTACGCTTTCGTTTGCGTATCAGGAATGGTTTCAAATTGTACTAACTTGATATTTTTCAGATTTCCTCCTGCCAATTCAACCAGAAAGACAACGAATAATATAAGTAATTGATCCTCTAGTCCTGTACCTGCCCATATGTAGATAGAATCGAATTTATTTGTCCATTCCAAGTTATTGAGTAAGTCGGTGCCAAGATTGCTAAAATCTATACTTGTAGAATTGAGTAATTCTCTTGCATAATCTAACCGTACTTGATTCCATTCTTGCAGACTATCACACTTAAGAACAGGGCCATTGGACAAACTATCGCGCTGAATGAGCAGACGATCCGACATGTGGTAAGCAGATTTAAAAGCACCTCCTGCCGTTTCGCCATGAACAATGTGAATACCTTTCGCAGCAATACTCATAATCAACTAGCATAGACAAATATTTTCTATTTACAAGCGTGATACAGAAAGAACCCTGAGCACGCGAAATAATATCAGCAACGTTTCCACTCCCTGGAGATGCATCAGTTACCAAGATAATGCCTCCCTCACTATTCTCATCACCAACCAAATTGTTTAAGGCTAGATTTAATGCGCCGATTGAATCTTCGGGGCAGTCGCCACCACCAGACGGAAAAAGTGAATTGACAGTATTGATTACCGCATCAGTATCTTCAGTGTTGGCGAGCCTTAGAGTAGGACTATCTTTAAAGCTAATAATTTCATAGGAAACATCCCTTTGTATTTTATTAGGATCAGTATTATGCGTAGCTATAAAATTAGTGAGAGCAGATTTTACGCCAGCGAGTTCGTTACTCATTGAACCCGTATCATCAATAACTAAACCCGTTCTAAAAGGTGGCCATGTTGATACTATATTTTGAAGCTCAACATCATCACCACAAATACCATGATGTGTAGTTTCCATCGTTGTCCGATTAATTGGGTTTTTTGCTCCACCAGCTGCTTTCAGAATTCTAAAATTCACTTCAGAGACAGATTGTATAGGACTCGTAACTATGATAACCTAGAATGTGTACGGAATGCATCCAGCACAGTCGTCTAGATTCTTTTCCAATAGAACAACCAGCATAAATCTTTTATATGTCAATGATGGATTGAAACGATTTGGCTTTCAATGGATTCCGGTTTTTGTTTGGTCAGAATCTAGGCTCAGGCATATCCATAAAAATATCTCCACTAAGCCCTTGCAATACCGTCTCCCATTCCTCTAATATGCTGAAAATTTGGTTCGACAACACTATGTCTTGGCGCACCATTCCTGATACATTACTGCTAGGGTCCCCCAAAAATGAGAGCAGGTGTATTCCCGCTATTTATACGTGTGTGTGAGCCGGTTTTTTGGGTTGCGGCAGAAGAGGGCGCAGCGGTGCTCAGGGTGTTATAGCGTTTTGTGAGGTCTTCATAGGGCCGTACGCGCGTTTTAAGCCAATGGCTTGCACTTTGTTTTGCCTGATCCGAGAGCGTAGGTAAAACCTCGAGCATCATGGCAACAGCGCGCTCCTCAAGGGCGGAGTGTGCGTAAGCATCTCTGTAAACCGTAGCGATCAAGGCAGGTTGTTCATCCACAGGCATGGCCCGGACATAATCTTCAATATCTGCTACAATTTCATCCGTACTCTGCCCCGTTTGGTAAAGCGTCTTATAATCTGCCAGTAAAGAGGCGATATCCGCTTGTACGGTCAAAAGCAGATCGTTTTGACGAGGGGCCGCCGCCTCAGCTTTCTTCTCAGGAGGCGCCGTCCGAACCTGCGCGCAAGCCGCAGTGAAGTTTTCCGGGAGAGCGGGTTTTCGGTTTGCACGGAGTGTTTTAGGCGCTTTGCTCTTATGCGCCTCCGGATTCTCTTGCATCTTTAACCATTCGCCGATCTGCCTCTCTAATGTTTGGTCCTGAACTTGCGTTAAAACTTTATGGAGCTTTTGCAGCAAATGGCGTTGCAGTCTCTCATCGCCGACAGGGGCGCTTTGATGGGCGTGTTTAAGCAGGACGGCCTGCCCGTCCGGTGGAAAGGCTTCGATATGCTGGAAAAGGCTTTTAGCAGTCTGCCGCAGATGACCTAGGCGTGTTTTTTGGAAATGCAGCAACGCTTCCGGGTCTTTCCTGACAGTATGAGGCGTATCGAGGTACAGGGTATTTTTATAGGCGCGCATCAAGGCTTCCAGAGCGCCTTCCGCATCCCGGTAAGGATCAAAGCTTTTGCCTTGTCTGGCTTGTGTTGTATCTGCAATAGACATAGTGCCCTGTTCTTATATTTTTTACAGCTTCAATTTTTTCGGAATATGTATCATATAGCGCTAGAAGAGTCAATTATTATGGATAATTAAAAGATCCGGTAAAACAATTCTGTGTAAGCCGGAGAGATCATGTATGATGCCCGCATGTCTGTCGAGTCGTCTTCTGCCGTTATTCTCTCCCTATCCGGATCTACTTTGTCGGAGGCTGAGCGTGCCTTTTTCAAACAGGCAAACCCGCTTGGATTTATCCTGTTTGCGCGGAATTGCGAGACGCCCGATCAGGTTCGGGCCTTGACTGATTCCCTACGAGAAACGGTTGGCCGGGACTGCCCGATCCTCATTGATCAGGAGGGCGGGCGCGTCCAGCGCTTGAAGCCGCCCCATTGGCGCCAATATCCGCCGATGAAGCTATTCGGGGATCAGATCGAAGATGAAGGCGAAGCGCAAGCGCTCGATTCTCTGCGCTTTACAATCATGCAGATGGCTGAAGAGCTTAAGAATTGCGGTGTGAACGTCGATTGTGCGCCCGTTCTGGACGTGCTGTTCCCTGAAACACACGACGTGATCGGGGACCGCGCTTTTTCCTCTGATCCCGCTATTGTCGCGCGGTTGGGCCTGTCGGTCTGCCGGAATTTTCTGGCCGCAGGCGTTACGCCGGTGATTAAGCATCTCCCCGGTCACGGACGTGCTACTGCCGACTCACACAAAGATTTGCCGGTCGTCAAAACGGCGTTGGAGGATCTGGAGACAACGGATTTCCGGCCCTTCCGAACCGTCGCCGCTGATCCGTGTGCGCGGGGCGTGTGGGGCATGATGGCCCATGTCGTCTATAGCGCACTTGACCCAGCCCTTCCGGCCTCCGTTTCCCCGTGTGTCATTGCAGATACCATACGCGGCTCTATCGGTTTTGACGGGTTTTTGCTGGGCGACGATCTGGATATGGAGGCACTTTCCGGGCTTGGCCCCATTGAGGCCCGCGTACAGGCGACGCTGGAGGCCGGGTGCGATGCGGCGCTATATTGCGCCGGAAAGCTCCCTGTAATGGAAAAAATCGCCGAATCTGTGCCTAAATTGTCTGAAAAGGCGCGCAGGCGCTTGCAAAACGCCGCAGAATTTACAAAAATCGCCGCATAATGCAGACAAATGCCGTAGCTTTCGAAGAAGACCCGCCGCGCGTGGCGGCGCAGCCTTCCGCCCATGAAGCGGATGCGCTGCTTTTGGATATTGACGGCTATGAAGGGCCGATCGACATTTTGCTCGAACTGGCCCGCAACCAGAAAGTCGATCTGGCGAAGATTTCGATTCTTCAACTCACGCGCCAGTATCTCGGCTTTATCGAGCGAGCGCAGGCACTGAATCTGGAACTGGCCGCCGAATATCTGGTAATGGCCGCATGGCTGGCCTATTTGAAATCAAGGCTGCTTTTACCCCGTGAGGAAAACAGCGTTGAGCCGGGCGCAGAAGAAATGGCCGAGGCGCTGCAATTTCAGCTCCGGCGTTTGGAGGCGATGCAAAAGGCTGCGGAGAAGCTCACGGCGCGCCCGCAGCTCGGCCAGGATGTTTTTGCGCGCGGGATGCCCGAATCGGTACAAGCCCGTATGCATACACGCTGGGACGTGACGCTTTACGATCTCCTCAAGGCCTATGGCGATATAGAGCGGCGTAAGGAAAGCGGCCATTATGAGCTGCCGGTCTTTAACCTGATGTCGGCGGAGGATGCGATGTCTCGCGTAACCCGCATGCTTGGGAAATTACCGCGCAAGGGGCTGAACTCCGTCTGGACCACGCTGGAAAGCTTTATGCCGGAGGGGATCAGGGACCGGATTTTTGGACGCTCCGCGCTGGCTTCGACACTCACGGCGGGGCTGGAACTGGCCAAACAGGGCAAGCTCGAAATTCGTCAGGACGGGTTGTTCCGCCCGATTTATTTGCGCGCGACATCCGTTGATGATTCGTGAATTATGTTTATGCTATAATTATAAAAGAGGATTGGTGAAATGCCCGATGTAACAAATGAATTGATCTATGAAGTTTTAAAAAAGCTTCAGGGGGATATTGGCGGCTTGAAAATGATGCGCTCGGAAATGCGCGATGGTTTTGCGTCTGTTCGCCAGTATCTTACGGCCATTCAGTCGGATTATCAGCTTCTGGAAAGACGGATGTCTTCTATTGAGGCCGATGTTGATCGCGTGATGCGCCGGCTGGAGATTTCGGACGGTTCGGAATAAAGCCCTTAAGTCTATGGATCAAAAAGACACAACCCGTATCCTCGAAGCCCTTTTATTCGCCTCGGCAGAGCCTCTGAGCGTGAAGGATCTGCATGAGCGCATGCCGGAGGGCGCCGATGTTGGTGCGGCGCTCATGGCGCTCAAACAAACTTATGAAGGGCGCGGGGTTCATCTGGTGGAGATGGATGGCCGCTGGGCTTTCCGCACCGCGCCTGATCTGGCCGAAGCGCTTCGCCCGGATAAGCAAGTCAGTAAAAAGCTCTCCCGCGCTGCGATGGAAACGCTCGCGATCATCGCCTATCACCAGCCCGTCACACGGGCCGAGATCGAGAATATCCGCGGCGTGGCGACGCATAAGGGCACGCTGGACGCCTTGATGGAATCGGGCTGGATCAAGCCGGGCCGCAGGCGCGAAAGTCCGGGCCGTCCGCTTACATGGGTCAGCACAAGCGCGTTTTTGGACCAGTTCTCGCTTGAGGCGTTGACCGATCTGCCGGGGCTGGACGATCTGAAGGCCTCGGGCCTGCTCGACCGCCGCCCGGCCATTGAGACGATTCCGGGTACGGGCGACCTGTTTTCTGGACAGGACGGAGAAGACGCGCTAGAAGAGGCGGAAGAGGAATTTGAGGAGATATAGGCCATGATGCCCGGACCGTTGCAGATTTTACTCGTACTGCTTGTCATCCTGCTGCTTTTCGGCGCTTCCCGCGTGCCGGGTATCGCCGAGAATCTGGCCAAGGGAATCACAAGCTTCAAGAAGGGGCTTAAGGATGGTGATGCAGAGGAACAGAAGCCTCGAATCTCAGACTCTCAGAAGAACGATGAATAAATTTCTGAAATTCCGAGATTCTGAGATTCCAGACATCCATCATGCTTGATTTCGGCTTTCCTGAATTGCTGGTGATCGCGGCGGTGGCCGTTCTGGTGATCGGGCCGAAAGAGCTGCCGGCTGTGATGCGCTTTCTGGGTCGGATCGTACGGCGGCTTCAATATATACGCTATGCCTTTTCGCAGCAATTTGAGGATTTTATGCGCGAGTCCGATCTGGACGATCTGCGCCGCTCCGTGAATTTTGAGGAAAAGCGATTCGACGAGGCGGCGGCGGATGAAGAGGAATTTATGGAGCCTTTACCTTCTCCGGAAATAAAGGATAATGAATAGGTTTTTGAAGCACCCGTTTTTGAACCACTAAGGGCACTAAGATTTTTTGAAATTGCAGCGAAGCTGTAAACAAAATCAAAAATTTCAGGTTGAAACAATTATGTCTTATGACCTGCGGCGTTTTGTCTTTTTCAAAGACTCTTTGTGCCCTTCGTGTTCTTAGTGGTTCAAAAATAAAAACTAGTCGCTCAAATATAAGAACAAGCATGACCGAAACGCAGGACGATAAATCTTTGACAAGCCACCTGATAGAGCTGCGACGGCGGCTGCTCTGGTCGCTTATGGCTATGGCTGTCGGGACGGCGATCTGCTTTGTTTTCGTCGAGGATATTTACGGCGTTCTGGTGCGGCCGCTCGCGGCCTCGATGGGGGAAGGGGACAGCCACCGCCTGATCTATACCGGCTTGACCGAGGCGTTTTTTACCTATGTGAAGGTCGCGTTTTTTGCCGGGATTTTTCTAACCTTTCCGATATTGCTCACGCAAATATGGCGCTTTGTCGCGCCGGGCCTGTATAAAAACGAAAAGCGCGCAGTTTTGCCGTTTCTCGTCATGACGCCGCTGCTGTTTTTTCTGGGGGGGGCTGTCGTGTATCTCCTCGTTCTGCCGATGGCTTTGCCCTTTTTTCTCAGCTTTCAGACGACGGGCGCGCAAACAGCTTTGCCGATCCAGCTTGAGGCGCGGGTAAGCGAGTATCTGGATCTCATCATGACGCTGATTTTTGCCTTCGGGCTGTGTTTCCAGCTTCCGGTTCTGCTGACATTGCTGGGCCGCGCCGGACTTATCAGCGCGGATATGCTCGTCAAAGGGCGTAAATATGCCGTTGTCCTGACCTTTATTGTCGCTGCGTTTTTGACTCCGCCCGATGTGATCAGCCAGATTCTTCTCTCTGTGCCGATTCTGGGCCTGTATGAGCTTTCCATCTTTCTGATCCGCAGAGGCGCGCCCCATGACCGCACACAGCATGACCGGACACTTGATGACCGGACACACGCCGCTTGAGCTATATCGAGGCCGCGTAGCGGACGGTGAAATCGCACCCGATCCGGGGCAGGATGAAGCCGCCGCAGCGCTGGATTCGTTATATCGGGCTATTCTGGATTCTCCCCGGCTTGCCGTGTGTACAAAACGGCGTACGCCTCAATGGCTGCAAAATATTGCAGGAAAAAGAAAATCAGCCCCCCGGAAAAACGAAACTGTCCGAAGCGTTTATATTTATGGCGGGGTCGGTCGCGGGAAATCCATGCTGATGGATTTATTTTATGACACCTTGCCGGAGGATATTCCGAAGCGCCGGGTTCATTTTCATGCCTTCATGGTGGGTGTGCATGACTATATACATGAGCGCCGTACGGCGGAGGGAAGCTATGACGGGACGGACGCGCTTTTGCCTGCATTGGCGGCGCAGATCGCCGAAGAATCCTCTGTTTTGTGCTTCGATGAATTCCATGTGACCGACATTACGGATGCAATGATTTTGGGACGGCTTTTTACCGCACTTTTCGACTTGGGTATCGCCATCGTCTTTACGAGCAACTGGGCGCCTGAGGATCTTTACGAGGGTGGCTTGCAGCGGGACCGGTTCGAGCCCTTCATCGCCCTGTTGCAAGAGCGTACGCAAGTGATCAGGCTGGACGGCGTAACCGATTACCGTGCCGGGATGGCCCGTGAGGAGGGGCGGTATTTTATGCCGCTTGGCGGCAACACACACCGGCGTATGGATCAGGTTTTTTCCCATTTAACCGGGGGTATAGCTGTTAAAACGGCCTCACTAAGTGTTAAGGGGCGCTCGATCCCTGTCACGGCGGCGGCGGCGGGTGTCGCGCGTTTCAGCTTCGCGCAGCTTTGTGAACAGCCTCATGGTGCGGAAGATTATCTGGCGATTGCAAAGCGTTACCATACGATTTTTCTCGAAGGCGTGCCGCAGCTTAAATATGACCGGCGCAATGAGGCTAAACGGCTGATGCTCTTGATTGACGCGCTGTATGAATCCGGCACGAAACTGATTGTCAGCGCCGATGCGCCGCCGGAAAAGCTCTATCATGGCCATGATCACGGCTTCGAGTTTCAGCGGACCGTTTCACGGCTTCTGGAAATGCAAAGCGCGAGCTGGCCGTAGCAGATTGTAAAAAGACCGGACCCTCCTTCTCGACTTCCCGTGTGGGGAAGGGTATGATTCGAATCGGTTTTTAAACATAAAATTCCTGATAAATGAAAGGCCCTCTCCATGAAAGCACCCGTCCGTATCGCTGTTACAGGCGCCGCAGGCCAGATCGGCTATGCGCTGCTGTTTCGTATCGCTTCCGGGGCGATGTTAGGGCCGGACCAGCCTGTCATCTTGCATCTGCTTGAGATCACCCCGGCGCTGGGCGCGCTTCAGGGCGTTGTGATGGAGCTGAATGACTGCGCGTTCCCGCTCCTGCGCGGTGTCGTCACAACGGATGATCCGAACGCGGCCTTTAAGGATGTCGATTACGCGATCCTTGTCGGCTCCATGCCACGCAAGGACGGGATGGAGCGTAAAGACCTTCTCAGTGCCAATGGCGGGATTTTCGGGCCGCAGGGCCGCGCGCTGAACGCGCATGCCTCACGGAACGTCAAGGTTCTGGTTGTCGGTAACCCGGCGAATACGAACGCGCTGATTGCGCAGCAAAACGCACCTGATCTTGCGCCCTCTTGCTTCTCGGCGATGGTCCGGCTGGACCATAACCGTGCGCTGAGCTTGCTGGCGGAAAAAACGGGCGCCCATTCAAGTGCCGTCAAGAAAATGACCATTTGGGGTAATCACAGCTCCACGCAATATCCCGATCTTCATCACGCGACCGTGGACGGCGCTGCGGCGCTTTCGAAGGTGGATCAAAGCTGGTATGAGGGGCAATTCATCCCTGAAGTGCAGCAGCGCGGTGCGGCGATCATTAAGGCGCGTGGCGCGTCTTCGGCGGCCTCTGCTGCCTCTGCTGCCATTGACCATATGCGGAGCTGGGCGCTGGGTACGCCGGAGGGTGACTGGGTGTCCATGGCCGTGCCGTCCGATGGATCTTACGGGATTGCGCCGGGTGTGATGTACGGCTATCCGGTGGTCTGCAAAGGCGGCACATATGAAATCGTGCAAGGGCTTGAGATCAGCGATTTCTCCCGCGCGCGTATGGACGCGACGGAGGCGGAGCTGCGTGAAGAGCGTGCCGCCGTGGAATCGCTTTTCGCCGGTTAAATCGGGAGTTCACCCCGTCATTTCCCTGTGACATGAAGCGCCAAGTTCTGCTAGTGTCCGGATTATGACGATTTCACCGCGTTTTCTGGATGAGCTGCGTAGCCGCCTGACCCTGTCCGATATGATCGGGCGGCGGGTCAAGGTGATTCGTGCCGGGCGAGAATTCAAGGCGTGCTGTCCTTTTCACAGGGAGAAGACGCCGTCTTTCACAATCAATGACGACAAGCAGTTCTACCATTGTTTCGGCTGTGGCGCGCATGGCGACGTGGTCAATTTTTTTATGAATCATGATAATCTTTCTTTTATCGATACGGTGGAGATGCTTTGCGCGGAAGCAGGGCTGACAATGCCGCAGCCTGATCCCGCCTCCGTTCGTAAGGCCGAGAAAACCCGCGATCTGAATGCGCTGATGGATGCGGCGGCGGATTATTTCACGTCGATATTGCATAACGGCGGGGAGGGAGAAACGGCTCTGCGCTATCTTTTGGAGCGGGGGTTGACGCCGGAAACGCTTCAGGCCTTCCGGATCGGTTTCGCGCCTGCGGACGGACAGGCTTTACGTAAGGCGTTGCGTGAGGAAGGCTATAAGGATGCGCAGATGATCGAGGCCGGATTGCTCAAACCTTCCAGCAAAAGCGGCGGGCAGCCTTACGGCTTTTTCCGGGATCGGGTAATGTTTCCGGTATCTGACAGGCGCGGACGCATCGTTGCGTTCGGGGGGCGGGTGCTGCCGGACCATCTGCGTCCCCCGCGCACGGACGGCTTTACGCCGCCGAAATATATGAATTCCGCCGATACGCCGCTTTTCGACAAGGGGCGTACGCTTTATGGTGAATCGCTGGCCCGGCAGGCTGCGCGGGCCGGGCATACGATCCTCGTGGCGGAGGGCTATATGGATGTAATCGCCTGTCATCAGGCCGGGTTCAAAGGGGCGGTCGCGCCTATGGGAACCGCTTTGACCGAGGAGCAGATCCTGCTGCTCTGGTCCATGAACCCGGAGCGTGAGAAAAACCCCGTCCTGTGTTTTGACGGGGACAAGGCGGGGCGGAGCGCGGCGGCGCGGGCCTGTGAGCGTATTTTGCCGCTCCTGAAGCCGGATCAGAGCGCGCGGTTTGCCTTTATGCCGGAAGGTGAAGACCCGGACAGCCTGATTCGCACCGGCGGGCCGCACGCTTTGAAGGAGATTTTGCGGGCCGCGATGCCGCTTTTCGATTTTTTATGGGCGACACATACAGCCGGGCGGCGTTTTGAGACGCCTGAATCGCGGGCGGGCCTTAAGAAAGCGCTGCTGGACCAGATCAGCCATATTGCCGATAGTGACGTGCAGACTCATTACCGCGCGCTTGTTCATGAGCGTATTGCGCAGGCGTTTTTTCCGCATCAGGGAGCGCGAAAGGCGCGTAATGAGCAAAAGCACGGCGGAAGCGCTTTACCGGCGCGCCCGAAAAATCAGGGAGGCCTCAAGGTGCGGCGACCCGTCAAAGACGGTCTGTGCATTCAAGATTCGATTTTGCTGGCCGCCGTTATGAATTATCCGGCCATTTATGAAAGTATCGAGGATTCTTTTGGGCGTTTTACACCGGCGGCGCCACGGCTGGACGCGCTCCGGCAAGAGATCATAGCGGTTTTGGACAGAGAGTCCGGGCTTGACGCGGCGGTGCTGCGCTCTATGTTATGCGCGTCCGGGTTTGAGCAGGAATGTCGTGACATTCTGGGCGAATCCGTTTACGTTCACGCCGCCTTCTGTCGTCCGGGCGCGGATGCGGGGCAGGTGGAGGCGCTATGGCGTGATCTGTGGAGGGAGCGCGAAAGGCGGGATGTCCTTCAAGAGGTTCGTGATGGCCGAAAAGAAGCGTTTCGGCTTTCGAGCACGGAGGAAGAAGATAGATTAAAAAGCCTGCATCAGGCAGGCGCAGGCGGAGCTGAGTAGACTTCGGATTTTATAATCTGCTCATTTATATTGTACTAAGGGCTTTATGTTTCAGAGAATTTAAGATTTAATCAAGAATCGGGTTTGCGTCACGATACCGGGATCAGTGGAAAGTGGTTGAAAATTTGGCAGTGAGTGAAAAACAGAGCGAAGATAGTCAGGATTCAGGGGCGAAAGGCCCTCTGGCGGGGATCATAAAAAAGCTTGTCAAGAAGGGGAAGGATGCAGGATTCCTGACCTATGACGAGATTAACAAGATTCTACCTGCGGGAGATTTTACCTCCGAGCAGATCGATGAGGCGATGGCGACTTTGTCCGATATCGGCATACAGCTTGTCGATAAGGAAGAGGACGTGGCTGACGATGATGAGAGCAGCAGCGACGGGGACTCCAACGAAAGCGAATATGAATCGGGCGGGAATATCGGCGATGACGATACGGGCCGTACCGATGATCCAGTCCGCATGTATTTGCGCGAGATGGGCGCGGTGGAGCTGCTCTCCCGCGAGGGCGAGATTGCAATTGCCAAGCGGATAGAGGCCGGGCGTGAGCTGATGATCGGCGGGATTTGCGAAAGCCCGCTGGCGATCGAATCGCTGATCGCATGGTACGAAGCCTTGCAGCGCGGGGATATCCTCTTGCGTGAAGTTATCGATCTGGATGCGACCTATAGCGGCGATCCGGAGGATAACTCCGTACAAAACGCCGATTCGGACGATGTCGAGGACGAAGAGGAGAGCGAGAGCGCGTCCTCAGGTGCACGGGGCGGGGACGACGATCAGGAAGACGGCGATTCGGATGATGAATCCAGCATGTCTCTGGCCGCGATGGAAGAAGAGCTTGCCCCGCGGGTTTACGAGATTTTCGGTAATATCCAGAAAACTTATAAGAAAATGCAGACCGTTCAGCAGGAACGGCTGGAGGCGTTGCAAAAAGGGGATGAGCCGGCTGAGGCCACCAATAAGAAATATCTGGCGCTCAAGGACGATATGGTCGCGCTGATGAACGAGGTCCGGCTGAATAATCCGCGGATCGAGCAACTCATCGACCGGCTTTATATGATCAACCGCGAGCTTGTCGGGATTGAAGGCAAGATGATGCGTCTGGCGACCGATTGCGGCGTAAAGCGTGAGGATTTCCTCGATGAATATTTCGGGTCCGAGCTCGATCCGACATGGTTGGAGCGCGTCGGCAAGCTTAAGGGCAAGGGCTGGGCAAAATTTGTTGAAAAACACGGTAACGACGTGACCTCCATGCGTGAGCAGGTGGGAGCGATTTCCGAGGAAGCTATGCTTCCGATCAAGGAATGGCGCCGGATTGTTTCGACCGTCCAGAAGGGCGAGAAAGAAGCAGCGCGCGCCAAGAAAGAGATGGTTGAGGCTAATTTGCGCCTTGTGATCTCAATCGCGAAGAAATATACGAACCGTGGTTTGCAGTTCCTCGATCTTATTCAGGAAGGGAATATCGGCCTGATGAAGGCGGTGGACAAGTTCGAATACCGCCGCGGTTACAAATTTTCAACCTATGCGACATGGTGGATCAGGCAGGCGATTACGCGTTCGATCGCTGATCAGGCCCGTACGATCCGGATTCC
>JAGRKA010000026.1 GCA_020442475.1 Alphaproteobacteria bacterium | reverse complement strand
CTCCATGATTTGTTCGAAGGGTTTTGCACCTGTTTCAATGAGGCCGATACAGTCCTGATCGCCGATGTGTACGAGGCCGGGGAAACGCCGATTGAGGGGGCTTGCCGCGACTCTCTGGTGGAGGGAATCCGCGAACACGGCCACCGCGATGTTTCCGCGCTGCCCTCAAAGGCTGATCTGCCGCGTCTTATCGCTGCCGCCGCCCGCCCCGGTGATCTCGTCGTCTGCCTCGGCGCGGGTGATATCACAGGCTGGGCCTATGCCTTGCCCGAGCAGCTTGACGCGGAGCTGGTTAAGGCCAAAGGCACTGCAGCTTAAAGTTGTATTTTCAATAATATTGATTTTTATGTCTTTTTTATGCTAAGACCGTGACAGGTTCAGGTTGGGCGTGTGCTTTGCGCTGCGTAGAGCAAAGCACAGCACAGAGTATACTGGAAGTATAAAATGAGTAACAATCTTCGTTCTATCATGTCGGCAGCAGCCCGAAAGCATATGGCCGGCTTTGAAGAAAAAAAAACGGGCGGCGCAGGGGGCCGCCTGACTTCTCAGGGGCGTAAACAGACGGTTCCCGGAGATGAGTGTGTAAGAGAGTATTTGTTGTCAAAAAGAAAAATTCCTTTAAAAGCGAGAAAAGCCTACGACGAAGTGCTCGTAGAGCTGGAACGTTTTAATGATGTGCTGACGCGCTCGGGTATTCCGATCCGCTTTAAAGACAGGATAGAGCCGGACCCTCTTGCGCGGCACGAAAATGAGAGCTTTTCCTACAAATATAAAATTGATGAGAAGGCGTTGCCGCAGGCTTATGTTGTTTTCATCGGGCTTGAAAAGGAAGGTTCAAACGCATTGGACTGGGGCGTTAAAATCTTTATAACGCCCATGCAAAAAGAGGACAATGCGCCGGGAGACTTCACGGTCAGGACGCAGGATGCCCCCGATCAGCCTGAAATTTTTCAGGGAATTAAAAATAAAGAAGGCCTGATGGAAGATGTAACCGTTTGTTTTGAAAAGGTTATGTCTCAATATGCTAAAACCATGAAATTGTCCCCGGAAGAAACGGCCCAGAAATGGCGCTTGTTTTCTGTAAATTTAAAAAGGGGGCGCCCGGTACAGAGTGGAGATAATGGTACCGCTCTTCCGAAAAAGGAGCACAGTCAGCTCTCGTCGATTGATCTCTAGGGTTTTTTCTTCGAAAATAGCCGGATGAAAAAACACGTGTTTGAAAAATCTAAAATATCTGAAAACATACGCGGTAAAATTACTGAAAACGCGCCTTTAGGGCGGGAGAGCTGGTTTGGCTGCGGCGGAAGCGCTGACCTGTTGTTTGAGCCTGCGGATTTCGACGATTTGGCCGCTTTTGTGAAAGACTATCCGAAGACCGAGCCGCTGCTGGTTCTAGGCGGGATGGCCAATACGATCATCCGTGACGGTGGAGTACGGGGCTGCGTGATCCGGCTGGGCAAACCTTTCTCACAGATTGAAGTGGACGGCTATACGATCCGGGCAGGGGCAGGGGCGCTGAACGGCTCTGTGGCGGCGGCCGCAGCGAAGGTGGGGATCGCGGGGCTGGAATTTCTCTCCGGTATCCCGGGTACAGTCGGCGGAGCATTGCGTATGAATGCGGGGGCTTATGGGCGGGAAATTAAAGACATATTGCGGGTTTGTGAGGCTCTGGATATCGGCAGGGGCAAGCGGACCTTTACGGCTGCGGAGATGGGTTTCGGCTACCGCTCCTGCGCTTTGCCGCAAGATTTGATCTTTACGCAAGCTCTTTTCGAAGGGGCGCCGGAAGACGAGCCGGGTGGCGTGCGTCACAGGCTGCGTGCGATTAAGGAGCTGCGCCGTGATACGCAGCCCATTACGGAGAAAACGGGCGGCTCGACCTTTGCCAACCCGTCTGCCGAGGCGCTACGTAAGGCGGGCTTGCCGGAGAATTTACGGGCATGGCAGGTGGTGGAGCGTGTAGGGGGCCGCGGCCTCACTATCGGTGGCGCGCAGATGAGCCGCAAGCATTGCAATTTCATGATAAATACAGGTGATGCCACCGCTGCCGATCTTGAAAATCTGGGCGAGGAACTCCGCCGCCGCGTTTATGCGGAATTCGGTACGGATATCCTGCATTGGGAAATCAAGCGGGTGGGATGTTACAATAAAGGGGATAATCTATAAGTCAAAAGTGAGGGCACATGGTAAAAGAGTATCTCAAGGGCGTTCAGTACTTGTTTTTGTGTTTGGCAGTTCTTTTATGCTGTACGGAATACGCACAAGCGCTTTCTATGAAACCTTCAACAGCTTATCGGGTCCATATTACAGATATAGAGAGCGGTACTTGGCCGGAACGGAAAAATATCCCAGAGGATGGGGTATATTTCCGCTTTTTTGAATGGCAGGATCTTTATAATTTTTCGGAGGATGGCGCAGACTCCGGCACAGGGGGGAGTGTTATGTCTTGTGCTTCCGAAAAAGATGCAGAGAGAAACATATGCCCAGATTATCTGATTACGTCCGATAATCCACATGTCAGCTTTATACGTGATGAAAAAAGCTTCATCGTAAGAATGCTTCATAATGACCTTGAAGCTCGGCTTAGGGACGTTGGTTTTTTGGGAAGACGGGTTAAAGGCATCATAGATGAATTTACGGTCACGATTACCGGCGGTTCTATCAAGGACCCTATCAAGGTCAAGGGCGAAATTGTGTATGACGGGCGGGAAGTAATTCCTGGCGAAAATTTCTATACTAACGATATTTTTTCGATCTCTGGCGAGCAGGAAGAGGTCAATTTTCCCATCGTACGAGCGTCGGATGCGCTGGCTTTAGTCAAAAAGAACGGGGTGGCGGATATAGCTGAGCGTTGGGCTAAGCGGTACGGCCCGGATGCTGTGGAACTGGAAATAGATCAGGTCTATCTGGATTATACCGTAGAACGTGACTCGCCTTTGTCTCATGGACCTTTTTACAGGGATATCCTACCGGCGCAGTTTCTGAAAACCGTTCAGGATCAGAAGTTACCGGAAAACCGATATTTCTGGAGAGTCAGGTTGATTGGTAGAAAGCTTTCCGCGGATGAGGCTGTGACTATTTCAGGCTTTGGAAATGTGTATGATATTCTTTTTACATGTCATTCTTATTTCAATCAGGATGGGAATTTTATCCCGGCTGCTCTATATAGTGGACAATTTGTTTCCAGCGGGCTTTTTTTCTGTACGGATGAGATGGAACAAAATCTCTCAATAATAAGAGAAGATATATTGTGGCCTTTAACGGCACTGATATTCGGGGGTACGATCCTTTTTGTATATATACTGCGAACAAGGCGCAGATAGCCTGACCATGCTCACAATCAAGATTATGTCGAGGTAATCAAAGCAAGGTTGCCCTGCACCTGTCCGCGGACCTGGTTTCCGATCAGGCCGCTGGTCTTGTAGACTTGGGAGACGAGCGTTCTTGTCGGATCGCCCGCATTTTCCTGGAAGGATGGAACTGTGACGCCCATCCAGCGCAAAATCTGGTTTGGGATTAAATCCACAAGCTTGAAGGCACTCACACCCATCAGATAGCAGATCACGGCATACATAATCGTAAAGGCGAATGCATCGACGCTGCTTCTCGAATATTGCAGCATCGAGGCCACGGTCGAGGCACCGCTGGCGATTTCGTTTTCAAGCCTGTTGTCGAAGCCACCGACATTGCTGACAACAAGATCGAAAATATTATTCAGAACAGAGACGGAGGCGCTGAAAATACTGATCCCGGCAAGGAGGCCGAATAAAATCAGAGAGGGTCTCAGCATAATTTCCAGCAGCAGGAAATAGCCGTTTGTCGCAGATGGGCCGGGCAGGCCTTCCCCGTCGATCCTGATATGCGCCATAGCCCAGAGCGGCATAGCGACAATGGCTTCGAACAGGCTTTTGATCCAGCCGCTTAGCGCGAACAGGAAATAGATGAAGGGCAGGAAAGGCAGGATATAATACAGGATCACCGAAATACCGATGCTCAGCGTCAGGATCACAAACAGGAAATTTCCAGCCACTTTAGAGATTTTACCCGCAAAATCTTCGGTCATGCCCAGAAGGCCGGGGCCGATCACACCAGCCGTAGCGTAGGCAGCATTCCGGACGGTCGCTTCCATCATCCCTTTACCCAGCGCGCTGAGCTGTGCAAGCGGGTGGATATCGGCATTCTTACGCATGTCGAACAAGCCGCTGGTCCCGACGATGGTATTAATCGTATCGATGATGATATTGCCTGTTGATTCCGTATAGTTGCTGGCCATTAGAGCATCCTGACCCCAAACATTATGCGCGGCCAGCAGGATCGGCGCGATCGTCTGGTCGTTCGGGCGGGTAAAATTGGCCATGCGCCCGTCAGCCAGTTCCGGATTAAACATGGTATCGCTCGAGATGTTTTCATTTTGCTGGCTAGCCTGCGTTGCGATGACTTCCATGATATAGGGGTAGGTATCGGGGCGCGGGATGTTAAAAACAGCAGTCGTGACCGCACCGTTCATACGGGCGATCCGGTTATACCAGATCGCTGCACCGGCCCAGCCTTTTTCCAGCAGTTCCGGCGGGACTGTAAATTCGCCGGATGCGCCTTTTTGCGAATTGATACCATTCGTAACGGCTGTTTCTATAATGTTGTTATATTTCGTAATCAGATTTTCCGCAAAGCTCGTATCCGGCCAGTCCGGGCAATTCGGGTCCGGGATATGCTCCGAAAGCCGTCTGTAGTTGCATTTAGCGGACAGGTTTATATCAGGGTCCGTCCACATGGTTTTCAGCATCCTGTAATATTCCTGCTGGATATATGTGGAGCCGGTTTCATATAAATCTGTAGTGTGGATTACGATATCCCCGCAATTGGGGAAAACCTGCCCGGTATAGTTTGAATACCCGTCTTTCACACCGGTTTTATCTGTAGTGCCGGTCGTGTGGGTTCCAAAGCGGATATGAATATTACCGTTCATGGCGAAGGTTTGGGCGTTGGTAAATGATGTCGGCAAAAATTCTATATAGTCGGGATCTGCCGGGGCGTTTGCAGGGTCGTAGGCCGGCGGGGTCGGGCGTACAAGATAGGGTTTGACGTCATGGCCGTAGGAAACTTGTTCAGCGATCTTGCAGACTTTCGCGACATAGATGAACTGGAGCAGGGAACCGATTTCCGGGATATTCGGAGAGGCGATCAAATCCTGTTGCTGGCCGAGATAGGTCCCGGTCAGGTTCTGGTTGAATTCGCCCCACAAATTTGAGGCCAGATTTGATCCCCAGCGTGCCGTCCAGAAGGTAATGATCTGGGCCGCATTCAGCCCCGCATTGGCGGCACCTGCGTTGAGCGGAACCAGCAGGCCGAAGAAGAAGATAATCCGGATAGGGACCCAGGCCTTGTTATAGCGCTGGCCGAATGGCGTGCCAGTAGCCGCTGTTTCTGCGACGATGGTCGTCGCGAAATATATCAGCACGATGACCGCGACCATAAAAATGCCGCGCGTATAGAATTCAAGCATCGTATGCAGTCCCAGATGGAACGGGAACGGATAGATGGTCGGCGTCGGCAGGGCGTTCCCGACAAGGTCTTCACATTGTACGCCTGTATTGGAGATACAGGAGTTGAAAATATTCTGGATGCCGAAAACATTATCCAGAACGATAAAGGCGATGTCCTGCTCCGGCCCCACGGAACCATGGAGTGTCGAGGGATTCTGGAAGAGTGTTGTCGCCATGGCCGGGTGATATGTGACAAGCGTAATGATCAGCAGCGCGAATTGGAGCAGGAGCAGCACAATCCCGGCCAGCAGGATGATGAAGACGGCGATCTGGTCTATATTCTCGCGCTTGAGAACGAGATTGTTTGCGGCCTCCGCGATGACGTGCCGCATGCCGTAGCGTCCGAAATTTTGCGGATTGAGATAGGGGTGGCTGCGGGGTAAAAGCCCGGTCAGGCCGTATATAAGGGCCATATAATAGGCCATATGCGCAAAGCCTGAGGTGAAAAGCGCTAACAGCCGGGGGATAAAACCCGGAAGGAGCGCGTATCTGGCGATGCTTCCTTTTGTGATCATGGCCCCCATCCCCCGTTAACCCGGTTTGCTGGGATGGTTCATTTTTGTCAGCTTTTGCAATCCGCCGCCCAAGGAAGCCAGAGCTTGTTGCGAACCAACAGATGCACGGCCCACGAGGCTTTCAGCCGGATCATCACTCTGGTCGCCGAAGCTGGCCACACTTTGCCCCATCCAGCGCAGGATGTTGTTCGGGATATGGTCGATCAGTTTGAACGAGGACATACCCATCAGATAGACGACGATCGTGTAGATGATCGTGAAAAAGAACTCATCAATTGCCGAGCGCCAGAAAGAAAGCTTCGTGATCCCGGACGCCCCGGAAACCTCGTCTTTTACATCGAAGCCGGTGACGTTGCTGACGACCAGATCCCATGTCTGGTTCATGACGTTGACCAGTGCGGCGAAGATCGAAATGCTGGCCAGCAGGCCAAAAACGATCAGGATCGGTCGCAGGAAAATTTCAAAAATCAGGAAGTAGCCGTTAATGGCGGCTTGCCCCGACAGGCCGTTCCCGTCGATGCGGATATGCGCCAGCGCCCAGAGCGGAGCGCCCACCATCGCCTCGAAAATTCCTTTGACCCAGCGCCCTACGGCGAAGAAGAAATAGATGAAGGGTAGGAAAGGCAGGATATAAAACAGGATAAATCCGGCTGTCAGCCCAATCATGGCAAAGGTTACGAGGAAGCTGGAGGCCGTTTGAATCAGGTGGCCCGGCATCTTATCGAAAAATGCCCAGCCCGCGCCGCCTGCGCCGCCGATGACCGCGTAGGTCAGGTTCCGGATTGAGCTTTCAACAAGAGAGCGCCCGATTCCGACCAGCTTGGCCAGCGGATGAACGTTGGCGTTGTCGCGCATGTTGAACAGCCCTTCCGTTCCGAACAGCGCGTTAATGATGTCAATCACGGCGTTTCCGGTCGGTGCGGAGTGGGTACTGGTCGTGTGGCCGTCCGCTTGCCAGAATTTGAAGGCTGCGACCATCGCGTCGATTGCTTGCGAGTCTTCCGGGCGCGGCGGGATAATCGTATCGCCGTTTGCCAGTTTCGGATCGAAGCGGCTGGCGAAGGGGATGTTCTGGTCCTGCTGGCGTTTTTTGAAATGGACATATTCCATGACATCCGGATATTTCGTGGGCAGCGGGATGTTGAAAATTGCCGTGGTGACCGCACCATTTAGTTCCGCAATCCGGTTGTACCAGATTCCGGCCCCGGCCCAGCCTTTTTCCTGAAGAACCGGGTCGATCGCAAAGCGGCCTGAATTGGCCTGTTCTGTCAGGGCGCCAACGGAGCTGCCCAGAATACCGGTTAATCCGGTTGCACCCGGATTGGTCATTGCCGATTCCAGATCCGTTGAATAAAATTCCTGAAGCGCCATTTTATATTCTTCCGGCGGCAGGTCTGTTGTAACCGGTGCCGGGAGTTTTGATTCAAGCTGCGTGTAGGCGGCAACCGTGTTTCTCGGGTAATTGATACCGTTATAGGCGGAAAGAAAGCTGTTTGTATTATCTGTTAGAGCAATAAACCACAACTCTTTCAGAATAAACCAGTAATAGCGTTGCATGGTTTCCGTGCCCTTGTCCGGCATATCCTCCGGTGCGGTGGAGGAGACGTTGGGCCTGCCGCACTTGGCATGATCGGGGCAGCGCGGGTCAGCCAGCGGCATGACGATTTCGCCGCAAATCGGCTTCACGTTGCCCAGATAATGCGGGAAGCTGACTTCGTCATCATAGCCGAAGCGGATAATGACCTGATCGTCCCCTTGCGCGAATTTGATCATGTCCTCGTAATCCGTATTGTAATCGATGAGGAGCTTACTTCCTGTTACGGGGTTAAAGGCCCCCGCGACCAGATAAGGTTCTATGGTGTGGGAGGGGTTTTTGATATCTTCAAATTCCTTACAGGTCCGGGCCGTGTAGTAAAATTGTAGCAAGGCCCCGACTTCCGGCGTGTTCGGTTGAGAAATCAAATCTCTGGCTTGCCCGATATAGGTTTGAGTCAGGGTGCTGCTGAATAAGTTCCAGCCGTTTGTCGCGAAGGCCGATCCGAATTTCGCGGCATAAAGCACGATATATTGTGCGGAGTTCATATTGGCCGGGCCGATCGGCACCAGCAGGCCGAACGCCACGACGATCCGCAAGGGCGCCCAGACTTTGTTGAAGCGCCGCCCGAAGGCTGTACCTGTTTGGGCGGTTTCCGCAACAACCGTAATCATGAAGTAAATCGCGATAAACGCGCCAACGACCAGCAGCCCTTCGCTGTAGATCAGGAACATCTGGTGTAGCCCTTCATGGATGGGGAAGGGGAAGCCCAGGCCTTGATAAATTGAACCGCCGACACCCGCGATTTCTATATCGTTACCGTATTGGTCCGTACACGGAATAGCCACATCGACGCAAGACTCGAAAAATCCCTGAAGTCCGAAGACCATATCGAGCATCATATGGGCGATATCTTGCTCCGGATTGGCCGTGACGAAGAAGCCCGCGAAATTGGTCGGCATTGCAGCCATCACAGGCTGGAAGAAGAACACCATGCCAAGCAGGCCGATCTGGATAAGTACCAGAACCAACCCTACAAGGATTGTAGCGAACAGGATGATCTGATCTATATTCTCAACCTTGATTTCAAGATTATTTGCGGCTTCGGCGATGACGTGGCGGATGCCAAAACGCCCTATGTTTGAGGCGTTCAGGTAAGGGTGGTTTGCAGGCAGTAACTTAACGGCACCGTAAACGAGCGCCATGAAAAACGGGATATACTGGAAACCGGTCGCGAAAAGCTCGTGCAGCCGGGGGCGGACACCCGGCAGGACGGCATAGTTGATAAAGTCTTTTCGCGTGATATTCATGATTAAGCTCTAAACCCTCCTGTTTCCCTAGTTCCTCAACGTTTGCGCCATTTTTTGGATTTCGCCACCCAGCGCCATCCCGGATTCTTTCGCCGCGCCCTGAATACCGCGTGCGACCTGCGGTCCGATCGTCATACCGCCCAACGAGGCGTAGCTTGCCAGCCTCTCGGTCGGGTCCTGATTGATATCGCCGAACGAGGATACCCCGGCGCCCATCCAACGCAGAATATTGTCCGGAATCTTGTCGATCAGCTTAAAGGAGGCTGTTGCCATCAGGTACACGATAATGGCGTACAAAACCGTGAAAAAGAACTGGTCGATAATTCCTCTTTCAAACATGAAGTCGCCTTCATCACTATTGACATCGATAATCGGGTTGGTGTCGAAACCGGTTAAGTTATCTGTCACCAGGCCCCAGATAAAATGAAGGACTCGTACCTGTGCCGTAAAGATGACAAGGGCTGCGATCAGGCCGAAAACCGAGAGAATCGGCCTTACGAAAATCTCAAAGATCAGGAAGTAGCCGTTCGAGGCTGAATCGCCCGGCAGCCCGTCTCCGTCAAGCCTTAAGTGTGCCAGCGCCCAGAGCGGCGCCCCAACCATCGCTTCGAAAATTGTCTTGATCCATGAGGCGACAGCGAAGAAGAAATAAACGAAGGGCAGGAAGGGGACCACGTAATAGAGGACAAGCCCTGCCGTTAAACCGATAAAGGCCGTACCGACGAGGAAATCGCTGGCAGCATCGGCGAGCTGACCCGGTACGGAATCAATGGCTTTGGCAGGACCTGCGAAAGCGGCGGCCAGTGAAGATCCTGCGATATTGCGGATCGAGCTGTCCACCATACCTTTTCCGAGGGCCGTAAGCTGGGCGAGTGGGTGAATGTGCGCATTATCGCCCCGCATATCGAACAGCCCGTCCAGTCCGAAAATCATATTCATCGCATTTTCAAGCATGCCGCCCGTGAAATAACCGTCATTGGAGGCCTGGTTTTTAACGTCTTTATTCCAGTAGAGCAAAACGTTGTTCAGGACGATCCCGATGGCCGTCCCCTTTGAGCCGTCTTCGATCTCGACGGCCTCCCCGTTGGAAAGATAGGGCATAAACTGATTAATTCCGGTGATATCCGGGTCGTGGATTCGCCGTTCTTTGCGAATGTCTTCCATGATTTTGGGATAGTTTTCGACAACGGGCGTGTTTTGTACGGAATCCATGAACGCGCCGTTCACGCGCGCCAGCCTGTTGAACCATATGCCCGCACCGGCCCAGCCACGGTCGAGAATATCTTGTGTGATCTCGATATCCGTGCCGTTCGTATTGTAATTATTTGCGGCCGTCCGGGTCTCGTTGACCATGTCTGCTTGGTAATTATTGATGACGTTTTGCTTCCATTTGGCCGTAATATCATCCGTTTCACAGGGTCTTGCGCCGCCAACGCCAGCGGTACAACTTGGAAGATTCGTATTTCCGCAGCCGTAATTACACTGGTCGATCGTGGCGGTCTTATAGTTCATTGCCTTGATGACATAGCGGCGTGCGAAATCCTGAAATTCCGTATCGGTAAACCACATGCGGATGACGGCATCGTAATAAAATTTTTGCATCGCATCCGGACCGCCGATCGTGGCACCATTTCCAATATTGCTTAGATCTGTGATCGGAACACGGATTTCGCCGCAGGTCGGATCGACATCGCCTTTTTCATCGCTATAGAGCGTGCTGTCATGGATGCCGAAGCGGAAGACGATATCGCCGTTATTGAAAAAATCCAGCGCGTCCTGATAGGTCGTTCCAGAGGTAACGGGTAGTCGTTCCTGTGTGTTGTTCATCCAGCTCAGGGCTGTCTTTACGAAATAGGGCCGAATTTTGAAAGAGGGATCCGGCGGCATCCGGTCTGTCCTGCTGACATCGTCATCCTGAAGCCAGTAGGCGACCGCGCAGGCATGGACGATCGACATGGCCTCGGTCATAATCGAGGCGTCCGCAGCTTTTGGCAGGGCAATGAGCCTGTCGCGCTCCCCGGTCGGGTTTTGCCCGCCGCTGGCAAAAATCGGGTTGAGCCTGATAGCTTCATTAAAGCGGAGCCAGCCGTTTGTCGCGAAGTTTGAGCCGTATTTCGCAGCGGCCAGCGTGATGAACTGGCTGCTGTTCAGGCCAAAGTTCAGCGGAACCAGAAGACCTATGGCTACGACGAGGCGGACCGGCACCCAAACGTTCTGGAAGCGCTGCCCGAATGGCGTTCCGGTTGAAGCCGTTTCTGCGATAACGACGACGACAAAATACAGGAAGATCAGAAGGCCGACGAGCAGCAATCCTGTGGAGTAGTACCGGAACATCTCATGCAGCGCGATATGGAACGGCCAGGGGAAAGCAGGCGGCGTACCGGTCTGGTCCGGGCAAAGAATTGCTTGTGCGATGCAGGAATTAAAAAAGTTGGGGACGCCAAAGACCTGATCCAGAAGCATAAAAGCGATATCTTTTTCTGCTTGCGCGGGTGGTATAACGAATACGGAGGTGGCCATCGCCGGCGCGATCAGGAGGCTGTAGGCCATAAAAAGCAGTTGCAGGAACAGGAGCGATACACCCAGAAGCAGGGCGGCAAAAATCACGATCTGATCGGTATTTTCTTTCTTAAGCTCAAGGTGATTTGCGGCTTCCGCTATCACGTGGCGGATGCCGAATCGACCTATATTTTGCGGATTGAGATAGGGGTGATTAAAGGGCAGCAGGCGGACCATGCCGTAAATCTGCGCCATCAGGAAAGCAAAGTAACCGAAACCGGACGCAAACAAACCCCGCAACCGAGGAAAAATCTCGGGCATCACCGCATATTTTATAATTTTTCCAGCTTGAACAGCGCTCACGTCAGACCACTCACCACTCCAATAATTATCCTACCGCTTAAATACTTAAAATTTTAGTCAATTTTGTTCTAATTATTGTTTATTCTAACATGTTTCAAAAAGAGCGTGCCATATTATTATGACATAATCACTGTGCCGTGTCTTTAGTGTATTGATTTTGTTTGATTTTTCATTTTTCATTTTGAGGATTTGCTTGAGTGTTTTATCCACAAGGCCGCGCTGGAAGATGTTTCTAGCATATCGGGATATACAGGTTGGGCTGGCGTGTCTTCACGGCTTGCGCTATATAAAGGTTCTGAACTCCGGGCATGCTTGCTGAAATGAGGCAAGGCCCGTATAAGGGCCTGTCTGTAGCCGGAAGAGATATACACGCATGAAATATATTTGGTACGGATTTTTATGGATGGTTTCCCTCGGCTTTTTCGGCGTGATCGCCGTGGCCGGGATCGCCTTGTACACCGTGTCCTATTACGCAAGTGACTTGCCTGATTACAGCCAGCTTAAGAATTACGAGCCGCCGATCGTGACGCGCCTTTATGCTGGAGATGGGCGGTTGATGGCTGAGTTCGCGCAGGAAAAGCGTGTGTTTATGTCGATAGATTCGATGCCGCCTCTCGTTAAACAGGCCTTTATTGCCGCTGAAGACAAGAATTTCTATGAGCATCCGGGTGTGGATTTTATAGCGATTTTCCGCGCGGCCATCGGGAACCTTAAAAATATCGGGACGCATAAGAGGCCCAAGGGGGCCTCCACCATTACGCAGCAGATCGCGAAGAACTTCCTGTTAACCAACGAGGTGTCTTACGAGCGCAAGATCAAGGAGGCCATTTTGGCCAACCGGATGGAGCGGGCGATGACGAAGGATCAGCTTCTTGAGCTGTATTTGAACGAGATTTATCTTGGTCAGCGCGCATACGGCGTGACGGCGGCGGCCCTGCAGTATTTCGACAAATCTCTGGATGAGTTGTCTATTGCCGAGGTTGCTTATCTTGCCGCTTTGCCGAAGGCGCCGAATAATTATCATCCGGTGCGTAAGAAAGAGGAGGCGACCATTCGCCGCAACTGGGTAATTGATCGGATGCTTGAGGATGGCTATATCACGCAGGGGCAGGCGGATATGGCGAAGCTTGAGAAGCTGGAAACGATTCAGGATAAAGAGGACAGCTTCGTGAATGCGGCCTATTTCACCGAAGAGGTCCGGCGGGAACTGGCGGAGCGTTACGGTGAGGAGAGTCTTTACGGGGGCGGGCTGGCCGTGCGCAGCTCTATCGACCCGAAGATGCAGGCCGTTGCCGTTAAGGCTTTGCGCGATGGCTTGATGGCGTATGATCAGCGGCATGGCTGGCGCGGGCCTGTCACTCATCTGGACTCGCTCAAGGGTTGGCAGGAGGCTTTGAAAGCCGTTGCCCATCCTGATGGTATATTGGAGACATGGAAACTTGCGGCTGTACTTGATGTGAAATCGAACGAGGCGTCGATCGGATTTGATGATGGCTCCAAGGCAAAACTTCCACTTGAGGGGCTGGTTTGGGCGCGGGAATACCGTAATCACGGTTATGCTCAGGGGCCGAAGATCACAAGTGTGGCAGAAGTTCTCAAGGCAGGCGATGTCGTAATGGTTTCCCCGATGCAAGAAGAGGGGAGCGCGCAAGAGACTCACTTTAAAAACGCGTATGAATTGGTACAGGTGCCAGAGATTCAGGGCGCGATTATCGCGATGGACCCGCATACGGGGCGAATTCTGGCGATGCAGGGTGGTTGGAAATACGGGATATCCGAATTTAACCGCGCAACGCAGGCGCAGCGCCAGCCCGGTTCGGCCTTCAAGCCTTTTGTCTATCTTGCGGCGCTTGATCGGGGCTTTACACCGGCGACGCTTGTTCTGGACGCGCCCTTTGCAATTGAAGACCGACCCGGCAATATCTGGAGCCCGACCAATTACAGCAATGAATATTACGGCCCGACCCCGATCCGCGTCGGGGTGGAGAAATCCCGGAACCTGATGACGGTCCGGCTGGCCGATTTTCTCGGGATGGATGTGATCTCGGCCTACGCGGCGCGTTTCGGGGTTACGGAGAATATGCCGCCTATGCTTTCCAACGCTTTGGGGGCAGGAGAGACGACGCTTCTTAAAATGACGACGGCCTATGCGATGCTGGTCAATGGTGGAAAGCGGGTGACGCCGACTTTTATCGACCGGATTCAGGACCGTTACGGCAAGACGATTTTCAAGCATGATGATCGTCCGTGTGAAAGCTGCGGGGCGCTCATCCGCTGGGAGGATCAAACGGCGCCTGATGTGCCCGACACGCGCGAGCAGATTGAAGATCCCCGGACGGCTTATCAGATTGTGTCGATCCTCGAAGGCGTTGTGCAGCGTGGGACGGGCGTGCGGATTAAATCGCTGGGCCGCCCGCTGGCCGGGAAAACCGGGACGACGAACGAGTCCAAGGATGCGTGGTTTATCGGCTTTTCACCCGATCTTGCTGTCGGGGTTTTTACGGGTTTTGACGAGCCGCGCTCGCTGGGCAAGCGGGAGACGGGCTCTTCCGTAGCTGTGCCGATCTTCAAGGACTTTATGGAAGAAGCCCTGAAAGACGCGCCCTTGAAGCCGTTCCGTATGCCGCGCGGGATCAGGAATGTTCAGATTAATGCCGATACCGGTGTGCGTGCGCAGCCCGGAGATGAGCATGTGATCTGGGAATCTTTCCTGATCGGGACGGAGCCGGGGGACGACATGTATATCCTCGACGGGCGCGGGATCAGCCTCATGCCAACTGTTCCCGGCCAACCTGCAGGCAGTAGCGCTGTTTCCGCCGGTGCGGATGTCGGGACGGGCGGGCTGTATTAGGGAATGCGGTGTTTTGCTGTTATATTGAGCGGAAGGAAAGAGCAAGAGTGTGGGCGTGCTCTATTCTCTTTGGGGACTGCAAAAAAATGTTATCCCTGTTATTGTGCCCCGTGGGGATGATGGCAAGAGGGCTATCAATATTGAAACGCGGCGATATATAACTTCCTGATTGACAGATTTGGAAAAGGGCGCTATAAACCCCCGACTTTTAGAGATTTTTGCAGGATTTGAACAATGAAACGCACATTCCAGCCCAGCCGTATTGTCCGTAAGCGCCGCCACGGTTTCCGTGCACGCATGGCCGACCGTTCGGGCCGCGCTCTTCTGGCCCGCCGCCGGGCGAAGGGGCGTAAAGTCCTGAGCGCCTGATAGGCGTTATGCACGCAAGGCGTACCCAGCTTCGGACGTTGGAACGCCTGAAGGACCGCGCCGATTTTCTCAAGATACAGAATAAGGGACAAAAATGGGTGTCCCACGGTCTGATCCTTCAGACCCTGTCTTACGATTCGCCGCAGCGGCGAGTCGGTTTTACCGTCAGCAAAAAAGTGGATAAATCTGCCGTTAAACGCAACCGTATAAAACGGCGCTTGCGGGCGGTGGCTGCTGACATTTTGCCGCTTTACGCGCGTGCGTCACAGGATTATGTGTTGGTCGGGCGTAAGGGGAGTATAGACAGGCCTTATAAAGCACTGTGTAACGATCTGAAATGGTGTCTGGGCAAGCTGGATTTACTGGCGGAGCAGAACTCTGTTGCTGAAGAGGGCAAGCGCGAGGATGCATAGATTTCTTATACGTTGTCTGCAAGGGTTGATCAGCCTCTATGCCGTTCTTGTTTCGCCGTTTCTGGGACGTAATTGCCGTTTTTATCCAACCTGTTCGCGCTATGCGCATGAGGCGCTGGAGCATCATGGATTGTTTCGCGGTTTACGGCTTTCGCTTTCACGGCTTTCGCGTTGCCATCCCTGGCATAAGGGCGGGTTTGATGATCCGGTACCGCCTGCGCAGTGAATGACGGATTGATCCGGCGCAGCCCATCAGTTATAAACGCACGACTCTTACATTATATATTTAGGACTTAAAGGATTTTCCCTCATGCTGGGCCAGAATAACAAAGACCAGATGCATCCCGATGATGTACGTAATCTGATTATTTTCTTCGTGCTTGCGGCGTTTCTTTATTTTTCCTACGACCACTATATCCTTAGCCCCCAAAGAGAGGCGCTGGAAGCCGCGAAGGTCGAACAGGCGCAGCATGCCGCAGCGGGGGAAACTGTGGTACCGGAGGCGGCAGCATCTGCCGTAGAAAAGGCAGTGCCGCGTGAAGACATTTTAGCCCGGGGAGAACGGCTTTCCTTCGATAATGGTGAGGTTTTCGGTACGATTGCTCTGCGTGGCGGGCGGCTTGATGATCTGTCTTTCCACAAATATTATGAGACGCTTGAGAAAAAAGAGAGCGTTGTTCTGCTTGCGCCGAAGCAGACGGAGCATCCGCGTTATGTCGAGTATGGATGGGTTGCGGCAGAGAAAGGCGTCAAACTCCCTGATACTAAAACACTCTGGCGTGTACGCGGTAATACGAAGCTGACAAAAGAATCCCCTGTGACGCTTGTTTGGGATAACGGCGAAGGGCTTGTGTTTGAACGTACAATTGCTCTGGACGAACATTATATGTTTGCTGTGACCCAGAAAGTCACGAATAGGTCCGGCAAGAAAGTTACGCTTTACCCTTATGGATTGATTACGCAGACCGGGCTGCCTGCCGGGCTTCAGGGCCGCTGGATCATGCATGAAGGACCAATCGGTTTTATCGGCGGTAAGCTCTTCGAAAAAACCTATAAAGAGATGCGCAAAGAGGGGGGCGAGGATGTCGATGCCCAGACGGGCTGGATAGGGATTACGGATAAATACTGGCTAACGGCTCTTGTTCCCGGGCAAGATCAGGACGGCCAGTATAATTTCCGCTATACGGGCAGTCGGGACGATCCAGATAATCAGGGGCGTTATCAGGTTGATTATCGTGGTGCGCCGCTGGCGCTGGAAAGCGGTCAAGATGCTCAGGCGCAAACACATGTATTTGCCGGGGCAAAACAGGTCTTATTACTGGAAGAGTATCAAAAGGCCTTGAATATTCCGCAATTTGATCTTGCGGTCGATTTTGGGATGTTCTGGTTTATGACCAAGCCTTTCTTCTATCTTCTGCATTTTTTAGGGAAGCTGACCGGCAATATGGGGGTGGCAATTATCCTGCTCACAATTTTGATCCGGGGGGGCGTCTTTCCGTTGACCAACACGTCTTACCGGTCTTTTGCGAAGATGAAGAAAGTCTCGCCGCAGATTCTTGAACTGCGTAATCAGTATGGCGACGATAAGCAAAAGCTTCAGCAGGAACTGGTTAAGGTCTATGAGAAAGAAGGGGTTAACCCGATGGCCGGGTGTTTGCCGATTGTCGCACAGATTCCAATCTTTTTTGCCTTATACAAAACACTCTTCGTAACGATTGAAATCCGTCATGCGCCGTTTTTCGGCTGGATTCAGGATTTGTCTGCGCCGGACCCGACATCAGTTTTCAACCTGTTCGGTCTCATTTCCTGGGATCCTCCAAGCTTTTTGATGATCGGCGTATGGCCGTGCATCATGCTCGTGGCCATGATCATCCAGAAAAAGCTCAACCCGCCGCCACAGGACCAACTCCAGCGTGATATGGCGAATTATTTTCCCTTTATGATTGCGTTTATCTTGTCTGGCTTTGCATCCGGGTTGGTGATTTACTGGGCGTTTAGCGCAGTGATCGGCGTTATACAGCAGATGATTATCATGCGCTCGCTGGGTGTGCCGATTCACCTGTTCGGGGAGACAAAAGAAGACAAGGCGATGGAAGAGGCCGTCGAAAAGGGCCCGGCGGTTCACCCGTTGATTGAAATGGTTGAAGATGACGCTGAGGAAGCTTTGTTCGGTGACGGCGACGAAGCTGACGATTCCGAAGGTGGATCTTCCAAAGAGATCAAAAAGCCCAAGCCGAAGAAAAGCAAAAAGAAGAAATAGGCCGCTCTATGGATGAGTTCACCCCCCAAGAAATAGAGGCTGCCCGAAAGCTCTTTGCCGGGCCGTGCGACTTTATGCTGGGTGTTGCAGCTCTTTCGCAGCTTCCTGATGCGGCCTTCCCGGAAGTGGCTTTCGCGGGTCGGTCGAATGTTGGGAAATCCTCCCTGGTAAATGCTTTGACAAACCGCAAGACGCTCGCCAAGACCTCCGCAACGCCGGGACGTACGCAGCAGCTCAATTATTTCAATTTGGGCGGGGCGCTGTATATGGTCGATATGCCGGGCTATGGCTATGCGAAGGTCTCCAAAACGCAGGTCGCGGAGTGGACGCAGTTGATTTACGACTATCTGCGGGGGCGTCCGACTTTACGCTGCGTTTTTATCCTGATCGATTCCCGGCACGGGTTGAAAGAGTCCGACCTTGAGTTAATGAAGATGCTGGATGAAACAGCCGTATCCTACCGGATCGTTTTAACAAAAGCCGACAAGGTGAAGGATCAGGATCTTGCAAAAATCAAGCAAGCCATCATAGTAACGCTGAAAAGCCATGCCGCGGCTTATCCTGATATTCTGGCCACAAGCGCGGAAAAAGGGCTAGGTATTCCGGAGCTGAGGGCTGTGATTGCGTCGTACACATAAGGCGCTGGAGCCTCCTCCCTATTACTGATCGGCTAAGATCGTATAAAAGCCGTAGGCTGTCTGGGCCTGATTTTGCACGCAAAGGGAGGCAGCCTTGTCGCAAGCCGGGCAGATATCCGGCGCATCTGTCGTTAGCTCTGTATTCGTTCCGGTATGCAAAGACTCATCGATCATCGTGTTTTTGATCGAATCGGTCATAACGGGAATGCTGGTCGAGCCGGTAATATCTTCGTTGATTTTCGCGCAGACGGCTTGTGCAATCTGATAGGCGACAAGAATCACGTCATTATTCCCGCTCGCTGTCCATTCCACATTGTTGAAGCGGCCCATATACCAGCCGGCCTCCGGGTCCGTTGTCGTCTGGGTCACAGCCTGTTCTGGCAGGCGTCCGGGGATCAGGCCGCCCCCTTCCGGGTGGTAAACCTTATGGATATGGGGTGCAGTATTGAAGGCGATTGTTCCCGGCAGGCTGAAATCCAACTGATCGATTTTGGAGCCGCTCAGGAGCATCTGGTCTACAACCGACTTAGCCTGTGCGGCATAGGCGATAATCTGCGTGGCATAAAGCTCAGCCTTTTCATCCGGCAGGCCGCCCGCTTCCCCCGTATCGGTCTGGCGGCTCAGTGTAAAGCTGAGCGCTGCAAACAGTACGATCGCGATCAGCACATATATAAGAGCGTTACCCGATTCTTTTTGACGCTGCGCATTCATTTGCTTAGGCTATCAAACATCATGATGGAATCAATAGAAATTGCTTGGTTATACGCAGGGGGTGGCGCTCTTGTCGGGGCGCTGTCGGCCAGCGTGTTATTTCTGATTGGACGGCAAAAGCTGCTGGCGCAAAATGCGGAGCTGAATGCAAGGCTGCACGCGGAAAAGGCGGCATTCGATCAGGCAGGGGCGGCGCTGGATCACCGTTTTAAGGCCACAGCCGCAGAGGCGCTCCAGAAAAGCAGCGAGCAATTCCTGCAACTGGCGCAGGAGCGTCTTAAAACCGCGCAGGCGGAAGGGGCGCACGACCTTGAAAAGCGGCAAAAAGCGATCGACGAGCTCATGAAGCCCGTCCATGAAAACCTCAAGGAAATGGCCGGCGCGCTGGAACAAGTCAAGGGCACCGATAAGGCTCTGCGGGAGGATTTACAGTTCTTAAGCCGCGAAACGGCCCGGCTGGCGGGGGCTTTACGCGATCCGTCCGCGCAAGGGGCGTGGGGTGAGTTTATCCTTGAGGGCGTATTGGATAAATCCGGCCTGATTAAGGGCGTACATTACAATACGCAAGTGTCCATGCAAACGGAAGGCGGGCGCCAGCAACCGGATGCTGTGATCCATATGCAGGACGGGTTCCATATTATCATTGATTCCAAGGCGCCGCTGAACGAATTCTCAAGACAGCTCGGTAATGATATGGCCGAAGAGGAGATGAACGCTCTGATGCGCAATCTCGCGCGGCAGGTGCGCGAGCACGTCAAGGTGCTCGGGAAAAAGAATTACTGGGAGAATATTGAGAGCCCGGATTTCACTGTCATGTTCCTCCCCTCCGAACATATTTATTCCATCGCTCTGCGCGCCGATCCCGAGCTTGTGGAATTTGCGGCGACCCGTAACATCGTGATTGCTTCGCCGACTTTGCTTATGTCGCTGTTGCGCGTTGTCGGGCTGAGTTGGCGGCAGGCAGAGCTGGCCAAAAATGCTGCCGAGATTTCCGAGCGCGGGCTGGAGCTATATAAGCGCCTCCTCACCTTTACCGATCATATTGGGAAAATCGGCAAAGGATTGCAAAGCGCGATGGGCAGCTATGACGCGGCTGTCGGGTCTTTGGAAAAATCCGTCCTGCCCGCCGCCCGGAAGTTCAAGGAACTGCAAGGCGCTACGACCGTTCAGGACGTGCCGGAGCAAAGGCTCATCGAGCAAGCGCCCCGTGCGCTGAATCTCACGGTTGAGGATGAGAAGGAAAAACAGCGAGCTTAGAGCTTTCATCGTTTATAGCAAAATCAAGGGATGTTAACAGATGTCACCCCCGCGGCCCTGCGCAGCAGGGTTTAAACAGCGGGGGCCCACAAAGGCGAGCGGCTTTGCCGCTCACATATGGATCCCGTTCGTTTAAGCGAAGCTTACAGCTTCGCCAACGGGATGACGGATGCATAAGTATTTCCGGGTAGGGCTATAAACGCTGTTTGCTCTAGGGGGGGGCGTTTTGGCGCTTAACCCGCCTTTTTATCCCAGCCTTGGGGGCCTTGCTGCCAATAGGTGATATCGTGCCCGGCGTCTTTATAGTCTTTCCAGCGGGTGCGGGCGGCGCTGACGGCTTCGGGGTCACGGCCATCCAACATGTCGCAACAGAGTGCAAAATCACCGAGCAGGGCGCTCTCCACCCCGCCGCTGAGAATCAAAACATCCGCAGCGTTCGGGTTTTCGTCCTTGGCCGTAATCCAGACGGGCTGATGTTCAGCATGTCCGTCTTTTTCACTGCCATGCGGGATGAAGCTGTTTGGGTCATACGTCCACAGATGCGCGTTCAACCGTTCGGCCTCTTGCGCGTTTGGCGCTTTGAGCACGATCCTGCGTCCTCCCGAAAGTGCCTTGGAGAGGAGGGCAGGCAGAACCTGATCAAGCGTTTGGCGCTCCAGATGGTAAAAACGGATTTCACTCATGCTGTATTTCCGGTCTGTGCAGATTCTGGGTACGCATGCTCCCGGCCTTCATTATCCGTGACAATATAGGTGCCGTCTTTCAGAGGTTTTATATGATCCGCCGTGACCGGAACCTTGCCGTAGCCGCCGGGGATATCGAGCATATAGGTCGGCAGGCAAATGCCTGAAACACGGCCTTGCAGCTTTTTGAAAAGCGCTTGCCCTTCCGAAAGAGACAGGCGGAAATGGTTTGTGCCAGGCGCGAGATCCGGGTGGTGGAGATAATAGGGCTTTACCTTGAGCGTAATCAAAGTACGGAAGAGTGCTTCCAGTGTCTCCGCGCTGTCATTGACGCCTTTGAGCAGGACCGATTGGGATAGAAGAATGCAGCCTGCCTTGTCCAGCGCTGCGATCGCCTGACGAACTTCCGGTGTCAGTTCGCGGGTATGGTTGACATGGAGAGAGAGATAGAGCGGCTTTTGCAGTTTGCCAAGAATGCTGCATAAGGCTGCCGTAATTTTGCCCGGATCGGCCAGCGGCAGGCGCGTGTGAATTCGAATCATATCCAGATGGGAGATGGCATCCAGCGCGCTTAAAATCTCGTCAAGCTGGCGTACGGACAGGACAAGCGGATCGCCGCCGGTCAGGATCACTTCCCGGATTTCCGGATGCGCGGCGATATAGGCAAGCGCTTCTTGCCGCTCTTGCATGCTCAGTATATCTGCACCCGGGCCGACCATTTCACGGCGGAAGCAGAATCGGCAATAAACTGCGCAAATATTAGCCGGTTTGAAAAGTACGCGGTCTTTGTGGCGGTGCACGATTCCTTTAACAGGTGTATGCGCGAAATCACCGATCGGGTCGGCCCGCTCTTCGGGGAGCGTGTCTAATTCTGCCAGTTGCGGGAGATATTGCCGCGCAATCGGATCGCTCTCAGGGAGGCCCTCAATCATATTTTTGAGGTGATCGGTTATCCGGAAGGCGTAGCGTTCCTTAAGAGCTGCCAGCGTTCTTTGGTCTCCCTGCGTTTCTGCCGGATGTTCGCCTTCTTGCAGTGTATGAAGAGGAAAAGAGGCTTTACTCATAATGATCCGCGATTAAGGTGCTCAGAACACGCACGCCAAAGCCGGTCCCGAATTTCGGGACAGTCGGCTGATCGCTTTTACGCCAAGCCGTTCCCGCGATATCCATATGAGCCCAATGCGTGCCGTCCTCGATAAAATGATGCAGGAAACCCGCCGCCGTACAAGAGCCTGCGCCCCGTCCGCTCTTTCCGAGATTCTGGATATCCGCGACTTCGCTTTCCACCTCTTTTTTCCAGAGATCATCCAGCGGCATACGCCAGAGCTTTTCACCTGTTTTGGCCGAAGCCTGCTCCATCTGTGACCAAAGCGCGTCATCATTGGCAAATGTACCGCAATATTCATGACCGAGCGCGACGATCATGGCGCCGGTCAGGGTTGCCAGATCAATGATCGTATGCGGGGCGCAGGTTTTTTGCACGTAGGACAGGCAATCAGCAAGTACGAGGCGGCCTTCCGCGTCCGTGTTGAGAACTTCGATCGTTTTGCCCGCATGGGAGGTGATGATATCTCCGGGCCGGTAAGCCTCAGCGGACGGCATGTTTTCCGCCAGCCCGACGATCCCGACTACATTGACCTTAGCTTTGCGGAGGGCGAGGGCTTTGATCGTCCCCGCCACGGCGGCAGCCCCGCCCATATCCATCTTCATTTCTTCCATGCCTGCGCCGGGTTTGAGCGATATCCCGCCTGTATCGAAGGTCACGCCCTTGCCGACAAGAGCTAGCGGCTTGGCTGCGGCACTTTTCTTCGCGCCTTTTCCTGTATTGGCGGCACCAAGCCCATTCCAGCGCATAAGCACCATGCGCGGCGGACGGGCAGAGCCCATCCCGACAGCCAGAATTGCGCCCATACCGAGCTTTTGCATCTTTTTCTCATCGAGAATTTCAATATCAACGCCTAAGGGCTTGAGTTCAGTCTTTAATATCTGTGCAAAAGCGTCCGGATACAGCGTATTCGGCGGTTCATTGACAAGGTTGCGTGCCCAGAACGTCCCTTCGATCATCGGGGAAAGCTCTTCGAAAGCTTTTTTGGCCGCGACCTGATTCGGGGAGATGACCTCCAGTGTTTCAAAGGTGGGCGTGGTATTTTTCGCTTTGGGTGTTTTGGATTTGTAAGCGTCAAAAGCATAGGCGCGAAGCTTTACACCGGCGGCGATATGCGCGCCGAGCGCTTCTGCGGATATGGATTTGAGCTTTTTATCATGACTTGTGAAAAGCGCTGCTCGCTGGATACCGGCTTTTTTGAGTGCCGGGTAGAGCTTTCCGCCCGCTTCTTCGGCTTTAAGTGTGCTCAGGTCCTCCGGTTTACCGAGGCCGAGGAGAAACGCCGTTTCGAATCCTGCGCTTTCCGGTAAGGAAAGTTCGAGCACCTCACCGGTTTTGGCGTGGAATGTTTTGTGAGAGGCCAATGCGCGAGCGATCAGGGCGCTGCCCTCCTTGCCGAGCGCTTTAATGTCCGGGCCTGTCGCGGCGGTACCTTCATAGAGACCGAAAATAACGGCTTTTGTCGTTTTGGCCGGAGTTTTCAAGAATTTGACATCTGCGCTCATGATCGTGTCCGTTTGGTGCTTCCTTGTTGCCGTCAGGCTCTACTTGGGATAGATCATAGAGGGTAGAGTGCCCAGCTGTAAATGGAAGACGCTATTTCGTATGAAGGTTTTCGACCGCTATATTTTCAGGAATTTGACGGTCTCGACCGTCTTTATTGCCGTGACGCTGGCTGTTGTGGTTCTTTTAACACAGTCTTTGCGGTTTCTTGAACTGGTTATCAATGCGGGCGCTTCCGGCTCGGCCTTCTGGATCTTGACGCTTCTGGCATTGCCGCGCTTTTTTGAAATCATCGTACCCTTGGCTCTGATGGCGGGAACGGTGTTTGTCTATAACCGGATGAGTGTCGATTCGGAGCTTATCGTTGTAAGGGCTGTCGGTTATTCTCCCCTTTCTTTGGCCAAGCCTGCCCTCATTCTCGGCCTGATCGTAACGGTGTTGCTTTGGGGCGTGACAATGTGGGTGGCGCCTAAGTCGCTGGCGCACATGCATGAAATGCGTCAGGCCATCAAGGCTCAGTTTTCGGCATTACTGTTCCGGGAGGGAGTCTTCAATCAGGCCGGGAAAGGATTAACTGTCTATATCAGGGAACGTGATTCCAAAGGGGATTTGCACGGGCTGATGATCTATGACAGCCGGGAGGCAGGCAAAAACCCTTCGACAGTTCTTGCCAAGCGGGGTGTCCTCCTGTCAGTCGATAGCGGGTATCAGGTCTTGGTCTATGACGGGACGCGGCTTGAGTATGACCGGGAAAAAGGCACGCTCAGCAGGCTTAATTTTGAGCGTTACACGATTGATCTACCCGATAGCAGCCCGGTACGTCAGCGCTGGCAAGAACCTGATGAGCGCACGATTTTTGAGCTTTTGAACCCGGACCCTGAAAATGCGCGCGATATCGAGAGTATCCGAGACTTTCATGTTGAAATTCACAGGCGGGTGGTCAGCCCGCTTCTGGCGTTTCAATTTGTCCTGATCTCCTGCGTGTTTTTGCTTTTAGGGCCTGTGGACCGGCGCGGGCAGGGATGGCGTATTATTATGTGTATTGCAGGCGTTGTCCTGATCCAGAGCCTTTATCTTGTCGCCTTTGACCTGTCGCGAAACAGCAATGTGGGGCTGGTTCTGATGTATGGGTTGATTATGATTCCCTCCGCTTTATCGGCCTATATGTTGAGCGGGTTCAGCGAACCTGCCCGGCGTAAGTTTCTCTATCGCAGGGAGGCTACCGCATGAAGATAGGGACTACGCTCAGCGGGTATCTGGCGCGCATATACACCATAAATATGCTTTGGCTGCTGGCGGCGCTGCTGGGGGTTATTTACCTGTTCGATACGGTCGAGCTCTTGCGGCGTGCCGGAAAAGCAGAAGATGTACCGCTGGTGCTTGTCTTGCAGATGGGGTTGCTCAAACTGCCGGAGGTTGGGCAGATTTTGTTCCCCTTCGCTATTTTATTCAGCGCCATGTATACGTTCTGGCAGTTGACCCGTTGTTATGAGTTGATCGTCGTGCGTGCAGCAGGTTTTTCCGTCTGGCAGTTCATGGCACCGGTTCTGGGGGTCGCGGTTCTGACCGGCTTGTTGCAGATGAGCCTGATTAATCCTGTCGGGGCGGTTCTGGTCGGGAAGTTTGAACAGCTTGAGAATACGTATCTTAATCGTCAGACGAGCCAGATCGCAGTCTTTAAAGAGGGTTTATGGTTGAGGCAGGCTATTCCCGCCGGTAGCAGTACACAAAATCCGGAAGGGTATGTGATTTTACACGCTGAAAAGGTCAAACAGCCGGGATGGGCGCTGAAAAATGTCAGCGTGCTGTTTTTTGACGAGAGCGATACGTTTTTGCAGCGGCTTGATGCAGATAGCGCGTCTTTACAGAATGGATACTGGGATTTTGATCATGCCGTCATTCATAAAAAGGATGGAAAAACGCGTCAAGATTCTGGGGCTGTTCTTCCAACACAACTAACCATACAGGATGTTGAAGATAGCTTTGCGTCGCCCGACACGATGTCGTTCTGGCATTTGCCGAGCTATATTCGAACGCTCGAAGAAACCGGATTCGATGCAAGCCGTTTGCGTGTCCATTATTATAATCTGATGGCGCAGCCTTTGCTGTTTGCCGCGATGGTGTTGCTTGCCGCGATCGTGTCCTTGCGCCCGCCGCGCAATCATGGCGCGCTAGGGTTGTTTACAGGCGGGGTGTTCGCCGGGTTTTTGATCTTCTTCATGTCGAGCTTTTTGCAGGCTCTGGGTGCCTCTCAGCAGATTCCGCCGTTCTGGGCCGCGTGGTCCCCAGCACTTATTTGCTTTTTGCTTGGTCTTGCCGCCGTTATGAGCCTTGAAGACGGCTGAGTCTTCTCTTTGTGCCTGTGCCCGCGAAAAAAAGATAAAATTTTACATAAATTCTTGACATATTTTACATAGTTATGAAACGATGGGTTATGGGGGTGTCAATAAAGGCGGATTTTTTTTGGTCTCTTTTCGATTCCCGATATGGTAAAAATCAGTCAGTAAAACGGTAAATCAACGGGAGTATGCCATGACAATTCAAGATATAGAACAGCAGCTTTTAGACGCATCCGTTCAGGGCGATCTGAATACAATCAGTACGATTATACTTAGTCTGAACGAATCGCAAGCGGCACAAATCAATCCCCTTGTTTACGATAAAGTGCTTGGACAGCTTTCCCTTCCTTACATAGGAGCCGATCCTGCTGACACCATACGTATTGTCATGGAATTTGCTTCGCCTTATATCTCTTCTTTTACCCTCGGCGGTGTTTTGGCCAACCTCGCATGGAACGATAATCTGGGGGGGCTGGACGCTGTGATCGACAATTTGACGGAGGTGCACCTTCTTCCCTATCCATATGGCGGGCTGGACGACTTTACAGTTTCCAACGTTTTGGATGCGCTGGTTTCGAACGTGCAGTGGCACATGAATATGGGAGACGACATTACCGCGCATAACACCGCTATTCGTGATTTTATGGAGATCCTTGGCGGGCATGTCACCGCTTCCGCGGTCGGTGAGGCTCTGGCCAACTTGGCATGGTATGACGATCTGGAGGGGCTGGACGCCATTATCGACAATTTGACGGCAGAGCACCTTCTGCCGGAATACCAAGGCGGGTTGAGCGG
>JAGRKA010000025.1 GCA_020442475.1 Alphaproteobacteria bacterium | reverse complement strand
CGCAATCCAGGCGATCATAAGCCCCAGTATAGCAGTTAATGTCGGTTGTATCAGCTCAATTAAGCCCTCAATCGCTTCATCCACATCATGCGTGTAAAATTCGGATACCTGATCCAGAACAACCGTTAGATTTCCAGACTCTTCACCGATTTTGACCATGCGCACGACCATACTGGGAAACTCTCCGCAAGCGTTCAACGCTTCGGAAAGCGGCGTCCCCGACTGCACATAGCTCTCGACACTCTCCATGGCGTCAATCATCACAAGATTTGAGACGGTCCCGCGCGAAGATTTCAGCGCGTTGATCACATCAATCCCACTCGCGAACAGCGCTGCAAACGTCTGCGCGTACCGGGCGATCGTAATCTTCCGGATCAAATTCCCCATAACCGGCAAAGACAGATAAAGCGCATCAAGCCTGTAGGCTATATTATCCGAAGATTTTCTAAGGGCTTTAATCGTCAGAAAAATGACAAACGGTATAGCCAGCACGACAAACGCGCCATAAACGCTTAATCCCAAAACCGTAAAAAGCGGATTGACGAAGAAATTAGACGTTGCGATCAGCGCGACCGTAAACCATGGCAATTCCATATCCAGATACTCAAGAAAGCCGACGATCTGGGGAACAACAACGCTCATCATAAAGACGATCGTACACAGAACCACAAACGTTACAATCATCGGATAACGGGTTGCCTTACGAATTTTCGTCTGCATCGCATCAACCCATTTAAGATATTTGACAAGTTGCAGATAGGAGGAGGTCAGATCCCCTGTTTCCTCTCCAGCCTCAATCAACGATATATAGAGTGACTTGAAAACTTTGGGATGCCGTCCCATCGCCTCCGACAAAGAACTTCCGTCCGAAACATCGCGGGCCACGTCACTCATGATATCCCGCATACGCGAATTTTCAGTCGTATCGCGAATATCCGCAAGCGCGTCCAAAAGCGGCACGCCCGCGCTTTGCATCTGCTCCATATGCACAAAAAACTGGATCAGGTCACGTAACTTGACCCGCTGAAAACTTGAACTTCCCAGACCGAATTTTTTATTCGCTCCCAGAATAGAACAATCGATGAGTTCCAACCCGGCGGACTGAAGCTGGTTATAGAGATCGACTTCCCCGGATGCCGAAACGACGCCTCGAATCGGGCGGCCTTTCATATTAACGGCTTTATACCTGTAGCGTTCTATGGCTTTGCCCTCCGGAAACCGGATTACTTGTTGATATCGACGACCCTGGACAGGGCTTCAAGGCTGGTGACTCCCTGAATCACCTTCAGAATGCCATCGTCTTTCATACTTTTGAAGCCTTTTTTTATCGCCATGTTTTTCAAGTCGGCTTTTGTCTCGCCCCTGGCAATAATTTCGTCGAGTTCATCATCCAGTGATAATATCTCGACAACCGCCGTCCGGCCTTTATATCCCTGCCCGGCGCACATATCACACCCGCCTTGCTTCGCCCGGAAAATTTCCGGCGCGTTATCCGGTTCCACTCCCAGAATACGGCATTCTTTTTCGTCCGGCTTATAGCCCTCCTTGCAATGCTTACACAGGCACCGCGTCAAACGCTGTGCAAAAACCGCGATAATCGCGCCCGCGATCATCCCCGGCTTCAAGCCCAAATCAAGAAGACGCGGAATCGCGCCGAACGAATCGTTCGTGTGCAAGGTCGTATAAACCTGGTGACCGGTCATAGCCGCCTTCAGAGCCATCTCCGCCGTCGTCTGATCCCGGATTTCCCCGATAAAGATAATATCCGGGTCCTGCCGCAAAAGCGCCTTGATTCCGTCCGCAAACTCCAGAACGCCCTCGCGTACGTGTGTCTGCCGAATCATCGGCAACGTATATTCCACAGGATCTTCAAGCGTCTGAATATTAACCTCGACATCGTTAATCTCATTCAGCATGGAATAAAGAGAGGTCGTCTTCCCGCTCCCTGTCGGTCCGGTCACGATAATAATCCCTTCAGGACGACTTTGAGCGGCCTTGATTCTTCCAAGATTTTCCTCGCTAAAACCCAACCCCTCCATCGGCATGATGCTCGCGCTTTGATCCAAAACCCGCAGCACGATATTTTCACCGTTGACGGTCGGCAAGGAAGACACGCGGAAATCCGCCTCCCGCCCGCCGACATTCATCCCGAAACGTCCGTCCTGAGGGCTGATCTTGTCGGCAATATTCATATTCGACATGATCTTGACCCGCTGGGATATGCTGTTCCAGTGCTGTTTGTGTAAAATTTGCGCAGTATACAGCACGCCATCCACCCGATAACGCAGCCGAACGAAGTTTTCCTCCGGCTCGAAGTGAAGGTCGGAAGCCCCGATTTTCACGGCCTCAAAGACAAGCGCGTTCACAAGCCGCACGATCGGATGAGAAAACGCCTCCTCCTCGCTCAAGGACGCAACATCGACCTGCTCCTCGCCCTCTTCCAGCTCTTTCAGGATGGCGCTGACGGAACTTGCGTAACCGTACGCCATGTCAATGGCTTCGCTCAGGATACTGCTGGTCGCGACCATCGGCTTGATATGCGTACCCTTAGGCAGATAACGCCGGAGCATATCCAACGCCACCACGTCGTAAGGGTCAGGCATAGCGACCCTGATTTCGTCCTCGTTTCTTGATATTGGAAGAATCTGGTGTTTGACAGCCAAATTTTTATCAAGCAGAGCCAAAACATCACCGTCAAAAATCGTATGTTTGGGGTCGAAAACCTCGAACCCCGATACTTCCGCCAGAAAAGCCGTCAACGTATTTTCGTCGATAAACCCCAGATCGACCATCGTTTCGCCGAGCATCTTCCCGGAGATTTTCTTTTCCTGAAGTGCAACGTTTAACTGGTCTTCGGTAATCAGCCCCATCGCGACCATACGGTCCCCGATACGGCCCTTTTTACGGATTCCGGAGGCTGCTTCCTCATCACTCCAGCCCTGCTCTTGAGCCGTCACATCCCGGCCATAGACTTTCAGGCTCTTTTCTTGGTCTTCGTCCTGATCCTGCGATGCGCCGCCCTTTCCATCTTGCCTATAAACATAGGGCGCAGGAACCGCCGCCTGAGATCCATAGCCCCCCTCGCCTCCGTCCTGCGGCGAAAGCCTTTCATTTTCAACAGACATCCCGGTATCATCGGAGGGCGCGCTCCGCTCAGGCGTGACGTCAATCACGGTCATATCCTGAAACGTCTCCAGTATCATATCCTTGTCCGCAGGACGCCCCGCGCCATTTTCTTTACTGATTGAGATGTCGACCTCTTCAGAAACGATCTCCATTTTCAAAGAATCGCCCTTACCTTTTTTTGCCGTGTCGTCGTTCTGACTCATCGCCCTCATATCCATTATCTGCTATCTGCCCGCATTTTTATTTTTATGATGTCTAACGCCCGAGTAACACCGCCCGGACACGCCCCCATACTTATTATAGCATGAAAACATCCCCCGATGCGCACTATCAAGATAACGTAGAAAGGTTAAGAAATTGATTATATTGTTTTTTCATAACAAAAACCCTCCCCACAACGCTGCGGAGAGGGCTTAAACTAACTTTTATAGTAGCGATCGATAGCTTATTCCGCAGCCATCGGAAGTTTGCGTTCTTCACGCGGCCAGCTTGTAAAGCTCATGACGGATTCATCGACCCCGCACACACTTGTACAAAGCCGCGCAGCCACCAGATACGGATCGGCATTCGCGCCCGGGCGACGGTCCTCAAAATACCCATACCCGTTGATCGTCACCGGACGGGGAATCCGGATGGAGCACCCGCGGTCACCGGAACCGACCTTAAAGGTATTGATATCGCAGGTTTCATGCAGCCCCGTCAGACGCTCATGCAAATTGGCGCCGTAAAGCGCGATATGCTCGGCATGCTTCTTCGAAAGCGCCTCGGTTGCCGCTGTAATAGCCGCCATCCCGGTGCCCTTCTCCCGCATTTCTTTCGTGGAAAAATTCGTGTGCATCCCCGCGCCGTTCCAATCGCCCTTGACCGGCTTGTTGTCCAAAGAGACGGTTACGCCGAACTCTTCACCGACCCGGTAAAGCAGCCAGCGCGCAACCCATGTCTCGTCGGCCATCTCCAGCACACCTGGATTTTCGCTCTTATCACCGCGATAGCCGATCTGGAACTCCCACTGGCCCGGCATCACTTCTGCATTCATACCGCAATACATCAGCCCGGCATCAAGGCACATCTCCGCATGCGTTTCCGCCACATCACGCCCGTAAATATCTTCGGCGCCCACACCGCAATAATAAGGCCCCTGCGGCCCCGGATAGCCGTGCTCCGGCCAGCCAAGCGGAGTCCGTTTGCGGAACAGCGTATATTCCTGCTCAAAACCGGCCCAAGGTTCATACGAAGCCGCTCCGGCATCCAGCACAGCGCGAAGCTGCGCTCTGGAGTTCGATTCATGAGGCGTGCCGTCCGGATTGTACACCTCAGCCATCACAAGATAGTTCCCTTCACCACGAACGGGATCCCTGAAAAAGCTGACCGGTTTGAGGATGCAGTCGGAATCATGTCCAACCGCCTGCTGCGTCGAAGATCCGTCAAAGCTCCACTCAGGAAAGTCCTTTATAGACGGGCTTTTCCCAAGCCTTAATGCCCGTGACTTTGAACGCACATAGCGCGTCGGCACAGCACCGTCCAACCATATATATTCTGCCAACCCGAAACCTGACATGTTCGTATCTCCCTTAAACTCTTTGAACGCTCCCTGTGAAACACCGAAATACCCCGGAGCCTTCCGGAATACCCCGCGCAAACCCTACTCCTCGCTATGAATTTTGGCAAGAGGCTCCGATATCATCATTAGACTGGAAAAATTCTAAGAGTCTGACACATCGTCTGAAACTGGCGCGCCCGGGAGGATTCGAACCCCCGACCTTCTGATCCGTAGTCAGACGCTCTATCCAGCTGAGCTACGGGCGCACTCCACAATATCGCTTCGAGCGGGGTTCCCCCCGGAAGCGGAGCGCAAGTTACGCCAATTCAAAACCAATTGCAAGTCTATCCTTGCATTCATTCTTCCAAGGCTGTAAATCCTGTCTATAACCCGTGCTATTCGCTTGACAGTACCGGCCTGAGTGGCGATGCTGTCTTCGGGCCTAGCCCCGGCATTTTGCCCCCTGAGCCAAGACGCACACAGGAGCGGCAGAGTATTGGGCTGCGGATAAATGAAACCAATTTTGTGATTTTGCCATGCTTGAAAAATATGACGCCCGAAATACCAGCCTGTCCCTTTTCGCCCTTGTAGCGGCCCTGTCCGCTCTGCTGGCAGGGTTGGCCGTAACGCCCGCGCAGGCGCGAGAGCCTTCGCTGATCATCACGAGCGAGCCTTTGCCGGAATCTCTGCGCGATCAGGTTTACAGCAAACCTGTCCGAATCAAGGACATCAGACCATCCGATCTGTCCGTACAACCTGCGCGCGGCATATCCCGGGGCGATTCAGGCACTATCGTTTCCGGTAAAATCCGTGAAATCGCGGGAGACGTTGCAGCTATTCAAAACAAAGTCGGCTCGTTCTCTTCAGACTTCAATGCCCTGCAACAAGAAAACGGCCGCCGTGCCGCCGACTACTATGCCAGCGTCGCCACGGTCAATACGCAGCTTCAATCCGGTACGACCCCCGGCAACCCGCGGCTTGTACAGAAAATCTCCCTTGCCGAAACAAGTCTGGAAGGACTTGGCGGTTCCGTTGCCCGGATGAACGGTCTGGCAGTTAATCTAGCCAATACAGCCTCTGAGGCCTCCTATCTTCTGGAAACGGTTCGCGCCGCCTACAGCCTGTCCGGCGCCGTTGAAGAAGACCATGTAGAACTCGCCCGGATGGAAGATCAGATTAACAGCCTTACCGTTGTAATCGACCGCCTGCTGAACAATATTAATGACGACATCACGCGTACCAGTACCTATCTGAGTTCCGAGCGTAATAACTTGCGGACCTTGTCTCTTGCCGTCACAAATGGCGACCTTTACGGCAAAAGCCTTGCAAACCGCCCATTCTCTGGTGCATCCCATCCTTTTTCCGCTGAAAATGCATCCTACACAGCGGCTGCGCCCTCTTCCGCAACGGGTGCCCCCCGCGCTCTGCCCGGTGGCGCACGGCCACTGGTGAAAATACGTTTCGACCGCCCGGACGTAGACTATGAACAACCCGTCTACATGGCCGTAAATGAGGCTTTGGACCGCTACCCTGATGCACGCTTCGATCTTGTTGCTGTTACACCGACCGGTGGCAACGCTGCAGAGGTTGCAATTGAAAGTACCCGTGCACGCCGGAACGCGGAGCGTGTGCTGCGGACGCTCACGCAAATGGGGCTACCGCTTGAGCGTATAGACCTGTCCTATAGCGACAGTGCCGAAGCCGCGACGAACGAGGTTCACCTCTATATTCGTTAAGGTTCGTGGTTTTATCCCAGACTATAGAGACTTACCGATCAAGAGCCGTCCCCGTAGCTCAGCAGGATAGAGCACCGGATTCCTAATCCGGGGGCCGTGGGTTCGAATCCCGCCGGGGACACCATTTCCTATTCCCTCTCCTCTGAAGAGCTGAGACCTGCCGCGCAACTCAATGAGGGGGCGGCTATAAAAAAACCGGGCGGATCGCTAGACCCGCCCGGCTCTGCATTATCTTACGATCATCTATTTTTTGGGCCGCCCTTACCGCCGCCGCCACCGCCGCCACCGGTAGAACCACCGCCCTTGATCACTTCAATCAGTTGAGACGCTACGTTCGCGCTTGCATCCGTCGCTTCAACATGGATGCTGTGCGTCCCGTCGGCAACCTTCCTTAGGTTCCAGTTATAGGACAGGCTACCGCCCGAAGAACTCGCGACAAGGCTGCCGTCGATAAACAGTCTCATCGCACTCACGCCCAGATTATCCGTCGCCGAGGCACTGATCGTCGTATTACGCCCGGATATGGTTGCGCCATTCGCAGGTTCCGAGATCGTCACCACGGGCGGCGTCGTATCCACGACATTCCGTACATGAACAGATACACCGGACGATACAGCCTTGTTCCCAGCCGCATCATAGGCATGTGCCGCCAGCGTTACATCGGCATTGCCCAAAGAGGCCGTATCCCACGCAAAGCTGTAAGGCGCGCTCGTATCGGTCGCATAGAATGCGCCGTTCACATACAGGTCAACCTTGGTCACACCAATATTGTCGTTGGCCGTTGCGTCAACCACGACCGTCCCAGCGACCGTAGAACCGGCACTTGGCGTATCAACCGCCACCGTTGGCGCAATGGTATCCCGCACAGGCGGTTGGTACGTCAGAGCCATCTGCACCGCAGCAGCCGCATCCACGCGCCCATGGCCGTAATAAATATCATAGCCCGGATCACCCAGATCGACAGCGGTGGTTTCAAGAATGGTTTCCACGTCATCAGCGCTCAGTGCTGGATTAGCAGACAATATCAACGCGCCGACACCAGCGGCAACAGGAGAAGATAACGACGTTCCGGAAGCCGCACTATAGCCGCCCCCATTGGCTGTGGTATATATGGATACACCTGGCGCAGCAATATCAACGGAATTCCCGAAGCTCGACCAGCCTGCTTTTATATCCGAAGAGCCGGTCGCAGAAACGGTAATGATATTCGGCGCGTCCGGATAACCGTCATCGGTGCCATAGTTCCCGGCGCTACCAAAAACAATGCCGCCTCTGTCTCTCATATAGCCAGCCGATGCATTAACAGAGCTGTACGTATGCGTATTCGCAAAGCTCATATTAGCAATACGGGCTCCATGATCCGCAGCCCAGACAAGACCATTCGCCAGACAACTTGTCGAAGCCCAACCATCAGTTCCCGTCACCCGGATTGGCATGATTTTGACATTCGGGGCCACCCCGGACACGCCGACGGCATTATTCCCAATCGCAGCAGTTGCTCCTGCCACTTTTGTACCGTGTCCATATACGTCGGAAGTATTAAAGTTGTTCCCATAACAATTCCAGCCCGAAACTATATGAGGCGCCAGATCAGGGTGTGTCCCGTCAACCCCTGAATCCAAAGTCGCAGAAATAACACCCGGATCACCCTGCGTGATATCCCACGCCACTGCTGCCCCAATCTTTGGATGATGCCATTGGGACGGGTAGAGAGGATCGTCGGGAATGAAAACAGGCTCGGCATACCGGTCTAGCTCTGCAAACTCAATCCGCGGATTTTTGGACAGACGTTCGATAATCATCTGCTCCTTGCCTTCAGGAACACGGACGATCCGCACGTTAATCTTATCAATCGCACGGCTCTGTATCCCCTCCTCGCCGGAGAAAATATTCTGCAAAACCCGCTCAGCGACACCTGCGCGCGGCTTCACCAGGATTTGCCCGCTCACGAAATAGCCATGCCCGTCTTTCCCGGCATGGGCCGGCGGCTGTGCATAGGCCGCTCCTCCAATAGAAATGAGCAACGCTGTGGCCAGCGCCATCTTAACAAAATTTTTCATGATTCCCCCTCTACGGTACTCAAAATCTTGGCCCTTCCGCTGAGAGCCATTAACTGTTCAATGCTATCATTAATTTTACATATAAGTCAACACTCACGCTTCGACAGAAAGGCGCCCCGCGAAGAAATTGCCCCTTGAGCAAGTTCTCTCCCTTGCAAGAAAGAGCAAATAAGCTTGACCGTTTCCCCTTAATCCTTAGGATAGAGAAATATCTGGCGGCCCTTAACAGGCTGGCGCAATATCGAGGGTCCAACCTGATGGCTTTAACAGCTCAAAATACCGTAATAAATGCGGTCAGCGTCCGACTTGCACACACATCCGAAGAGATCGAGGCGGCACAACGCCTGCGCTATAAGGTCTTCTATGAGGAATACAGCGCCGTTCCCAGCCCGGAAATGGCACAGACCAAGCGGGATATGGATGATTACGATCAACATGCCGACCATCTGATTGTCGTTGACGAATCTCTGACCGACAGCGAAGAAAGCGTTGTTGGAACGTATAGACTGCTGCGGCGCGAAGCTGCCGAACGGTGCGGGGGCTTTTATTCGAACGGAGAATACGACCTGTCCCCCCTTCTGAGTTCAGGCCTCTCTCTTCTGGAACTGGGCCGCTCCTGCGTTCTGCCCGAATACAGGACACAGCCAATCCTGCAACTCCTCTGGCAGGGGATCGCGGGCTATATCTCGGATTACGGGATCGATCTGATGTTTGGCTGCGCAAGTTTTCAGAGCACGGACATACAGGCCGTCGCCAAGCCCTTATCCTACCTGCACCATTACCATCTCGCGCCCGAAGAAATTCGCCCGCGTGCGCTCAAGGGCCGCTATATTAATATGAACATCATCCCGAAAGATGAAATTACTCCCAAGGAAGTCTTTTCAGATCTCCCCCCTCTTATTAAAGGGTATTTGCGCGTAGGGGCCTCTATCGGCGAAGGCGCAGTGATCGATACACAATTCGGCACAACGGACGTTTTTATTATCGTCCATACGAAAATGGTTCAGGAGCGTTACAGGAAACATTACGAACGTAAAACCCAAAAACCGTTCCCCAGCCTTGGCGGCCCCGAAGACGCGCCTCCTTTTACAGACCGCACGGGTGAACGCTCCTGATGCGCATTCCAGTTGCTTCCCTTAAGATGGGTGCCTTTATCCTGTGGTGCCTGCTTCTCGTTCCGCCGCAAGCCATCCTGCTGCTTGTCCACAGAGGACGCGGCGCCTATGCGCTTCCCTTTGTCTGGCAACAGGGCATCTGCCTGATTTTCGGTATCAAGGTCCGCTCGGAAGGGACGCCCCATACAAAATCCCAAGCCATTTATGTCGGCAACCATCTATCCTATCTCGATATCCCTGCTCTTGGCAGCCGCCTCAAGGCCTCCTTCGTCGCGAAAAATGATGTCGCCTCGTGGCCTGTATTCGGCTTTCTCTCCCGGATGCAGCAGACCGCCTTTATCAGCCGGAGCGCAAAAGACGCCGCCGAAGAAAAAAACGCGCTGGGCCGTATGATGGAGGAAGGAAAAAGCCTGATCATCTTCCCTGAGGGCACCTCCACGGACGGGCGTAGTGTTCTACCCTTCAAATCCAGCCTTTTTGCAATGGCTCTCAAAAACGCCAATGCAGACCTGCTGATCCAGCCCTTTACTCTATCGCTGGACAGCGTAGAAGGCCGCCCACCGCTTACGCAGAATGAGCGCGATTTATATGCCTGGCATCGCGATATGACGACAGAGCTTCCAGCACATCTATGGTCTTTCGCCCTCAGCAAGGGTGCATGTGTCACCCTCCATTTTCACCCTCCCGTCCGGGCCTGCGACTATCAGGACCGGAAAATTCTTGCCAAAACATGCCATGATGCCGTATCCGGGGGGCTCCAAAAGCAAGATCAACGCGCGGCATAAAAAATCAGAAAGGAAAAATTTAATGTCAGATATTAAGCCCGAAGAGGTTTCAAAGCTCCAAGCCTATATGCAGCACAAATTCAAGAATAACGGTTTCGCGTTAAAAATCCGCGAGAAAACAAAAGACTCCGTTGAAGTCATCCTGAACGGTGAGTTTATCGGCCTGATCTATAAGGATGAAGATGAGGGCGAAATCTCTTACAATTTTGACATGGCCATTTTGGACATAGATTTGAAAGAGATTGTTTAGGGGACATCGTTACAAGATGCAAAGCGTATAGTCTTTGCGTCACGCCCCCCGAATTTGCTAAACTTATAAAAGTGCCGGGACAATCAGACCCGGCCGGGGATTCGGGGATCGGTAAAAGACGGTGAACAGGCTCAGGCAAAAATTCCTCCTTATCGTAGCGCTCCTTACGGCGGGACTGGTTTCCGCCTTTCCTGCGGCGTATGCGCTTGAAACCCTCCGTTTCCAAGAAATCGACACACCGCGCCTTCAATCCCTTTTTCAAGGCCGGCAAGATATCACGATCGCGCCTATCGACCTTAATGAGGACGGTCTGGACGAATTCATCGTAAAACCCAAGATGTGCGCCAAAAAGTGTGATTTTACCGTGATGGCGGAAAATGGAAATGGCGGACAGCTTATAGCTCTGGGAACGCTTAAAGGGCGTGAGCTTCTACCCGGAAACGCCTATTCTCACGGCGTCCGGCACTTACTGCTCTTTGATGATCCTAATAATGACTATAGTTACAGCGTATATGTCTGGGCAGCGGAACGCTCCCGGTATATGATGAAAGAACGTGTATACGGGAATCATGATCAAGAATAAACGCGACAGGACGAACCGCTTTTACGGGACAGCGCGGCTGTTTACCGCCTTTTTCGCGATCCTTATGGCCAGTACTATTTCAGGCTTATCCTGGGCCGGCGCCCCGCCCTGCCTGCCGGGCCTGCCTTGCGAATCTGCTACACCACCAAGCGTGCCGCCTTCCTCAGGCCCGAACGCCCCAAAAGCCATCGAGACACGGACATCGACCGGGAATAACAGTTGCGACGCCGATTTTATGAACCAGATTTACGGGCGGGCTTTCCTTGAATCCGAGCGCGAAAACGTTATGAACGAAGTTGTCATCCGCAAGCCGGACAGCGTTCTGGAATATACATGCTTCGACCAGTTTCTGAGCTTTACCGCCGGACCCGGCGCACGAATTTTTACAGAAAGTACCCGCTGGCGGGGCAAAACGACGACAATCGGGGGACATATCGGCCCTATAGGGGTGCCCAGCGTTGTCGTTAATGTTTATATGGGTAACCAGAAGGTGGACGATTCCCTGAATCTGTTGGTCATGGAAAGCCTTAACCGATATATCAGGGGTAATTTCAGCCACGATTATCTCGGTGGCGCGGCTGGCTTTGACAGCCACATCGCCAACCGTGTGAGTTCCTCTGCCCGTTATCTGTGCGACGACATGTTCAATGTCTACCACATGGCTAAATGCAACAATTTCGGGCTGGACGACCCGTTCATGAGTTTTTCCGAATTTGTCGGCGCTGGAAACAACCCGCGCCGCTTGCCACGCAGATGCCCGGGCAGCACGAAAATAACCAATGCCCTCATTAAGCTTTCCGAAAACGAAAACTGGAATTATGCAGCGGCAGAGGCGGTGACGACCTACGTAGACACGATGAATGTTGACAGGCAGGCCACATGCCAAGACCCGATTCCCACTGGTCTGATTTTAGAATCGGAAACCGTAACACTTGATCTGCAAGGCAACGCAACACGCTCCGGACAGTATCAGTTTGAAGAAAAAGTCTGTCCGAATCCGGGGTGCACGTTTAATAATCAGGGGGACGCAAATCCTTCGAATGATACGTGCGACCCATAAATGGCTTAAGACGGCAGAGATGAAAAGCTATTTGCGAAAACAGAGTGGAACAGGCTAGAATGGAAGAGGTAAAGAGTTAGGGGCGCCATGACATCACGACGACATATCCGGGAAAGATTTTTTAGCACGGCAAAATTGCCGATGCTTTTCGCCCTGTCGGTGCTGGCAATGATCACTGCCTATAGCGCTCAGACGTTCGCCGGGGTTTTCGCCCCAACGCCCTGCGACATTAACGGCTATTATAAATCTCTTGAATCACGCGCATGGCTGGAAGCTCAGCGCGAGATCACCCAAAATCAGAATCTGATTTTCAAACCGGACAGCGTTCTGGAATATACCTGCTTCGACGGCTATCTCTCCGAACTGGCCGACCATGCGAAAGATATGTTCAGCGAAACGACGCGCTGGGGCACGACCCCGCCCGGCGACATGGCCACCTCCCTCACCAATCTGATCGGAACGGCGATGGCGGCTTACGATACCGCGAACTTCAATTACGACCTTTTGGGCGGACGCTTTCCCGGCTCCAACATTGCGCTTCCCGGAACCATTACTGCCGGCAGCTACACAAATTGCCGGGTTATGGATGATGTCTGGATGCACGCAAAATGTATAGATTTCATCGACGATGTCGCGAATGACGGTTTCTTTACCTTTCAGGAATATGCCAGCAGCCTTGACAAGCGTGTCTACCCGCCCCCGATGACCTGCGCGGGGAGTCCGCACTGGAACGCTAACCTGGACACGGCCTACGCTGTTGGAAATAATCCATGGGACAGGGATGACATGAAAATCTATTATGATCTGATTTATCCCTCAAGCGGCTGCGGCAATCCCTTTGAAACAGGCCTTGAGGTTACGAACTCCAAAGCCAGCGTCAGCCCCTATATCGAGCATGTCTGCATCGTCCCGGGCTGTCATTACGAACCGACGAGCAGAACAGCCGGGAACTGTCGATAACCCCCCGCATACGCTTTTTGGGCTCATAATGTCCTGAAAAAAACTATACTCTCCACGATATGGCAGGCTATAATCCGGCTCCGCAGAAGGATGCGAACGGATTGTCATGCTGAATTTATATCAATGGGCGACAAGGCATAGTGAAACGCTCCTGCGTGCTGTTTTAAAAAAACGCGTCGCAGGCGGAAAAGAAGACCCCGCCCGTTTGAACGAACGCGAAGGCGTTGCAAGCCGCGCCCGCCCCAAAGGGCAACTTCTCTGGCTTCACGCCGCCAGTGTCGGTGAGGCCCAATCCGCCCTGATCCTGATTGAAAAGCTTCTGGCGCTAAACTCCGCTTTGCACATTCTCGTTACAACCGGGACTGTAACCTCGGCACAGCTTATGGAGAAAAAGCTTCCGGAGCGGGCCTTTCACCAGTTTTACCCGCTAGATCACCCGCGCTGGGTTACCCGCTTTCTGGATCACTGGCGCCCGGATATAGTGCTATGGATGGAATCCGAACTCTGGCCGAACATGCTGAGTGAGATCGGCAAGCGCTCTATTCCCTGCGCTCTGATCAACGCCCGGCTGTCCCCACGTTCCTACAAGCGTTGGCGAGCCTTCAGGCACAGCGCCGAAGCCCTACTCCGCACGTTCGATGTGATCCTGACACAAACACCGCAGGATAAAAATTACTACGACACGCTCGGCGCCCCTCAGGTAATCGCAGCAGGCAACCTTAAATACAGCGCCCACCCCCTGCCAGCAGCCCCGGACGATCTTGCCGCGCTTAAAAATGCAACGAAAAACAGGCCTTTATGGGTCTATGCAAGCACTCATAAGGGAGAGGAATCCCTTGCCTGCCGTATCCATCAAGCGCTTTTGCCAGATATCCCAAACCTTTTGACCATCATCGCCCCCCGACACCCGGAACGCCGGAATGAAGTCGCCCAGACCTGTGCAGAGTATAATGTTTCCTATACTCTACGCGGAGAGAACAAAACACCCCCCGGTACAGATACGGCCATTTATATCGTCGATACGCTGGGAGAGCTGGGGCTGCTCTATACGCTCTGCCCGATTGCGGTGATTGGCCGCTCCTTAAGTGATGACGGCGGCGGCGGGCATAACCCGCTTGAGGCCGCGATTCTGGATTGCGCCGTCCTGCACGGCCCGCATATCCAGAATCTTCAGGATATTTACGACCGCATGAACAAGGCCGATGCCGCTCTTATGGTGCAAGATGAAACGGCGATGACCGCCATGCTCCATAAGCTTCTTACAAACCCCGAACGCCTGCAGGATACGCAAGCCCGCGCACTTGACTTCGCCACAAGCCAAAACGCGGTGATCGACGATGTTCTGTCTTATCTGGCGCCTGTGCTTGAACGCGCAGGATTAAAAGGCAGCCCAGAACCGGATACGGCCCTTATAAAAGAACTAGCAGGCCGCAAGCAATGAAACAGAAAACACCCTCTTTCTGGTACCGTCCCGCGCAGAGCCGTCCGCCTCTCAAAGAGCGTTTTTTAGCGCCCCTCTCCCGCCTTTATATGCTGGGCTACAGAACCCATCGTCTCTTCGTTAAGCCACAAAAAGCCTCTATCCCGGTCCTGTGCGTCGGTAATCTGGTCGCAGGCGGCACAGGCAAGACCCCGGCGGCGATCTGCCTTGTGGAAACCCTCCACAAACACGGTCTGGCCAGAAATCCCTATTTTCTCGTGCGCGGCTATGGCGGTGCGGAAATCGGTCCCCTGCTGGTGGACCCGGCCAAACATACCGCATGGGATACGGGAGATGAGGCCTTGCTGCTAGCACGCAGCGCGCCGACAATCGTTTCGCCGAATAGGGTTATAGGCGCACAAATGGCAGCGGACAGAGGGGCCGACATCATTATCATGGATGACGGGCTTCAAAATCCGGGCATTCACAAAGATATCAAACTCGCGGTCATTAACGGCGAGATGGGGTTCGGCAATGGGAAAACCCTGCCCGCCGGACCGCTGCGCCAGCCTCTTGCACAAGGGCTGCAGCAGGTCGATGCCTTTATTCTGGTCGGCGAGGATAAAAGGGACGCCCTCAAACTCATCCCTGAAGGCAAAACCATCCTGCGCGCTGCGCTGAAAACGTCGGATCATGCGGATATCTCGAAGAAAAAAACCTATCTGGCCTTTGCCGGAATCGGTTATCCGCAAAAATTCTTTACCTTTCTTCAAGAAACCGTAGGCCTAAATCTGGCTGAGGCCGTACCCTTCCCGGACCATTACCCTTATGAAGAGAGTGACCTGAAAATGCTCCACGAAAAGGCACGGGCGCTTGGTGCGGAGCTTTTGACAACAGAAAAAGACTTTCTCCGCCTGCCGAAAATCGAGAATATCACGGTTCATACGCTACCGGTCGATATGGTCTGGAACGACGAGGACGCAGTACTCCGGCATTTTGAAAGCGCCCTGCCCCGCACGCGGCCCTGAAAGAACACGAGAGCGCCGCCTGTCATGAAAAAACTCCGTTACGCCTTCGAAGCTCTTTGCCTGTATCTGCTCTTCGGGCTGTTCAAGCTCCTGCCGCCACAAACAGCATCAGAGACCGGAGGCTGGATCACGCGGACGCTGGGACCGCGCATGGCCGTCTCCCGCAAGGCGCTGGCCAATATACGAAGAGCCTTGCCCGGCCTATCTGCGGAAGAGGAACAGCGAATTCTACGCGGCATGTGGGATAATCTGGGGCGCGTGATCGCCGAATATCCGCATCTGGAGACAATCAGCCGGGATCGCACGGTTTTTGAAGGCCGCAGCGATTTCGATAGTTTTTTTGCGACTGATGAACCGGCGGTCTTTATCAGCGCGCACCTGTCCAACTGGGAAATTCACGGTGCAGCGCTCTTGACGCAGTTTGGCAAAAAGGTCGAATTGACCTACCGCGCGCCGAATAACCCGTGGAGCGCACGGCTGCTGCATAGGGCGCGAACGCTCGGGGGACGCATTCCTGCTCATCCCAAAACGCGTGAAAGCGGGAAGGCGCTGCTGGAGGCACTTCGGGCCGGGCGTTATTTGGGCTTCCTGATCGACCAGAAATATAATGAAGGGGTCAGCGTACCCTTTTTCGGCATAGAGGCCATGACAAACCCGATCTTCATCAAAATGGCTCAGCGCTATAAATGCCCGGTTATACCGGTCCAAAATATTCGTCTTGACGGCGCATGCTTCCGCCTTAAATTCTATGAACCGCTGCGGCTATTCAGTGAAGACGGCGCCCCCCTGCCCGTAGAGGATGTTCTCGCCGAAGCCCACGCCGTACTGGAAGGATGGATCAGAGAGCATCCGGAACAATGGCTTTGGCTGCACCGCCGCTGGCCGTCAGATAACGACAAAAAGAAAGAGGATGAGGCATCATGAGCGCTTACGACTATGATTATTTTGTGATCGGCGCAGGCTCCGGCGGAGTCCGCTCAGCCCGGATTGCCGCCTCTCACGGCGCGAAGGTCGCGGTTGCCGAAAGCGCAGCGCTGGGCGGTACTTGCGTTAATCTAGGCTGTGTGCCCAAAAAGCTGCTGGCCTATGGCAGCGATTATCATGCACATTTCGAGGATTCAAAGGGCTATGGCTGGGATGTCGATATTAAATCCTTCGACTGGCCTACGCTCATTGCCAATAAGGACAAGGAGATCGAGCGGCTGAATGGCGCATACCGCAACACGCTTGAAAAGGCCGGAGTCGAGATTATCCCTGGCTATGCACGTTTTACAGATGCGCATACGCTCGATATTGACGGGCGGCGCATTACGGCGGAGAAAATCCTGATTGCAGTCGGCGGGCAGCCCCGCAAGCTCCCCGTTCCGGGTGGAGCGCTTGCTGTGACCTCCGACGACATTTTCCACATGCCGTCCCTGCCTCAAAAAATCGTGATTGTCGGTGGCGGCTATATCGCCGTTGAATTCGCGCATATTCTGAGCGGGCTGGGCAGCGAGGTGACACTTCTTTATCGCGGTGAGCTGTTCCTGCGCGGCTTTGACGATGATCTGCGCAAGGCACTGGCTGAGGAAATGCGCAAGCAGAAAAATATAAAGCTTTGCTTCAACTCCGATGTGGATCACATTGAAAAACAAGAAAATTCAATCATTGTTCACGGAACAGATTCTACGCAGCATTCATGCGATCTTGTTCTAGCCGCCATCGGGCGCGATCCAAAAACCGAAGGGCTCAATCTGGGCGCGGCTGGCGTTGAAACCGGTAAATCCGGCCAAATTATTGTCAATGAGCGCTACGAAACCTCTACGCCGCATATCTATGCGCTCGGCGATGTCACGGACACCCCGGCTCTAACCCCCGTAGCCATCGCAGAAGGGCATGTTCTGGCCGACCGTCTCTTCGGCAAACGTGAAGAGCGCAGTGTCAATTACGAGAATATCGCCACGGCCGTCTTCTCCGCCCCTCCTCTGTCCACCGTCGGCCTGACTGAGGCGCAAGCTGCCGAAAAGGGCTACGATATCGCCATTTACCAATCCGGCTTCCGCCCAATGAAGCACACGCTTTCGGGCCGCGATGAACGCACCTTCATGAAATTAGTCGTGGACAGGAAAACCGATAAAATCCTCGGCGCGCATATGATGGGGCTGGATGCGCCGGAAATCATGCAAGGCTTCGCCGTAGCCCTCAATTGCGGGGCGACCAAGGCCGATTTTGACCGCACAATCGCCATGCACCCGACCTCAGCCGAAGAATTCGTTACGATGCGGACGGAACGAGGCTAAAGCCCCAAGTACCATAACGCATGTCTTTCTTTCTGTATGGAATCGGGCACGGCATAGAATCCTACAAAATCCGTATACCCTCTCCGGGACGCTTCTGCAAAAATATCATACAGCCCATCAGCAGAACGTGGAACCTCTTGGGCATCACGGCGAATACCTGCCTTATGAACCCAAATGACTTCCTCTATATGGGTATCATGATGAACCACCCTCGGCGCAAACCAGTGAAAATCATTCTCCTTATCTTCAAGAGATTTTTTTGGCTTTATAAAAAGGGCTACGGGATGTTCTCCCGCAGAACAACCAGTAAAACTGCTTCCCAGCGCTCTCAACTTATCAAGCCTAACCCCCTTACATATAAAATCTCTATATGCCCTGTTATCCATCCTCGTATCATCAGCTTCAGGAGACGGTGGCGCACCAATCTTCCTTGGCGCATGGATGCAACCAGGCACCAACCAAGTGCTATCGCGCCTGTTTGTGGCAAGATTATAACAATTATTCATATCCAAACTAATGCTGAGATATCTGTTCGTCCATAAATGCGGCTTCCAGAACGGAACACTTTCAAGAAATTCCGGGAGTTTATTATCTTGCACCTGCTTTTGCAGGTCACGCATGTCCGCCTTGAACCTATGGCGGGCCGACAACATGGAAATTTTTTGAAAAGTTTTTCCCAAAAACCCCGGCAAACAGTGCAGACGATCCATTTTAAAATGCCCCTTTGCACCAAATACATAGCACAAAAACTATATTACGTAAACAAAATATGAGAACATGAATGAACAACCCCGCAGCAAGCAGCTTGGTACCCTGTCATTGCGAGCCGCTGACAGCGGCGTGGCAATCCACAAATCTTTCCATGCAGCTCTCTGGATTGCTTCGGTCGCTCCGCTCCCTCGCAATGACGAACACCCCAAGAGGCGGGGAATAAATCCCAAAGAGATTTAATTGATCGCTTTAGACTGCCCGGGATTTTTTTTCGTGATACCCAGAATAAAATCCGAATGCTCCGGTGCGGGGAACGGCTCATCGCCATTTTTGACAGCCTCTTCCGCCAGAATGAGCGTTCTGGCCAGATTAGCGGCGTAAAGCTTCTGCGCAGCCTCGGACAGCATGGAACGCTGGCAGATATTATTCAGGAAATCGACGATATGATGAGGTCTCGCTTCGTCATCACAGACCTCTTTCCTGTAAAGCGCAGTTTCATACTGCGTCATCTCATAACCCAGCCCAGCAGAGGTTGCGACATCAGCCTCATGCAGAATCAGGCTCATCATCGTCAGCTTTTTATCCTTTTGCAGGACACGTAAGTCTTTTTCAAGATTCAAGCTATCCACTTTCCTATCGTCTCCTAAAAAATGGAATCGGTAGGCTGATTTCATCTGATTAACCGGATTCATCGGACTATTGAGCGGCGTCACATCGGTGCAAAGCAGCATAACAGCCAATTTTTCGAGCTCGCCTGCGTCCGCCAGCCCCGCGCGTTCCAGAAAAGGGCGAGAAAATTCAAAGGACAGGCGCTCCATACGGCTCTTGAAGAAGACGCCCTTAATCATATTGCCGTTTCCGTCATGCCCCAAATCATGGACACAAGCCGCGATTAACAACAATGCGCGCTGCCCTTCGTCAAAGGCACGGATCGTCCCTTCATAAATGTCATTATGCACGCTGCACAGACGCATGATCTGCATCAGTACTTTCCGGTAATGCATATTGCTGTGATAGGTCTGATTGTTCTCGACCTCACCGAGAACTGCGGCGGTCAAAAGGGGGTAGACCAGATCGGGACGCGTAATCTCAAAATTATCACAGGCATAGGCGCAAAGAGCCACCAAAGAGGGGCACACACCAGACGCGCCCCAACGCCTAAGCGTATCAACATTTTCAACGGTTAAAAGCTGGAAATTTTCCTGCCGCCGGGCGGGAAAAAGAAAATCCCCCTCTTCTTGAAGAGTTTTGAGATCGCGCGCCAATGAAGCGCTAACCTTCTCTAATGCAACGCGCAAAGCCGCTCGCGAACTCCAGCCTTGCTGTAAATCAGATACATCAAGGAAAACGGCCTCCAGTGCCGAAAGACGCTGTGCCCAAGAAAAATTTGGGTGCTCACTCAATAAATCTGCCATGCGCTCATTCATTATTGTGCTTTTCTATAATTCTAACCCGATTTCACCCTTTTGTAAATTCCTGAACGCGCTTTTTTCGTTTATCTTTGCTTAACGCGCGGCTTTCGTTTACAAAATGCCGGGTAGATGCGTGGATTTTCACAGATCCCGCCCTATTTTTTAAAGATTGAATGGAGTTTTACGATTATGGCACAGCAATGGTCCCCTTCGTCGTGGCGCGACAAACCCGTACGGCAAATGCCGGAATACGGCAATCCCGGCGCTCTGGAGGATGTTGAAGCCCGGATCGCGAAGCTCCCGCCTCTGGTTTTTGCCGGGGAAGCGCGGAGTCTGCAGCACAGCCTTGGCGAAGTCGCACAAGGACGTGCCTTCCTGCTTCAAGGTGGCGATTGCGCCGAGAGTTTCTCCGAATTCAGCGCGGACAAAATCCGCGATACGTTCCGCGTTATCCTGCAAATGGCCGTTACGCTCACCTATGCCGGCTCCATGCCGGTCATCAAGGTCGGGCGGATCGCAGGCCAGTTTGCAAAGCCGCGCTCCAGTGACAGCGAGACACAAGACGGCGTGACGCTGCCGAGCTATCGCGGCGACAATATCAACGCGCTCGACTTCACGCCCGAAGCCCGCGAGCCAGACCCGGAGCGGCTGATTCAGGCTTACCATCAGGCCGCTGCAACGCTCAACCTATTGCGCGCTTTTTCCAAGGGTGGCTACGCGGATCTAAAGCGGGTCCAAAACTGGAATCTGGATTTCGTGGCAGACAGCCCGCTGGGCGAACGTTACCGCGATATGGCCGAGCATGTGGATGACGCTTTGCGCTTCATGGCCGCTTGCGGGATTACGAGCGAAACCGTTCCCGCCCTGCACACGACCGATTTTTATACCTCTCACGAGGCGCTGCACCTGAATTACGAGCAAGCCATGACACGTACGGACAGTCTGACAGGAGACTGGTACGACACATCCGCACATTTCCTGTGGGTTGGCGCACGTACACATCAGGAAGATCATGCGCAGATTGAATTTGTCCGCGGCCTGAAAAACCCGCTGGGCCTGAAATGCTCCCCTGCACTGGAACCGGACGAACTTTTACGTCTGATTGACGTACTGAACCCTGAGAATATTCCGGGCCGCCTGACGCTGATCGCACGAATGGGCCACGAACAGGTGGAGGAAAAGCTCCGCCCACTGCTCCGCGCTGTCAAACATGAAGGCCGCGCTGTCGTATGGTCTTGCGACCCGATGCACGGCAACACGTACAAAGCCTCCAGCGGCTATAAAACGCGCCGCTTCGACCATATCCTTGGAGAGGTACAGGGCTTCTTTGCAGCACACAGGGAGGAAGGGACGCATCCGGGCGGCGTTCATTTTGAAATGACCGGACAGGACGTAACGGAATGCGTCGGCGGCGCGGAGGCGATAGGGGACGAGGACCTCTCAAACCGCTATCACACGGCCTGCGATCCGCGCCTCAACGCCAATCAGGCACTCGAGTTGGCCTTCCTGATTGCCGACGAGCTCAAGGCCGCACGCCAAGACCGGCCCTTTCAGCCCGTAATTGCGGCCGCCTCAGCGGAGTAACCCCTCGTGGATGCTCCGCTGACCGTCACGCTGGCCCAGCTCAATCCGGTCGCCGGAGATATTGAGCATAACCTCAATAAAATTCTTAGAATTTTAGAAGAACACTCTGAAAAAACAGATATAATTGTATTATCAGAACTTATTTTGTGCGGCTATACACCAGAAGACCTTCTGCTAAAACCTACCTTCATAAACAACATTAAAAATGCCGTTGAATTCATTGTTTTAAAAAGCAAAAATATAAATTCAGCGCTCCTTATCTCCTGCCCGTGGATAATTGAAGGTGCTCTGTATAACGCAGCCCTTCTGATCCATAACGGAGAAATTCTGGCCGTACGCGCAAAGCATAATCTTCCCCATTACGGCGTCTTTAACGAAGTCAGATTTTTCAAACCCGGTCCCCTGCCGGACCCGGTTCACTTCAAGGGACAGGTTTTGGGCATTCTGACCTGTGAGGATCTGTGGTTCTCCGATGTCTGCGCACACCTCACCAAAAAAGGCGCGGATACGTTGATCGCCCTCAACGCCAGCCCGTTTAGGAGCGGAGCCATCGAAGAACGGCTGGATCAAGCCCGGACACGGACAGCAGAAACCGGCCTGCCACTTCTCTACGTTAATCAGATTGGCGGACAGGATGAACTCGTTTTCGACGGCCATTCCTTCGCGATGAATAAAGATGGTCATCTGATCCAGATGCTCAAAGGGTTTGAAGAAGATCACGCGACACTTAGCCTCCCTCTCCCCGCGCCTGCCGATACAGCGTCGGCAGTACCGAACCTGCCGGACGGTCATGCGCTAATTTATAGCGCGCTAATGCTTTCTCTACGCGACTATATCGCGAAAAACGGCTTTCCTGGCGTCCTTTTGGGCCTGTCCGGCGGAATCGACAGCGCTCTTAGCGCCGCCATTGCCGCCGATGCGCTCGGCCCGGACAAAGTTCTAGCCGTACGCCTACCCTCGAAGCACACATCGCAAGACAGCCTTGACGATGCGCGGGAACAGGCAGAAATGCTCGGCATATCGCTGGACACCATCCCGATCAAAGCCCCGGTTGCCGCTCTTGAAGAGCAGCTTTACAGCCATCTCGCGCCGAACGCACCGCCCGTGACATTCGAAAACCTCCAAGCCCGTACGCGCGGTATCCTCTTGATGGCACTGTCCAACAGCACCGGCAGCCTCCTCCTGTCTACAGGCAATAAATCCGAATCCGCCGTCGGGTATGCAACACTTTACGGCGATATGTGTGGTGGCTTTAACCTGTTGAAAGACCTTTACAAAACGCAAGTGTACGCCTTATCTCGCTGGCGCAACGCTCAAAGCCCGGCCATCCCGGAACGAGTCCTGACCAAGGCCCCTACCGCAGAACTCCGCCCCGGCCAGACGGATCAGGATAGCCTGCCGCCCTACGATCTCCTCGATGACATCCTCTATCTCGCCATTGAGTGCGATGAGAGCGCCGAAAACATCGCAAAAAGAGGTCATGACCCGGAAACAGTCCGTAAGGTTCTAAATATGGTCCAACGCGCCGAGTATAAGCGCCGCCAGTCTGCGCCCGGCCCGAAAACTTCTGCTTGTGCCTTCGGCACAGACCGCCGCTACCCGATTACAAACGGGTTTGAGGGATAAGAGCGCCTCAATGCATCGGTGCTTTCAAACCCGGTGCAGCGCCCTCGACATTAGAGCCGTGCTCATGTTTGTGCTCCACCAGAATCCGGTTAGGTGCATTTGGATCGGCCACAGCCCCGAATATTCCGGACAAATCACTATGCCCGCCGACACGGACAGGCGCACCATCCGACGAACGTACCGGTGCCCCGTCTCCGACCTGAAGCACCTGCTCTTCCCGTACAGGCGCTATTCGCCCGTAATCCATATCCGGCCTGACCGTCCGCCCCTCGATCCGACGGTTATAAGCCCCAACGAACATTTCAACCAGCCTCTTGGTATGTGTGCCGTAGCGTACCGTATCATCGAACGCTCCCCTCTCAAGAAGCTTCTCAAGCGTATCAAAAATTTTGTCCGGCGGAATAAAATCATAGAGCGACTCTTCGCCGGCACTGCCTTTCAGAACATTTAAGCCGGTAACGACATTGATTATTTCCGTACCCAGCGCCTTTGACACGGACTCAACAATATGTCCATAAACATGAATCATAGCGGATTGCGCCTCATAGTCCGGGAAAGAAGGGGTGTCCTCACTGATAAAGAACGATGTTTGATGCTCAAAGTCGGTTCCAAGTACCGTGCTTATCATCCTGTAATCCCCCCAGGCTTGAGCCATCTCATCCGAAACGGAACCTCTTAACCAGTTCACGGTTTCCTGATCCGCCTCGATTTCTTCTAAAAGAGCCACGGCCACTCCGTGCTTATGATACAGACAATGAGCTGCCTCATGAATCGCTACGGCCTCGATCCATAGGGCATCCGTACCCGGGATATCTTTTAAAAAACGCGGATGAATGCCTGATAACCCGGACGCTATCTCATGCTTCCGATCAAAAGGCCTGTCTGGCGCTTTGGTTATACAAATATCCCATCCGGCGGGATTGATTGAAATATTCCCAGAAAAAGGGGACGTCGAAAGCGCCGCAAGCGGGTTATACAATGAGGACACAAAGGCAAAACGGTCCTGCGTCCCCCGCTTTTCCCAGCCAAACAGATCAAGAACATCAAAAAGTGCCTGCGGAGCATCCGGGTTCTTCTGCCTGACTCTCTCAAAAAAATCATCTTGAAACAGTTCAGGAGATACCTGCTTCAACCTGTCCAGATTTTTTGGATCGGCAAAAAATTCGTCAATAGCCTCACGCTGGTGCGGCGGCAGATACACCTCCTCCAGCCCCTTTGCGTTAGCCCCGAAAAAAATAACCTGCGCTTCATCGCCAACCATATCAAGAAAACGCTGCCGAAAAGGATCTCCGTGCACAAATATCTCTATAGCAGCCTTCAATTTTTCTAGAAAATTTCTGTTCACGCCCTTATTTCCTGTACTTTACATGCCCTATTTCTGCCCGGAGGGTTCTTTATTTTCATACATGCCTGATTTTACATTTGTTTTATGAAAAATTCAAGAATCGCCTATAAATTGATTTAACTTTTCAAACCCGGATATTCAAAAACGCTATGGATTTGGGAACGTGCTGTGTTAAAAGACAAAATCGAGACCATTGACCGTTTGACAACACAGAGACTTCCATGAGCGTTAGAGTTAGATTTGCCCCGTCCCCTACCGGCATGCTGCATGTCGGAAACGCCCGCACAGCCCTTATTACATGGCTGTTCGCCCGAAAGCATGGCGGGCACTTCCTGCTGCGGATCGACGATACGGACCGGGAGCGCTCAAAAACCGAATATGAGACCGCGATTGAGGACAGCCTCGTCTGGATGGGGCTGGGCTGGGATGAAAAAATCAACCAGCAGCACCGGCTGGAACGCTATGCGGAACGCATTGAGCAGCTTAAAGCTGACGGGCGGCTCTATGCCTGCTACGAAACGCCGGACGAGCTGGCACTCAAGCGTAAAACACAGCTCTCCCGCGGCAAACCCCCGATTTACGACCGGGCGGCCCTCGAACTGACAGACCCGCAAAAAGCAGCATATGAAGCCGAAGGCCGCGCTCCACACTGGCGTTTCAAACTGGAGCATACGCCGATTGAATGGGAAGACCTTATTCGCGGCCCGGTAAAATTCAACGGCGCGGATTTGTCTGACCCAGTCGTGATCCGCGAAGACGGCAGCCCGCTCTACCATCTGTGCTCCGTCATTGACGATGCGGATTTCAGGATCACTCATGTTGTACGCGGCGAAGATCACGTCTCAAACACGGCTGCGCACGTACAGATGTTCGAGGCACTGGGGGCAACGCCGCCGGAATTCGTCCACCTGCCGCTGATTTCCGACAGCGAAGGCGGCAAGCTTTCCAAACGGCTCGGCTCGCTAAGTATCAAGGATATCCGCGATACGGACGGCCTGGAGCCTATGGCGGTTGTCAGCCTGCTGGCCCGGCTGGGTACGGCAGACCCGATCGAGGCTTATGCTGAGATTGAGCCGCTGGTTGAAAGCTTTGATTTCTCAAAATTCGGACGCGGTACGCCAAAATTCGACTCTGCCGAGCTTTTACGCCTGAACGCAAAAATCATCCACGATACCCCGTTTGACGATGTGACTGTCCGGCTCGCCGGACTGGGGCTGGAGGATCTGGACGAGCCGTTCTGGACGACGGTACGCGCTAATCTGGAGCGCCTGTCCGATATCAAGGATTGGTGGCACGTCGCTAACGGCCCTGTAGAACCGCTGATCGACGATCCCGATTTTATCGCGCAGGCCGCTGCTCTTCTCCCGGAAACGCCCTGGACCGTTAACACCTGGAGCGAATGGGCCGGTGCCGTCAAGGCACAGACGGGCCGCAAGGGCAAAGAGCTGTTCATGCCGCTCCGCCGCGCTTTGACCGGCATGGATCACGGGCCGGAGCTGGGCGACCTGCTTCTCCTGATCGGCCCGGACAAGGCCCGCCGCCGTCTTCAGGGTCAAAGAGAGGCGGCGTAGGCCCTTGCCCTCCTCCTCTCTTTTATCCTCTCCTCCGAAGCCCGTTATCATCCTCGACCATCCGCAGATGGGCGAAAATATCGGGGCGGCTGCACGGGCCATGCTTAATTTCGGGCTGGAAGAGCTGCGCCTTGTGGCTCCGCGCGACGGCTGGCCAAGTAAGGCCGCCGAAGATATGGCCGTAGGCGCGCTGGACAAAATGCCACCCGTAAAGATTTTCAATACGCTAGCCGAGGCGCTGGGCGACCTTCACCGAGTCTTGGCCACAACTGCCCGCCCCCGCGACATGCTCAAAGAAGTCTTCACCCCGCAAACAGCCGCACTTAATCTCAATGAAGCCGCCGCCACAGGGCAAAGAACAGGCTTCATTTTCGGCGGAGAGCGCGCAGGGCTGAGCAATGACGATATTGCGCTGTGCAGCGGAATTATCACGATCCCGACAAATCCGGATTTTTCCTCCATCAATCTGGGACAAGCAGTCCTGCTCGTGGCCTCCGCATGGTTCGGTACGCAAAAGCAGGCGCAAGACGCACCGCCCCGTCACATACCGCAAGGCGACAGCTTCCCCGTCACGCAAGATAAGCTGGAGGAATTCCTTACACGGCTTGAAGGAGAACTGGAGCAAGGCGGATTTTTCCGCTCGGAAGGGCTCAAACCCACCATGATCCGCAATATCAAGAACATCTTCACCCGCCCCTCCCTTACCGATCAGGAAGTCCGTACGCTGCACGGCATTGTTTCGGCTTTGAAGAGGGCAGATATAGCCGATCCTCTATAAAATGATCGCAAAGCAAATGTCATCCCCGCGGTCTTGCGGAGCAAGACATTAACGGCGGGGATCCATGGATGCCAGC
>JAGRKA010000024.1 GCA_020442475.1 Alphaproteobacteria bacterium | reverse complement strand
CCTGCGCCAAAGCTTTACCCGGCTTCAAACCCTCGATCCCGATGGTGTTTTGCTCCTTCTATCCGGCTGATGCAGGCGATTTCGAAAAATTGCGGGAAAGTCTGGGCAAGCTGACCTTAAACGACGCCTCGCTCCATTACGAACCGGAAAGCTCACAGGCTCTCGGTCTTGGTTTCCGCTGCGGCTTCCTCGGCTTGCTCCACATGGAGATCATTCAGGAGCGTCTGGAGCGCGAGTTTGATCTTGACCTGATCCCCACCGCGCCCAGCGTGGTTTACAAGATCAACATGACCAACGGGACACAGATCGAGCTTTACAATCCCGTGGACATGCCCGATGTCGTCAAAATCGATAATATTGAAGAACCATGGATCAAAGCGACTATTCTCGTTCCGGATGAATATCTGGGCGGATTGCTCCAGCTCTGTCAGGAACGCCGGGGCGTACAGATCGACCTGACCTATGCGGGTGGACGGGCCATGCTGGTTTACCGCCTGCCGCTCAACGAGGTTGTGTTCGATTTCTACGACAGGCTCAAATCCATCTCAAAAGGCTATGCCAGCTTCGATTACGAGCTGGACGGCTATGGCAGGAACGATCTTGTAAAGCTTGAAATCCGGGTCAATGAGGAACCGGTGGACGCGCTCGCCATGATCGTGCACCGCTCCAGCGCGGAATCGCGCGGGCGGCAAATGTGCGAACGGCTCAAGGAGCTGATTCCCCGGCAAATGTTCAAAATCGCCATTCAGGCTGCGATCGGCGGCAAGATTATCGCCCGTGAAAACGTAAGCGCCCTGCGCAAGGACGTAACGGCGAAATGTTACGGCGGTGACATCACGCGGAAAAAGAAACTGCTCGAAAAGCAGAAAAAAGGGAAAGCCAAAATGCGCCAGTACGGCAACGTGGAAATCCCGCAAAGCGCCTTTATCGCCGCGCTAAAGATGGGGGATGAGTGACCTACGCTTTGGACGAATATTCAATAAGGCCTACAAATCTCCATACCGATACCCCTCCACCTTCAAAAAATATGAAAAAAAGAAAATGGATGATATTATAAAAAATCAGCCTTTTTGCAGAGAGTTTTATGTTCAGGAAATAAAAACTATTCTCGTGAACTGCGAACATATTTATATGAATATCGAACATCTACTACAAAACACAAATATTGAAGAAAGTCAGCATATTATTTTCCATATAATACAAAATTTAATAAGAGAAACTGGTATGCTCTCAAAATTTTTTTGGCCTGTAAGAGAAAAAGAACTTCATTGTTTAAGAGCTAAGCACCTGAAAAAATACTTCAATATTTCAGACGACTCTCCTTTAAATAATAAACAGATAAGGAACGCCATTGAGCATTTTGATGAAAGATTAGATCTTTTTCTTTCCAAGCCTAACAACTCCATGGGCTTTACATTTCCGTATCTTATTGGAGAAGAGAGTGCTTTAGAAACAGAAAAACAGACAAACATTTATAAATTTTTTGATCCAAACAAGCTTGTTATCAAAATATTTGATGAACGATTAGAATTAGCTCCAATACTGGAAGAACTAAGAAATCTCAGCGTAATTTGCTTCAATGATCGCAAAAGAATGACGCAAAATCTTTAGCCTCTATTCACTCCTTATTCATCATTCCTCCGCGCTTGTCATGGGCTGTGCCCGGGCCTGGCCCTGCTAGGAAGCCCTATCCTCGTGCTGATCCTGTATGCAGGCCTCTTCTTGCACGAAGAGTCTACAGCTTCGCACACGACAAGAGGCGAATAAGAAAGGGGTCCCCTTCACCGGAGGCTTCTTTCGCGAGCCGATTACATTTCGAAGGCCGGTTGCCTCTTCAAGCAAACATCTGCAAGCGGTGTTCCCCGTATCTGATCCGGCAAAGACTCATCATCGCTTTCCGAAAGAATACCATATTCTTCGTCAGCACCCCTTGGGAGTATGATGATCTCTTTGTCATCACCTTGCTCTTCTTCCGGTGTATCAGCCATCGGTTGCTGTGTAATTTTGGCTGCCGCCAACGTATAGGATGAGGGCACAATAAATCTGAGATTGTCGACGGTTTTAAGCCGCTCCTGCAAAAGCGCATTTATTTTCTTAAAAGTTTCCAGAGACGTGCTCCCCATATTCAACTGTTCCAGATTGGCCTGATCAGGCTGCTTAGGATCATATTGCGTTGAAAGAACACGTTCAAAACCATCCATTGTGCAATGGACACGGACCGTATTACCGGGCAGGCAAAAAAATTCAAAATAAGCCTCCGGCTCACCGGGAAGCGCACCCTTCCGTGCAGGCGGCTCGCTAACCCAGCGCGCTACAAGCGGCTGTGTGAGTGCACCACGATGTTTTTTGACTTCCAAAAGAATATCATGCAGCGTTTTAGCAACTTTCGCTTCTGCGGCCTGAGATACATGCCTCTCTTCCTCTTTTACTTCCAATCTCTTTGCGATAGCTTTTTCAGCTTTTTTTATTCTTGTCAGTGCTGGAACCACACCCTCAGCTGTTACCTGATAGGCGCCCCTTTCGATTTGGCTGTTCATGTTTCTAAAAACCGCTCTTGCAAGATCGTAAGAAACTTTTTTAGATTTTTTCATCTCAAACCCGGTCCCGGACGGTAGAAATTTGATCGTTGAAAGCTCTGTACCGGCTCTGAAACAAAAACGAAGAGTTTCACTTTCGGAATCGAGATACATCACAAGGTCTGAAACAGGCTTTGTCCCCAACGCGGCCGCTACACCTTGGAAGACTACTTTTAAGGGCTCCTGTAATTGCCCGGCCTGCCCAAACTCTTCTTTGATCCGCGTCACAAAATCCGGCAATAGCTTGACCAGCGCGTCACTGGCTTCATTCATTGCCTTTCTTTGCTCTGCAAACTGTTTATTCTGTCTACGGTTAGCTAGTGCCATTCATACTCCTGATGGTGTCTGTTTTTCGGTTTCTTTCTTTAGGGGAACATCAGAAAGATAAGGATATGACAATAAAATGTCAATCTACATGTGTACATTTTGTTATTAAATACACACAAATATGCATATTTAATACAATCTTTCTTATTTAAGCTCTGTTTAAAACAGGTAACAAAAAAACCGCCCCAGCATATTTGTCAATGCGGGGCGGTTTTATAAAAGAGTGTTGGAAAGAAAAGCTTATGACGCTAAGCGTCTTTAGCCTCTTCGTCAGCAGCTTCTTCGGATTCAGCCTCATCTTCCTCAGCAGAAGCAGCCTTCGCTGCTTCCTTTTCAGCCTTTTTCAGAGCACGCGCCTCTTCTTTGGCCTGTTCTTCTTCGGCCTTGGCGGCATCGGCTTCCTGCTTTTCTTTCCGAGCCTCAAGAGCGCTGTCCTCAAGAACGGATTCGAGCTGCTCTTCATCACTGTCCTGACCGACAAGCTCGCCACGGTTATCCGTAATCAGCGCCCGGCCTGTATTGGCCTGCGTCTCAGCCTCATCCAGCGTACGCGCGATATTGACCACCACTTCGACCTTGACCTCCGGGTGGAGGGCGACTTCGACCGAAAACAGGCCGATCGTCTTAAAGTTCTGGTGGATCTGGATCATTGCACGGGTCACCTGCTCTCCGGACAGGGTAGAAACTTCCTGTGCGATATCGCGGGCCGTAACTGAGCCATAAAGCTGCCCGCCTTCGGACGCCTGACGGATCAATGGCACTTTCAGCCCCTTGAGCTTGGTCGCCTGTTTTTCAGCCTCTTTCCGGCGCTTTTCATTCTCAGCCTTCAAATGCTTTTCCTGCGTTTCGAAATACGCTCTGTTTTCAGGCGTTGCGCGCAACGCCTTTCTTTGCGGAATGAGGTAATTACGCGCATAACCCGGCTTGACGCGGACGGTTTCGCCCATATCTCCAAGCTTTTCGATACGCTCCAACAATATTACTTGCGTTGCCATGATTGTCTTCCTTTCACACGCCCAGCCTTAACGGGATGAGCTGTCGGCATTCATATTCACGTAGGGCAGCAAGCCCATAAAACGCGCCCTTTTGATCGCTTTGGCCAGCTCGCGCTGTTTCTTCTGCGATACGGCCGTAATCCGGCTGGGGACGATTTTCCCGCGCTCGGAGATATAACGGCTGAGCGTTCTCGTATCTTTCCAGTCGATCGCCGGAGCGTTCGGGCCGGTAAAGGGACATGTCTTCTTCCTGCGGAAGAACGGACGTTTAACAGTAGGTGTATCAGCAGCGCTCATTATGCGGCCTCCCTCTCATCTCTTTCACCGCGGTCGCGGGGTTTTTCCATCATCACGGACGGGCCGTCGGACAAAGCGTCTTCACGAACCGTCAGGCTGCGCAGAACATCTTCGTTCAGGCGCAAAACGCGCTCAAGCTCGATCACTGCGGCGCCTGGCGCCTCGCTTTCAACCAGAACATAATGACCTTTCCGGTTCTTTTTGATCCGGTAGGCCAGAGTCCGCAAACCCCAGTTCTCAACTTTGTGAATTTTACCGCCTTGATCCTCAAGGATCTTTTTAACGGTTTCGGTCAGGTCTTTCACCTGGGACTCGGTCAAGTCCTGCCGTGCGATAAACACGGTTTCGTAATAAGGCATCTTTGGCCCTCCTCTCGGTTTTGCCCGCACCGCACAAGAGGGCAAACCATCCTGAGAAGAGCGGGACTGAAGCCGGTCAACACACTATCAACCGGCGAGGTTATAGAATCGAGGCGGACTATTACCCAAAGGCCGGATAAAATCAAGGACTTTCTTTATGACAGCTTATACATAGGGCACGCTCTTATTTAGGGCGTGTCGTCAATTGAAGAATTTTGAAGCGAAAATAACGGTTTTCTAGAACCGGAACGGAACATACATATAGGTATTTGAGTACCGGAAGCGCAGAAACCCGTCATTTGCAGCTCAAAAGACGATAATTGACGGCACGCCCTAGCAATGCCCCCGCGCGCTGTAGATGTCTCTGAGCGTCGAACGGTGGCCTCCTTGCAAGCCTGCATTCGCGTTATGCGCAATATAAAGGGCCATAAAAGTCGCCCAACAACTGGCCGGGCTTTTCCCCTTATGGGTCTTCATGCCGCCGCGGATCATTCTGCGCAAATCACGGTCAGTCAGATCCGGGTTATGAAGAATATCCTTGAAAGCCGAGAGGGATAAAGAGGCAAACTCCGCATAATCCGCGTTGACGCCTCCGGAAAAGGAGCTGTAAGCATCGCGTGTTTCCTCAACCAGATGTTTGATACGATTATGCACAAAACCATCCATAGTCCCTTCTCCTTTCCGAGTTGTCGATAACGGTACACTGCCCCTGAAATACGCCCGGCTTGCGCAAAAAATGCCAAGCCATATTGATTTTTCAAAAAAACAAACTCACACTGCCGGTGAAAAATTTGCGCCCGGCATCTGATAATCAGCAAAAGACTCAATGTTGGTAAATCCGAGGAAAGTCTGACACATTTCGAGCCTTAAATGCAAATTTATTTTCAAAAACACCAGTGAAACAAGAAACATTAAAATAACAAACGACACAAACTGATAACAAAATTACGAAACACACCTGCAAGGAGCCTCTTTGATGACATATGCATTCATTTTCCCCGGACAAGGATCGCAATCAGTCGGCATGGGAAAGGACCTTTATGATTCGTTCGCTGAAGCCCGCGATGTGTTCGAAGAAATCGACGATGCACTTAATCAGAAGCTTAGCCAACTCATCTTTGAAGGCCCCGAAAGCGATCTCAACCTGACAGAGAACACACAGCCGGCGCTGATGGCTGTCTCCATGGCAACCATGGCTGTTTTAAAGCGGCAAGGCGGGATTAATCTGGCCGAACATTGTGCCTTTGTTGCAGGACATTCTCTTGGGGAGTATTCAGCGCTCACGGCAGCCGGCAGTTTTACGCTCGCAGATACGGCGAAGCTTTTGAAACTACGCGGGCAAGCCATGCAAAAGGCTGTACCCGTTGGGCAAGGCGCGATGGCGGCTATCCTGGGGCTGGAATTCGACGCCGTGGAAGCCATCGCCGCACAGGCCAGTGCAAATGGAGAGGTTTGTGCTGCAGCTAACGATAATTCACCGGGACAGGTTGTTGTCAGCGGCCATAAAGAAGCAGTTGAACGTGCCGTCGCACTGGCGACAGAACAAGGCGCAAAACGGGCAGTCCTCCTCCCCGTCAGCGCCCCTTTTCACTGCAGCCTGATGGCGCCGGCGGCTGAAGCCATGCATGAAGCGCTTGCCCAAACGCCCGTTCAGGCACCTTGCGTACCGGTTGTTTCAAACGTTACAGCCAACAAAGAAAACGATCCGGATCGTATTCGTGATCTACTCGTTCAACAAGTGACCAGTATGGTCCGCTGGCGTGAATCCGTCCTATGGATGGCCGGACAAGGCGTAACAGAGATGGTTGAAATCGGCGCTGGGAAAGTTCTGTCGGGCCTTGTGCGCCGGATCGACAAAACCGTGAACTGCGATAGCGTAGGAACACCTGAAACGCTAGAAGCGTTGATTAAAAAACTTAAAGGCTGAGTTCTCGATCTTTTTCCGGCATAGAGCCAGATAAACCCTTTGAGGTTATTGAAAAATAATTCCTGACATGCGCAAGACAAGCGCTTCCTCTAAAAATTATGGAAGGCGCTTGCATAATTTTTTCAAAAGAGGCATAAAGGGGCTGGCTGGCATTGTGGATAACTTCAAATTTCGCTATAAGTTCCGCTATGACCGGAGTTTCATACAAAACTGGCAACGTACCTATATGATGCATATAGAGCGTAAACTTAATTGAACGAGAGGATTTCACCCGTGATTTCGAAAAATAGAATGCGTGTATTCGCTTTGACAGCCTCGACGATCGCCTTGCTCGGCCTCAGCGCCGGAGCGGCCTTTTCTCAGGAAGAAAAACTGCATGATGCTCTAAGCATTTCCCTACACGATGCTGTTGCCACGGGCGTCCTGACCAATCCGGAATACGGCGTTGTAGCCGCAAGCCGCCGCGCAACAGACGAGGAACTCAAGCAAGGGCGCGCCCTCTACCTGCCGTCCGTCGATGTCCGTGCGGATACAGGTTACGAGCATAGCGACGACCCCGCAACCCGCGCAGGAACGGGCGATGATACCGAAGAGTTATGGCGTTATGAAGCCGGAATTACCCTGACCCAGATGCTCTTTGACGGATTTGACAGTAAGTATGAAGTCGCTCGCCAAAAAGCCCGCGTCGCTTCTTCTGCAAACCGCGTCCGGGAAACATCCGAACTCGTTGGTCTTTCGATCGTAGAAGCCTATCTGGAGGTCCTTCGCCAGCGCCAACTTCTGGTTATTACGCGTCAAAACGTTGCGGAACATATTTCCATTCTGGATCAGATCCGCCAAGGCGTAGATGCCGGCCGCTCCACACAAGCCGACCTTGAACAAGCCAAAGCACGTCTGGCGCAAGCCCGTGCAACGGAAGCCAATACCCGCCAAGCGCTGCGCAACGCCGAATCCGAATATCGCCGTGGAGTTGGCGATGAGCCGGGCCAACTTAACATGCCTCAAATTCCTTATGATGCACTAGCCGGGGATGTTGAGCAAGAAATCGAGCAAACTCTGGCTTACAGCCCAACCCTCGACATTTTTGAATCGGATATCGAAGTGGCCTATGCCGAAGCGCTTAAAACACGATCGACCTTCTATCCGCAGGTAGATTTACAGCTTAACGGTCGTCAGGGACACGATTTGAACGGCGTCGAAGGCCGTGATCGCAGCGCGGCAGCCCTCGTCGTCATGAACTGGAATCTGTACCGCGGCGGGGCCGATATGGCCCGTTCCCGCGAATTCATTCACCGCCATCAGCAGGCAAAAGAATCCCGGACAGAGGCAGCGCGCGGCGTTGAAAACGACGTTCGCCAGACCTGGGCCTCTATGATCGCCGCCGGTGAACGCGCCCGTGAATTCACAGCCCAGAGCGATGCCAATGTGGAAGTGGTCAAAGCCTATAAAGACCAGTTCAATCTCGACCGCCGGACTCTTTTGGACGTTTTGGACGCTCAAAACGAGCTGTTCGTATCCCGCTCGAACACGGTAAACGCCGAATTTTTGGAAACATTTGCCGTTTACCGGCTGCTGGCTCTGAAAGGGGCCTTGCTCCCGACCCTTGAAGTCAGCTATCCTGCAGAAAGCACGCTTGCTTCCGGTGAAGTCTGGTCCCACGACAATAAAATGGAAGCACGTTAAGCACACCATTTTTGATAAGGCCCGACATATCCGGTGAGCAACGAACAGGACAAACCGCGTAAAAACCCCGGTCAGCCGCACCCCACGTCCCTTCGGGAGGGGCTGCCTGCCGGTGATGGAAAGCAGCAAAAATCTGAGGACGCCCCGGCGTCACAACCGTCGGACGGGCATCCCGATAGCTGGCCCCTGCAAGCAGATCGTATGGCTATTCATACGCCTCTCGTCGACTGCCTGCGCATCATTGCCGGCCATTACGGGCGGCGCACCAGCAACGCGGCCCTGACCTCCGGCCTCCCGATCCCGCCGGATGGCATCACGCCGACCCTGTTTGTGCGGGCGGCGGAACGGGCGAACCTTCAGGCTCATATGGTGGACCGGTCACTGGAATCGCTTTCAATCGCGCCGACCCTGCCTTGCATTCTGGTCCTTGAAGGCCGACAAGCCTGCATTCTGTGGGACATAAGACACCCGAAAAAACACCCGCCTAAAAAGCAGAATGACCGTGAGATCGAGATCCACCCTAAAACAGCCTTCCTCGTTCAATTCCCGGAGACAGATAGCGAAAAGCAGGTTCTAAGCCTTGAAAAACTGAAACCGCTTTATACCGGTTACGCGTTTTTTGCCCGTCCGATTGCACGGACGGATGAGCGTGCCGGACCTGCGGAGATTGAGACAGGCCGTAACTGGTTCTGGGCGACATTCTGGAAGAACCGTACGCTTTACGGCGAAGTCGCTGTGGCCTCGACCCTCATTAATTTGTTCGGACTGGCCAGCTCGCTCTTTATCATGAACGTCTATGACCGGGTCGTGCCGAATAACGCAACGGCAACGCTTTGGACGCTTTCCATCGGGATTATCGTTATTTTTTGCTTCGATTTCTTATTGCGCAATTTGCGGGCGCATTTCCTCGACCATGCAGGTCGAAAAGCCGATGTGATCATTTCTTCCCAGCTTTTCGAACAGATCATGGGCATGAATATGGCCTCACGCCCCGCCAGCGCAGGGGTTCTAGCCGCCAACATGAAAGAATTCGAAACGCTGCGCGACTTCTTTACCTCTGCTACGATGGTGGCGTTGATCGACCTACCCTTTGCCTTTCTCTTCATCGCCTTCATCGCAATCATTGGCGGCCCTGTCGCCTTTGTCCCGCTCGCAGCCGTGCCCCTCATTGTCGGGATGGGGTTCCTGCTTCAAAAACCGCTGGAAAAGGTCATCAAGCAATCCCTGCATGAAAGCGCGCTGAAAAACGCGCTGCTGTTCGAAACGATTATCGGGCTGGAAACAATCAAAGTGCAGGCTGCCGAAGGCCACACACAGCGCAACTGGGAAGAGCTGACGGACAAGGCCTCCCGAACAGCCGTGAAGTCGCGCAGGATATCAGCGTTTGCACAGAACTGGGCGCTCTTTATTCAGCAGTTGGTCAGCGTTTTTATTGTGATTGTCGGCGTTTACCTGATCACGCACGGCACCTTGTCAATGGGCGCACTGGTTGCCTGCGTTATTCTCTCCGGTCGGGCGATGGGGCCGTTGGCACAGGTCGCAGGTCTGCTCACGCGACTAAATCAATCCAAGCAAGCTCTCGACCAGCTTGACGACCTCATGAAAAAACCGGTCGAGCGCCCCGCCGGTAAGCATTTTGTCAGCCTGCCGCACATGGAGGGCAAAGTTGAGTTTCGCGACGTTGTGTTTGGATATCCGGGTCAGAGCAACCCTGCGCTCAACCATATGAGCTTTACGATCGAGCCGGGTGAAAAAGTCGGCATTATCGGTGCGGTCGGGTCCGGAAAAACAACCCTTGAGCGGCTTCTGATTAACCTATACGAACCGACCAGCGGCTCCGTCCAGATCGACGGAACGGATGTCCGCCAGATAGACCCCGGCGATTTACGGCGCAATGTTGGAACGGTCCAGCAAAGCCCGCAGCTTTTCTTCGGCTCCGTCCGCGACAATATTACGATGGGCCATGAAACGGCTCCAGACCGTGCCGTTCTGCGGGCTGCGGAACTGTCCGGCGTCATGGAATTTCTCCGCGATTCTTCCGCCGGGCTGGATACGCAAGTCGGCGAACGCGGTGAAGCTCTCTCCGGTGGTCAACGCCAAGCCGTTGCGATTGCCCGCTCCCTGCTCTATGATCCGCCAATTCTGATTCTGGACGAACCGACCGCTTCAATGGACCCGGCCTCAGAAAACCGTCTGCGCAAACGGCTGGAAACGCTGTGCCATAATAAAACCACCATTTTGATCACCCATAAGGGGCCGATGCTCAGCATCGTGGACAAGCTGATCCTCATCGACCGGGGGAGACTCATCGCCTACGGACCGAAAGACGATGTCATCCGAAAATTACAGGCCCGCCAATACGGCACGGCCGCAGAGCAAACGGATATCTAGATCCATGAACGCGAAAACGGACGATAAAAAAACGATCAATGACGCACCCGAATGGACAGCCATACGGCAAAACTGGGCGAAAGAACAGACCCAGAGGGTGCAGGCCCACGCCTTGCGCGTTTTCGATGTCGATGACGAGCTCCCCCTCTCCAGACATATTCTTTTGGGCACGATCGTTCTGTTTTTCTTTGCCATGTTTGTTCTGGCAAGCTGGATCACGCTCGACGAGGTGACGCGCGGCGACGGCAAGGTCATCCCACCGGGTGACGTACAGGCTGTCCAGCGTGAAGAATCCGGAATCGTCGAGGAAATCCTGGTGCAGGAAGGCGACAAGGTACAGGCCGGGCAAGTCTTGATGCGTCTGTCCGATATCGCAGCCTCCTCCGATCTGGGTGCAAATAAGGCGCGCTTCCTCGGTCTTCTGGCCTCCATCACACGGCTTCAGACCGAATCCAGAGGCGAACTCAGCGTCGATTTCCCCAAGGAAGTCGTGGAGGGCTGCCCATCCTGCGTGACAGAGGAACTCAACACCTTCCGCGCCAACCAGCAACAACTTCAAGGACAGATCAACGTCCTGCAGGAGCAGTTTAACCAGCGCGAACAGGAGCTTCGTGAACTTAATACCCGCATTACCGATACGCGCGGCGTGATCTCCATTCAGCGTCAGGAAATGGCCATGATCGAGCCTCTGGTCGAGCGCGGTTCCGCCCCGAAACTCGAACTGCTCCAGCTTGAGCGCGGCCTGAAGGAAAAAAACAGCGAACTCAACGGCTATCTTTCCAGCCTGCCGCGTGTCAAATCCTCCATCGGAGAGGTTAAGGCTCGGATTGATGAAGCCAAAACCTCCGCACAGGCACAAGCCCAGACAGAGCTTTCCGCCAAGCTGATTGAGATGAACGAGGCGCAAGAGCGGCTCTCTGCCCTGAAAGAGCGGAAAAACCGTAAAGAGATCACATCTCCCGTTTCCGGGATTATTCAGGAAATCACCGTCAATACGATCGGCGGGGTCGTGCGGCCCGGCGAAGACATTATCAAGGTCGTTCCCGAAGGTGAAAACCTGATCGTCGAAGCGCGTATTCGCCCCGGTGACCGCGCTTTTATCCATCCCGGCCAAAAGGCGCGGATCAAAATCACGGCCTATGATTTCTCAATTTACGGCGCACTGGACGGGGAACTGTCCTATATTTCGCAAGACACGTTCGAAGACGAACAAGGCAACAGCTTTTACCGGGTACGGCTACGCACCGACAAAAACCATCTGGTTCATAAGGGCGAGATCAAACCGATTACAACCGGTATGGTCACAAGCGTTGATATTCTGACGGGCAAGAAAACGATCATGCAATATCTCCTGAAACCCTTTATCAAAACCCTTGATAACGCTATGAATGAGCGTTAACGTTTTGCGCATTATGGGACAGGAAGCTTTGAACGAAACAATGAATATCACCTTTCCGGACGGCACAGTGCGTACTTACGCTCCCGGCACGACCGGCGCGGATATCGCCGAAAGCATTTCCAAAGGGCTGGCCAAGGCGGCCATCGCCGTACGGATCGACGGGGAGATGTCCGATCTATCCCTGCCGATCGAAGGGGATGCCGCACTCGAAATCGTCAAGCGCGAGGATGAAGACGCGCTTGAAATGATCCGCCACGATGCCGCGCATGTGATGGCCGAAGCGGTCCAGAAACTCTTTCCCGGCACACAGGTCACGATCGGCCCGTCCATCGAAAACGGCTTTTACTATGATTTTGCCCGCAACGAGCCGTTCTCGACGGAAGACCTCGAAGCAATAGAAACAGAAATGCGCAGGATCGTCGAAAGAGGCGAAGCTTTTACCCGCGAAGTCTGGAACCGTGAAAACGCCATCGCCTTTTTCCGGGATAAGGGCGAAATGTACAAGGCCGAGCTGATCGAAGATTTGCCCGAAAGCGAAGCGATCAAGATTTACCGGCAGGGTAAATGGCTTGATCTGTGCCGCGGTCCGCACATGCCGACAACAAAACATGTCGGAACGGCCTTCAAATTGCTGAAAGTTGCCGGGGCTTATTGGCGCGGTGATTCCAACCGAGCGATGCTGACGCGGATTTACGGCACGGCCTGGCGCAACGATAAAGAGTTGAACGCCTATCTCACACAGCTTGAAGAAGCGGAAAAACGCGACCACCGCCGCCTAGGCAAGGAAATGGATCTCTTCCATATTCAGGAAGAGGCGCAAGGCTCAGTTTTCTGGCATCCAAAGGGCTATGCAATCTGGCAGCAGATGGAGCAATATATTCGCCGCCGCCTGAATGATGCGGGCTACAAGGAAGTCAAAACACCTCAACTGATCGACAATAAGCTCTGGGAAGCTTCGGGACACTGGGGCAAATTCCGCGAGAACATGTTCGTCGTCCCCGATGAGGTGCCTTCAACCGAAGAGGGTGCGCCGGTTTTCAAGGGCGAGTTTAAAAAGCTGATGGCGCTCAAACCCATGAACTGCCCGGCCCATGTGCAGATTTTCAAGCAAGGGATAAAATCCTACCGCGATCTCCCGATCCGGATGGCCGAGTTCGGCTGTTGCCACCGGAACGAAGCGCATGGCGCCCTCCACGGGTTGATGCGGGTGCGGCAAATGACGCAGGACGATGCGCATATTTTCTGCCGCGAAGATCAAATCACAGAAGAAAGCGTAGCTTTTTGTGCTTTGCTCCGTGCAGTTTACAAGGATCTGGGCTTTGAGGAGCTTGAGGTCAAGCTGGCTCTGCGTCCCGATGTACGTGCCGGGTCCGACGAAGTTTGGGACCGGGCGGAAAACGGCCTGCGCGAAGCCTTGAAACAGGCCGGGCTGGGCTATGAAGAACTGCCGAATGAAGGCGCGTTTTATGGCCCGAAACTCGAGTTTCACCTTCAAGATGCAATTGGCCGGACCTGGCAATGCGGTACGCTCCAACTCGATTTCGTCCTTCCCGAACGGCTGGAGGCCAGCTATATCGGCGAAGACGGTGAGCGGCACCGCCCCGTTATGCTCCACCGCGCGATTTTAGGCACGCTGGAACGCTTTATCGGGATCATGATCGAGAACTATGCCGGGAAATTGCCGCTCTGGCTGGCACCCGTGCAATGCGTCGTGGCGACGATCACATCAGATGCGGACGATTATGGGCGTGAGATTTACGACGCCTTGAAAAAAGCGGGAATCAGGGTGGAGCTCGATACCCGCAACGAAAAGATCAATTACAAGGTGCGGGAGCATTCCCATGCCAAAGTCCCGGTCATGTTCGTTGTCGGACAGCGGGAATCGGAAGAGAAAACCATCGCGATCCGCCGTCTGGGCTCAAAAGACCAAAGTGTAGAGGATAGTACGCAGGCAATAGAATCCCTTGCGCAAGAAGGCAAACCGCCCTATTAATAACATCAGTTTTACACTTTACAGCGAAACGTACAGGAGAGAAAACCATTCGCAGACCTTCCAATATACCCCCGAAGGACACTAAGGGTCCAAGGGTCAACGGCAGCATTACGGCGCCGCGTGTCCGGCTTGTCGATGAAAACGGAGAAATGCAAGGCGTAATCTCTATTTCGGAAGCGCTTAAAATTGCAGATGAGTCCGGTCTGGATCTGGTTGAGGTCTCCCCGAATGCCGATCCGCCCGTCTGCAAGGTTTTAGATTACGGGAAATACAAGTACGAGCAGCAGAAAAAAGCCAACGAGGCCCGTAAAAAGCAAAAAATTATCGATATCAAGGAAGTCAAAATCCGTCCCGGTATTGAAAAGCACGATTACGATGTCAAGATGCGCAACGCTCGCCGTTTTCTAGAGGATGGCGACAAGGTTAAATTTACCATGCGCTTCCGGGGCCGAGAAATGGCTCATCAGGATATCGGCCTGAACTTGCTCAAAAAAATGCAGGAAGAGCTGGCCGATATCGGAACATCTGAGCTGGAGCCAAAGCTTGAAGGCCGCCAGATGATCATGATTTTGGCCTCAACCATCTCGAAATAGAGCGCTTCCGGCGTTTAAAGTGAGGAAGGAGCACGGATTTTGCCGCGCTCCTTTTTTCTAGGATATACTCATTTTAAGAGTAAAAACTCTATGCCTGCCCGCCTTCATCCTCTGCGGGTGGGAACGGCGATGCATAAGGCTGTTGTGATGGCTCTTTGCTCTCCCCTTCACTATGACCAGCGCCGCTTTCTTCCGTAGTTTCCGCGGGAGGCGGAACGGCGCGCTTTGCCGCCATAAAGACCATCGGCGTTTCCGCTTCAGGCGTTGGCGAAGAAGGAGGTGCAACCGTGCCTGTGCCTCTGTCCGCCGCTTGAGGCGAAGGTGGCGGGGCCACTGGAGACGGAGGCGCCGGAGGAGACGCAACAGTCGGTGGCGGTGCCACTGTAGATGGCGGCACATATGTATTCCCCACCTGCACAGATTGCGACTCCTGCGGCGGCAAAGAAGGGGGTGGAGGCACCACCGATGATGCTACGGGCGGCGGTGCAATATTCTGCGGCGGCGGCGCGACTGTCGGCGGCGGCGTGTATGGGGGCTCTATAGCCTCTCTCTCTGGTGTTTTTTCAGCAGCAGGAGACGACTCTGGCCTGAAAACAGACGGTACGGGCGGTACAAGAGGCGTTTCAGGCAAAGATTCACGCTCTGGTGAAGAAGATGGTGGGGACTGCGGTACAGGTGCAGCCACATGAGCTTGAGGAGGTGAAGCCTGCGTCTCTATCGGCTTGATATCTTCAGGCATAGGTGCCACAGGCCGTGCGAAATGTGAAGGCGGCGGCTCTTCTGCAAAAGAGTCTATAGGCTGCTCCACAGGCTGCGACTGAAATGGAGAAGGCACACTCTCCTTTGCCTCTACGACAGCCTCCCCATACACTTCCCCGGAAACAGTCTCAGGCACTTCATTCTGCGAAGGAGGAGCACTCATCTCTTCCGGAGTCGGCGGGATTATGCGGTCCACAATCCGGGTTGCATATACGCATAGCGCGATCTCGCGGCCCAGCTCTTTGACTACAGACTCTACATATTCAAGCTTTAATACGCCTTTTTCGGCGCTACTCTCAGGAGCGGTGGACACTGTCTCCAGCAAAGATAGCCAGCGTGCTTCCGCCTTCTCTTCCAACAGCTCCAGATGATCCTCTCCGCTCTCTTCTGCGACAACACCATCCGTGTCAAAACGGATCAGTTCTTTGCCTAAAATATGCATAGCCACCTGTGGCCAATTCCTGACAAAATTCAGCCGTCCGCCGCGATTTCCTCTAACATAGAGCAACTCCAGCGCGCCGAGAAATTCTTCATAACGGTCGCTTTCCAGCTTGTTTTCACGCTCTGTCATCACTTTTCTGCGTTCCCCTTATTAGAAAAATTGGCAGTCCCCTCTTTCAGGATACAAAGAGCACCCCTGTCTTCGCAAGGGCATAAAACACAGGCATAGATTTAAATTCCGAAAAGACGTTGAATAAGAGGCTTTTGCGGCAAGGAAGTTGCATGCACCCCATCGATTGCCTCTTCCCCGCAAGCCGCAGCTGAAAAGCGATCCTGAAGTTTAAACAAGCGCTCCGCCGCATTTTTAACGCGCAGTTCCAACCCCTCCTCGATACGTCCCGTTCTTTCATTAACATACGTTACATCCGGCCTTTGAGGGTCCGGCGTATTTTCGGCCATATCGACCAGAATTTTAAACTCTGCGCTCAGCGTTAAGGATGCCCGGTAATCCTCTTCCGACATTCCCAACGGCTTATCCAGCGCAGCAATCAATTCATCCTTCGACATAGACAGCAATTCATCCGGAATCTTCACAGCCCGTATTGCACGCGCCTCAGAATCGTAAACCGCCAGCACAGGCTCCTGCCCTTCACCTTCAAGGGTAACGCTCTTCAGCTTTGTTACATTATTCAGATATAAATCCTCACCTATACGCAACTCGCGCCCGGCAAAGCGTTCCAGCAACGCCATCTCCTCCGTGCATGGTGAAATCAGAAGCGCGCCGGTCTGAAGCCTCCGGGCAAGCATCTGTATCGCATGCGCCTCACTGTGCATGTCTTTCAATTCCTGAGGCGTAGGCGCTTTCGATTGAGGGTTAAATGCTCCCCGAAGGCCGCCATCCTTATAGGGTGCAGGACCGACCGGTAAAATCCTGTCGCCCTCTTCTTCTGCTATTCTTTCAGCTTCCTGTGCTTCCTCTATACCGCGTTTGCGCTGGTAATCGGCCTCTATTTTTTCGACCCGCTCATGAAGAAGCTTACCTGCGTTACGCAGTTCTTCCGGCGCTTCATACCAGCATTTCACAAGGCTGTGGCGGGTACTCTGATTGGCCGCATGCGGCACGACCAAAGCAAAGCCGGGGAAGCGTGCCTGTAAATCGGCAACAGTGTCTTTATCGTTTGTCCCAGCCTCTTTGTGCGCAGCAATCGCCGCCTCGATTTCATCAGCCGGAAATTCCTGAATGGTAAAAACTTTGGATTGCTTGTCGATGGCCGCGACATAAAGCGTACCGTCATTAGCCGTAAAGACCAACGGACTGCTATGCAGCTCCAATGTAAAACCGTACTGCATCCTGTTATAAGCTTTGGCCACATCGTCATTATCAAATGTGTAATCCGTACCGCCGCCTTTAGAGACAAAGGTGCGGCCTATAATCGCCGGATCAACCGTAACGCTCCGGCTTCGGTAATCGTCATTAAACCGTACAAGGCCGAAATCTGCATTGATACTGTCATGCAATAGCATCATTTCCAGTGCAAAATGCTGCGCAGCATAATCATCACCTTTTTCTCCGGCTTCCTTGATAATCCGCCGCATCCGCTCCTGATACGCGCTGTGCCGGTCGCGTGATCCGAACGGTAATACGGAAGCCGCATAAGCCGCACGAGTCATCGCCGCATCGAAATCCTCCTGCGATCCGTTCCACCCGGCGCGGGCATCCTTATAAAGGGAAGCGAGATGCTCTTCCTGCTGATCGCGTCTGTCTTTCACCTCCGGATCAAAATCCGGCGCATCCCCTTCCGTCAGGAAATCATGGAGACCAAAACCGGAATAACCTCGCGCCATCGCATCCATCAAAGGCAGGAAGGCCGGGTTTTCCGCTTTTAACCCTTCAACGGTATCAAGCAGCACTTTTTTATGCCACACAGCCAGATCGGCAGGCTTATCCCGGAAGAGCTTCAAATAGGAAATCCGGTCGTTCGCATAAAGCGTATCGAGTGCCTCAACGAGCTTTTCAATCGCTGTATTATCTTTGGTTAGCTCCTCAAGCTCCTGCCGAGTCTCCGCAGGCAAAGACTCGTCTTTGGCAAGTTCTCTTAGATAAGCCGGCGCCTTGGCCAGAAGATGCGTCCCCGTTTCGGGTGTATAGACCCACGGCTCCCCACCGGGAATATCCAGAACGCGCGCATGGGATAGAACCGTTAGAACAGCCTGCAAGGCCGATTGGTCCTGCATACGGAACTTATCGCCCGGTGTGACTTCAGGAATTTGTATATCGAGGATTTTAGGCGCGAGCATCCGCTTAAAATTTGCAACAAGCCCCTCCTCCCCCTCAAGCTCTGCTTTCTTCGCCGCCAGTTGCTCATTCAGGATCGGGCCGAATTGCTCCAGAGCGCCCTTGACGATCATGATCGCCTCTTCTTCGCTCATCGGCGGTTTGGGCAAAAGCTCTATGGCCGGATTGGCGCGCATCTCCTCAAGGCCGCTAACGACCCTTTGCATCCGGGTTTTTTCCTCCCGCTCTTCCTCCGTGCTTTCGGGCAAAGCCTCCACACGTGCGGCCAAATGCGTAGCGTACTCTTCCGTATACAGCCCGTCTTCCGGACCGTCCCAGCCTTCCGCGTAATGCGTTTGTCCCTGAAGCCCTTGAAGAAAACGGATCAGACCGTTTTGCTCCCGCTCTTCCCATGCATTGCCGGGCGGCAGGCCGAGCGTCTCCCGGAAAGTTTCGACCCTGCGCTGCAATTGGACCACAGGATCAGCCTGCGCTAAAACTTCCGGCGCGAGCGCTTCATCAAACAGCCCGGCATCGGCCAGCGCAGCGATATCGGCAAAAACCCGGTCCGCATTCTCAAGGAGCTGAAACCCGGTCGGGAGCGTAGAGAGCATTTGCGGCGCATGATTTTTGAGCCGCTCGTAAGTATCTTTTACATCTCTGTCATACCCCGATAAAAATTCCAGGCTCTTGGCCGCTGCCTGTTCAGGACTATAACTGTTGTAAAAATCGTCAATCTTCGAGCGCAGGCGTATATGAATCGGATTAATAGCGCTATCAATCCCCAGCGTCTTGTAATCCCGGTTAATCAGGGCACCAAGTTTTTGATGACGTGTGTAATTCTCACCGCTGCGCAAAATCTTGCGATCATTCACAGCCTCCTGAATGATCGCGACTTTTGCGGAATCGTAATTCTCAAGCGTCGACGGGGTTTGTTTTTCGACGAAGACCTGCGAGAGCTGATTGAGGAAGGTGATGATCGCGGCCTGCATATGTGCCCCGGCTATGCCTGCGGGGTCGCCCTCCACGGGAATGCCAATGGAAGCAAAACTCTCTTGTAACCTGCGCGTTTCTTCGGGAAGACCCTCAACGTCCGCCATCTATACACACCTTCCTAGAGCTTTGACGGTCCGGCCCGCATGGCGTTGCTTCGTCGCTCACGTACAGGTTCGTACGCTTCGCTCCTCGCGCCTGATGCGGGTCTAAACCGCCTGTGCTCTAAACGGGCAGATTTTTCTGCCCTTTTATCTTTTCAACCGATTGATTTTTTTGAATATTTTATATGCGCTCTTCACGCACTTTCGGTCGATTTAGGCCCATTATCCCATTTTCCGAAGGTTTTTTCAAGTTTTTCAAAGACAAAACCCCTGCGCGAGAACCACACAGGGGTTTTAAAAAGCTGTCCGTCAAAGTCCGGACAGGAGCCGTTCTACTTCTTTTCGCCGGATGATCCGTTATCGCCGGAGAGGAAAGAGCCGTAACGGCTTTCGAATTTGGAGAGCTGGCCACGCTCGACAACCTTGCCCGTGCCGCCCTGCCATGCAGGATGCGTCAGCGGATCAACGTCGAGCTTCAGAACGTCGCCTTCCTTGCCCCATGTGCTGTGGGTCTTGTATTCCGTGCCATCCGTCATCACAACGGTGATTTCATGGTAATGGGGGTGCGTATCGGCTTTCATAATTCTATCTCCTTGCCCTTTAATATCTATTTCTATGGGCTGTACAGCGGGAGTGTTTAGCGATAAAAGGCTTCGAATGCAAGCATTTTTTGAAAAAGAGATACGCGATGAAATGGTTCCTTCCGCACGAATTTGATAAGAAAAAGCCTTATTTACTTGCTCGTATGGCCATGATTAAGGCTGTGCGCGCTTTTTTCGATGAGCGGGATTTTCTGGAGATCGAAACACCGATCCTGCAAGTCTGCCCGGTGATGGATACGCATATTCATGCTTTCCGGACGGATGTGCTGGGCGCGGACCTGACGAAAGAGCGGGAACTGTATTTGCATACCAGCCCGGAATTTGCGATGAAAAAGCTCATGGTGGCGGGTATTCCAAAGCTTTACCAGATTTGCCACGTCTTCCGAAACGGCGAGAGCACAAGGCTGCACAGCCCAGAATTCACGATGGTCGAATGGTACCGCGCCGAATCGGGCTATGAGGACATTATGGATGATTGCAAGGGCCTTCTGCGCGCGGTCGCAAAGGCGCTTGGGATCAGCCATTACCGGCACAAGGCGGCGGCTTGCGATCCGTTCGCGGACTGGCAGAAAATCTCCGTTTCCGAGGCTTTTATGCATTATGCGGGAATCGATCTGCCCGCCCTGCTGGACGATCGGGATGGCTTTTCCGCTGCCATCGCCGGAGCCGGGATTCGCGTCGCCGCAGACGACCGCTGGGACGATCTGTTCTTCCGCGTCATGGCCGAAAAGATCGAGCCGTTCTTAGGGATGGATGTACCGTGCATTATTTATGACTATCCCGTCTCCATGGCCTCCCTGTCACGGAAAAAACCCTCTGACCCCCGCTTTGCAGAGCGTTTTGAGCTTTATGTCTGCGGAATCGAACTGGCCAACGCTTTTGGAGAGTTGACGGACGCCGAAGAGCAGCGCACGCGCTTCCACGAAGAAATGGCACTGAAAAACAGGCTCTACGGTGAGCAATACCCGGTCGACGAGGAATTTCTGGATGCGCTCGAACACGGCTTGCCCGAATCAGGCGGAATTGCGCTCGGGCTAGATCGGCTGGCCATGCTGGCCACAGGGGCAGACCATATCGATCAAGTTCTATGGGCAGGGAAACCCTAGAGCTTTCATCGTTTAATCTCTTCCGGGTTTAATTCCTCGCCGCTTGCGGCGTTTCCCTCTTCATCCCCTCCCCCTTGAGGGGGAGGGTAGGGTGGGGGTGGTAAGTTTGAGGGCGCATTAGAGTCCGTAAGCCCCCTCACCCCAACCCTCTCCCCGTGGGGGAGAGGGGGTTTGATACCTCGCCCCTTGGGGCGGGGTTGTTCACTTTCGGCGGCGTTACTCGTCGCTCACGTAGGGGAGGCTACGCTTCGCTCCTCGTGCCTGACCGAAATCAAACGCTGTGTGCTCTAGAACAAGCGATCCGTTAATCTTCCCAAAGCATCACACAATATTGCATGTATGCGGGACATTGATGATGTCCAGCGCCTCCTGCAGATCATCCGTCATTTTGAGAAAATGAAGGTCCTTTCGGTCGATTGTCCCAAGACCAAGCATGGTTTTCTCCAAAAACGGCCCTAACTGCTTCCAGTAATCGCTCCCCATGACCACGACCGGAAAATCACAGATTTTACCAGTCTGCATTAAAGTCGCCGTTTCAAAAACCTCGTCCATCGTCCCAAAACCGCCGGGAAGCAACACAAAAGCGCTTGAATATTTCAGCAGCATCACCTTGCGGACGAAAAAATAGTGAAAGCTGACGCTGATATCCTGATAGGGGTTCGGGACCTGCTCATGCGGCAATCGGATATTACAACCGATCGAGAGAGCGCCCGCATCCCGCGCCCCCCTGTTCGCCGCCTCCATAATTCCGGGACCGCCACCGGTCATCACAGAAAAACCCACTTTTCCAACCTTGTAGGCCATATCATATGCCAGCTTGCAATAGTCGTGATTTTCATCAAATCGGGCAGAGCCGAAAAAAGTCACGCATTTTTCAACATGCTGCAACGCCCGAAACCCTTTGCGGAACTCCCTCCAGATCCGGAGACTGCGGAGCAGATCACCCACATAGCTCTCTGTGCCGTGCAACAACTTGAGATCGAAATTATTCTGCATTTTGATCTTTGCCTTTCATCCCCCGTTTCCCGGGATTATAAAGGAGTCTTCGGAACCCGGAAAGCAGGCGGCACGTATGAAACTCACTTTTTTAGGCGCAACAGGGACAGTAACAGGCTCCAAATATTTACTGGAGGATGATAATCGGAAAATCCTGATTGATTGCGGGCTGTTTCAAGGCCTGAAAGAGCTGCGCCTGCGCAACTGGGAAAAACTCCCCTTTAATCCGGCCTCGATCGATGCTGTCCTTTTGACGCACGCCCATATCGACCATAGCGGCTATTTGCCCCTGCTGGTCAAGAACGGTTTTGACGGCCCGATCTATTGCTCTTCTGCAACAGCTGATCTGTGCGATATTCTGCTGCCCGACAGTGCGCATATCCATGAAGAGGACGCTCTGCGCGCAAACCGCTACGGCTACAGCAAGCACAAGCCTGCCCTGCCCCTGTACACGCAAAACGACGCCTATAACGCGCTTGAAAAGTTCAAACCTATCTCATTCGCTCAAGAATACCCTCTTGGTGATATTCTCTCATTTTCCTTAAGCCGCGCGGGCCATATTCCGGGTGCAGCCTGTATCCGGGTCAGTGACGGGCAGACCGATATCGTATTCTCCGGCGATCTAGGACGCCCGCATGACCCGCTGATGAAGGAACCGGCACAGATTCAGAGTGCAGACTATCTGGTCCTCGAATCCACATATGGGGACCGCCTGCACGCTACAGAAGACCCTCTAGAGCAACTGGAAGCCATTATCACCCGGACAGCGGCACGTGGCGGGACGGTCGTAATTCCAGCCTTTGCGGTCGGGCGGGCGCAAAGCCTGATGTATTACATTCACCGCCTGAAAACCGAAAACAGGATTCCAGACCTCCCGGTTTATCTCGACAGCCCGATGGCGATCAGCGCGACGAAGCTTCTGGAGGAGCATAACGAGGAGCACCGCCTGTCAAAGCAGGAATGCGCAGCCATATGCGGCAGCGTCATTTATACACCGACTGTCGAGCAATCCAAATCGATCTACACCCGCAATAACGGCCTGCCCTCTATTATTATTTCAGCCAGCGGCATGGCGACCGGCGGACGGGTTTTGCACCATCTGAAACATTTCATCGGCGATCCGCGCAACACGATCCTTCTCGCAGGCTTTCAGGCCGCAGGCACGCGCGGCGCGCGGCTGGAGCACGGCGAAACAGAAATCAAGATCCACGGCGATCTTTTCGAGGTCCGGGCAGAGATTGATATGCTGAGCAACATGTCCGCTCATGCGGATTACCGGGAAATTCTGAATTGGCTCGGCCATTTCCGGGAAGCACCCCGGCGCACATTTCTAACGCATGGCGAACCGGAAGCGGCCTCTTCCATGAAGTTCAAAATTGAGAAGCATCTTGGCTGGGCTGTAGAGATCCCGGAATACAAGCAAACAGTCGAATTTTAGAACAAATCAATCTAAAAAGGAAAAGCTCTAACGTGCGGCTGGCGGCCTGTAAGCCATGAGCTTTTCGAATATAGCGCTCCTGATGTTCGCAGGGGGCGCCTCTTGTCCCGTAATCCAGTTATATAGATCCGGGTCGCTCAGTCCCAGAATACCCTCATATTGCGCCAACTCGCCCGCATCGAAACCCGGGACATGAACCTGCGCGAAACCGCCTAGAATAAGGTCCATTTCCTTTGTTCCCCGATGCATAGACCGGAATATCAGGCGTTTTCGTTTTGTATCAAGACTGTCTATCATAAAAAAAACTCCATCTACTGCGCATACATGAGCATACAAAGGCAGGGCTGCCCCCTTTTCTTGCCCGATAGACGTACCCAATTCTGCCGCCATATTCAAAAATAAAATGCAGACCGCCTTGACAGAGCGGTTGCTTTTGCCGGGAAGCTCTATATAAAATGTAAGAAGCATATTCGCTTAAAAAGGACGGAAAAAGAAACAATGTCAGTACTCGTCAACAAGAATACGAAAGTTATTTGCCAGGGTTTTACAGGTGCGCAAGGGACGTTCCACTCGGAACAGGCCATCGCCTACGGTACAAAAATGGTTGGTGGGGTAACGCCGGGCAAGGGCGGGACGACTCATCTGGATCTGCCAGTCTTTAACACGGTACTTGAGGCGAAAGAGCGCACGGGCGCCAATGCCTCCGTCATTTACGTACCGCCGCCATTTGCGGGCGACGCAATCCTTGAGGCTATTGATGCCGAGATCGAGTTGGCCATCTGTATCACGGAAGGTATTCCGGTGATGGATATGGTGAAGGTTAAACGGGCCTTGAGCGGTTCCAAAACACGCCTGATCGGGCCGAACTGCCCCGGCGTTATCACGCCCGGCGAATGCAAGATCGGGATTATGCCCGGCCACATCCATACGCGCGGCAAAGTCGGGATCGTTTCCCGCTCCGGCACCCTGACATACGAGGCCGTGGCACAGACGGGCGCTGTAGGCCTTGGGCAAAGCACCTGCATCGGGATCGGCGGCGATCCGGTCAACGGGACGAATTTTATTGATTGCATCGAAATGTTTATGGATGACCCGGAAACCGAAGCGATCCTTATGATTGGGGAAATCGGCGGAACGGCGGAGATTGAGGCCTGTGAGTTTTATAAGGCGCTGAAGACGAAGAAGCCGATTGCCGGATTTATTGCAGGGGCGACAGCTCCTCCGGGCAAGCGGATGGGGCATGCAGGCGCGATTATCTCCGGGGGAGATGATACGGCTCCGGCGAAAATGGACGCTATGCGTGCGGCTGGCTTTGTCGTGTCCGAAAGCCCTGCCGGACTGGGCGATGCCGTTAAACGGGCGTTGGCGGCTTAAAACATCAGTAAATCCCAGAGTCTTTCTATCTCTAGAACAGAAAGACTCCAAAATTAGCTCCATTCATTTCCCTATTTGAGCCAGGTTTCCTTTCAGTGTATGCTGGAAAGAGAGGGACCGGCGGGAAAGGGGTTTTGCATGAGCATCCCGGCACAACTAAGCGAAAGCGATAAAGCGAACATTATCAGCCTGCCTTACCGGGTCGGGCTGTGGGTCAGCCGTAGCGATTCCGCCGGCGGGGCGGATGCCGACGCGCAAGAGCTGAGCACTCTGGCCAACATTATTGACGGATTCGCCGGTGAGGTTTTCGGCTCTGAACTCGTCCAGCATATCATGAGCGCAACGCTGGCCCGGCGCGGCGAATGGGCAGACTGGGCGGAAGATCCCGGCGACATTCCCAAAGATTGCCGGGCCGCTGCGGAAGCGCTGGCCGCACATGTCGAACCCCGCGAAGTGGCCGCCTATGTCGCACGGCTGATGGAAATCGGGGAAGCCGTCGCGCTGGCCTTCCGGGAGCGGGAGGAGCCGGACTCCCTGCCCCAAAAAATCACCGCCTATAGCGCTTACGGGCTTTTAAAGCTCAAGGCCCGACTAAAGAAACGCTCTTGCAAATCTTTTGACCAGTTTTTGAATATCTCGACCGCTGAACGTAAAGCGCTCGAAAAACTCGCAGCCGCCATGGGAACGGCCTATATATGATATAGTGATTGCAGATAAGACGCGAAGAGTTAGATATGTTTTATTTTTAAACCGCAGAGATACAGAGGCCGCAGAGACATCAAAACTCTGCGCTCTCTGCGCCCCTGCGGTTTGATTAAGACTCATTCAATTTTTAACTGGAAATACTATAGGATATAACAACAGCACGTTAAGGATTATTTCATGACCCAGCTTTCAGATTTTTCAGCAGACGAGATCGAACTTCTGGTCAGCCTGCCCTACAGGGTCGGTGTGTGGGTTTCCCACGCGGACGACGTAGAGGGTGAGGCCGACGACGAACATGAAATGGAAGCCCTTGAAAGCTGCATTCGCGCCGTGGCCAAAAAATATGACGGCCCCGGGCTGGTGGACGATATTGCGCGTGAAACACTCCGCCGCCGGGACTCATGGGCGGACTGGACGGATCGTGCCTTTAATATCCTCCCCGAAGCGCCGCGTGCGCTCTCCCTCCTCCAAAGCCGTGCGGGGCGGGCAGATGCAAAAAACTACAAGGCGGCTCTGCTTGAAATCGCGGCAACGGTCGCACGCGCCTACGGCGAGTTCGGCGCTTTCGATGAATGGGAAAATGAAGGCTCCGGGCTGTTCAGCGCCCTTGCCGGCAAGATCGCCGGCGCTTTTTCATCCCTGTCGCAAGACGATAAAAACCACCCGATGAATATTTCTCCGGCTGAAAATTCTGCAATTTCAAGATTGGCCGCCGCGTTAAAGATTGACGGCCCGTAGCGTTTATGCTTTCTGCTATTATTCGGGTATTCGGCTTAGGCTGCAACACTGCATTTTTTCTCGTGTAATGATTTTTGAGCGCCTGTTTTTAAAGGATGGATCTCTATGGCTCAGGAAAAAGAAAATTTGACCTTTCTCTCCGGCATGAACGCCGAGTATATCGCGCATTTATACGGGGAATATTTAGCCGCACCGGCAAAAGTCGATGAGAGCTGGCAACATTTTTTCAGCACCCTGCGCGATGATGAGCGCGCCTTGTTGCTGGAGCTGAACGGTGCGAGCTGGACGCCGCCGGAAAACCGTAAATCCTCACGCGGATTTAACCGCCATCTCCAACCCGTTCAGGAGAATATTCCGGCGGGTGAATCCTATGGCCGTCGTGCCGGGGACAGCCTGTCCCGCGAAGATATCAAACAGGCTGCCTCCGACGCGATTCGGACCTTGATGCTGGTGCGAGCCTACCGCGTACGCGGGCACCTCATGGCCGATCTGGACCCTTTACACCTGAAGGAAAAATCCTATCACCCGGAGCTTGATCCCGCCCATTACGGCTTTTCGCCCGCTGATTACAACAGGTCGATCTTTGTCGGCGGGGTTCTGGGCATGGAATATGCGACCCTCACCGAAATCATCGCAGTTCTGGAGCAAACATACTGCAATAAGATCGGGGTAGAATTCGTCCATTTATCGGACCCTGAGGAAAAAGCCTGGATACAGGAACGCATTGAAGAGCCGCGCAATAAGACAGAATTCACCGTTAACGGCAAGCGCGCCATTTTGCAGCGCCTGATCGCCGCAGAGGTTTTCGAGCAGTTTCTTCACAAGAAATATACAGGTACGAAACGTTTCGGAATTGATGGCGGAGAGGCGTTAATCCCGCTCATGGAGCAGATCATGAAGCGCGGAAGCCAGCTTGGGCTGGAGGAAATCATCATCGGCATGGCGCACAGGGGCCGCCTGAACGTGCTGGCCAATGTCATGGGCAAACCCTTTACGACGATCTTTGCCGAGTTTCAGGGGCAATCCTCTACACCAGACGATGTGATGGGCTCCGGAGACGTGAAGTACCACCTCGGCACATCCAGCGACCGCGATTTCGACGGGTGCAAGGTTCACCTGTCTCTCACCGCGAACCCGTCTCACCTTGAGTTCGTCAATCCGGTCGTCAGCGGGAAAGTCCGGGCTAAACAGGTCCAGCGGGGCGATATCCAGTCCGGCGCCGTTCTACCACTGATCCTGCATGGAGACGCTGCTTTTGCCGGACAAGGGATCACAGCTGAGACGCTGATGATTTCCGAACTGCCCGGTTACCGCGTTGGCGGGACGATCCATATCGTGATCAATAACCAGATCGGCTTTACGACGATGCCGAAATATTCACGCTC
>JAGRKA010000023.1 GCA_020442475.1 Alphaproteobacteria bacterium | reverse complement strand
CCGGATTCCGGTCCATATGATCGAAACAATCAACAAGCTGGTCCGGACCTCCCGCCAGATGATGCACGAAATCGGTCGCGAGCCGACGCCGGAAGAGCTGGCCGAGCGCCTGCATATGCCGCTGGATAAGGTGCGTAAAGTCCTGAAAATCGCCAAAGAGCCTGTCTCTCTTGAAACGCCGATCGGGGATGAGGAAGATTCCTCTCTGGGTGATTTTATCGAGGACAAAAACGCGCTGGCGCCGATTGATTCGGCCATTCACTCGAACTTGCGGGAAACCACGACCCGCGTTCTGGCATCCCTGACGCCGCGGGAAGAGCGTGTTTTACGCATGCGTTTCGGGATCGGGATGAATACGGATCACACGCTTGAGGAGGTGGGGCAGCAATTTAACGTGACCCGCGAGCGGATTCGTCAGATCGAAGCCAAGGCCTTGCGCAAACTCAAGCACCCCAGCCGAAGCCGCAAGCTGCGTAGCTTTCTGGATACGTAGAGCTTGCTCAATATCTTTTCATCTCCTTTCCCCGCAAGGGAGAGGGGGATTGAGATATTGTCTCTTGGAGTGAAGACGCTTCACCCCATGCGTTTATAGATTTTTTCAAAAATCTCAAGGAAACGCTCGATCTCTTCTTGAGAGGTCGCCCAGCCGAGTGATACGCGCAGAGCGGTGCGCGCCTCTTTCTCTGGAACGCCCATAGCGCTGAGAACCGTGCTTGGGCGGGCGCTGCCGCTGGAGCAGGCTGCGCCTGCTGAGACCGCGATTCCTTCGAGATCAAGCGCCATCTGCATCGTTTCAGATGGGCGGCCCGGCAGGGAAAAAAGGCTCGTATTGGCTACGCGCGGCGCAGAGGCGCCATAAATTGTGATTTCCCCCATAGAGCCGAGCGCCTGTTCGACCTTGTCCCGGAGTTTTCCAAGCGCGGCAAAATGCTCAAGGCCGGAGAGGGCTTGTTCCGCGGCTGTGCCAAATCCGGCAATCGCTGCGACATTTTCGGTGCCTGCGCGAGCGCCTTTTTCCTGCCCCCCGCCATGCAGCAAAACAGGCGTATTCCCGCACAGGCCAAGCACCAGTGCTCCGGCGCCTTGAGGACCGCCGATCTTATGCGCGGATAATGTCAGGAAATCTGCGCCGAGTTCCTGCATGTCCAGCTTGATACGCCCGGCTGCCTGCACGGCGTCGCAATGCACCAAAGCGCCGTATTTTTTGGCCAGTGCCGCCGCTTCCCGGACAGGCTGGATCACGCCCATTTCATTATTGACCAGCATCACGGACAGCAGTGCCGGGCGCGTCTCTTGCCGGAGCAACGCTTCCAGCGCCGTGAGGTCAAGCAGCCCATCTGGTGTAACAGGCACACGCTCGGCTTGCGGGGCGGCCTGAAGCACGGAAGAGTGCTCGACGGCGGAAATAAGAACGCGCTGCCCTTTGAAATGGGACAGGACCGTATTATTGCCTTCGGTTGCACCGGAATTGAAAATCACCTGCCCCGCAGGCATACAGGCGAGTGCGGCAACGCGTTCCCGCGCCTTTTCGATTTCTTTACGGCCCGTCCGGCCAAAAGTGTGAACAGAGGATGCATTATGCGGCGTATCAAGCAGACGCAGCACGGTTTCACGAACCTCCGGGTAGAGTTTCGCGGTCGCGTTATAGTCCAGATATATAGGCTGTCGATTCATCTTACAGGATATAGCGTATTATCCACATGATTATCAATGCGTTATGATAAACTTCTGGACTTTTCAGAATGTTATTAATATATAAGGCACACATAAACCGAATTGCCTGCGCCGGTTTTCAATCCGCAAAGGGCAATAAAATCGAGGTACAAAGGGGTTTTTATGCCTGAAGTTATTTTCAATGGCCCGGCGGGCCGCCTGGAAGGCCGTTACTCTCACTCCAAGATTAAAAATGCGCCGTTAGCGCTCGTTTTACACCCCAGTCCCGAACATGGCGGGACGATGAACAACAAGATCACCTACAGCCTGTTTCAGGCTTTCGTAGAGCGTGGGTTTTCCGTCCTGCGGTTTAATTTTCGCGGCGTGGGTCGTTCGCAGGGACTTTTCGACCGGGGCGAGGGCGAACTGAGCGACGCAGCCTGTGCGCTGGACTGGATGCAGGAGATTAACCCGAATGCGCCTTATGTCTGGATCGGCGGGTTTTCCTTCGGTGCATGGATCGGGATGCAGCTTTTGATGCGCCGTCCTGAGATTCAGGGTTATATTTCCGTTGCTCCGCCGGCGAACTTTCAGGATTTTACCTTCCTTGCGCCATGCCCGACTTCCGGCCTTGTCCTTCAGGGCGGGCGGGACGATGTCGTGCCTGAGGATTCCGTAGCGCTTCTGGTTGAGCGGCTGCGTCAGCAAAAAGGGATCGAAATCGATTATCGTGTTCTCGATAATGCGAACCATTTCTTCCACGGCTATACGGATATTCTGGTCGATCATGTTCATGACCATCTGAACATTGCCGGTGTTGGCCGCGAAGTGCGTGTCGGACAAAGAGAAGAGGCGCTGGCAGGCTAAGGCTTTTTGTTTCTTAACTGGACATGACAAAGCGCCCTGAACAGGGCGTTTTGATTTTAAATGCTGTAGTTTATGGCATCGCTTTCCAACTCGGCGACCTGCTTAATCACTCGTTGGAGTTTCTTTTCATCATGAAGCGCAGCCTTATTCAGGCCGGTTTCACGCCCGACCATATAATAGATCGAGTTCATACTCAGCTCACCGCCCTTGCCGTGTTCTTTCACGTAGTGCGCCATAGCCGAGTCGAGCGTGATAATTGATTTATCCGGCTGGTTCCGTTTGCGCATATGCTCGTCCGTGAGATACACGATCAGCATCAGAGATACGTTAGAGACACTGACCCCGTGATGTTTTTCGAAGCCGGGCCGAATGGCCTTCATAATATTATAAGTTTCGAGTGTATCAGGCGTTTTGAGGAAAACTTTCTGAAAGCGCCGGTCAAGCGCGGGGTCTGTCGCCACATACATGCGGAATTCATCCAAAGTCGTGGCCCCGATGACCATCATGTCGCCGGCCGTCAGGTAAGGTTTCATGACGTCGGACAGGCCTGCATAGGCGCTACCCGCGCAGCCGGGCATAATCTGGTGAATTTCATCGATAAAGAGAATCGTGCGTGGATTATTGGGGTTGTGATAGCGTTCAGCCACGCCTTTACAAAGCGGGATAAAGCGTTCCTGAAAATCGGCCGGGCCACTGGTTCCCGCAGCCATCCGGGCCAGGTCAATTTCCAGAAGCCGTGCGTCCTGCAGATAATCCGGTACATTGTCATCAGCAATGCGTTGTGCCAACGCAACCACCATCGCGGTTTTCCCAACCCCGGCGGGTGCTAGGAGCACGGCGTTTTTCCGGCCCTTTTGGAGCAGGATCAAAATTGTCTCATCAACTTCCTGATCCCGGCCTGAAATCGGTCCGTAGCGCCCTTGGCGCGCCAGCATCGTAAAATCGGTGCAATATTTCCGGAAAAGCTCTTCAAGCTCTTCATTCGTTACAAGATACTGCCACTGTTCGGTCATGGTGTCGTTTCAAACTCTGCTTAAAAAAGACTCTGGGAAGGAGTTTAACCTGTTTTTTATCCTAAAGACAGAATGTTAAGAAAAGATTGCCGTTCGCCTCATTTTGCTCTCTTTCAATCTCCTCCCCCTTGAGGGGGAGGGCTAGGGTGGGGGTGGTAAGTTTCAGGGCATGTGAGAGTCCGTAGCCCCCTCACCCCGACCCTCTCCCCGCAGGGGAGAGGGGGCTTGATACCCTGCTGCTTACGATAATTTTATTCATGTCCTTGTCAGGCTGTTTTTATATTATGAAAATCTTTTGATCTCTTTATCCGTATAGCCCTGCGCATAGAGTGCTGCGCGCAGATCGCCATGCATGATGAGATTGCCGATGGCGTCAGCGACCGCGTTCTTGGGCCTGTAGCCGATGCCCAGCCCCGCGCTTTTCAGCATGGGGATGTCGTTGGCCCCGTCTCCGATCGTCAGCGTATCATGCTTCTCCAAACCCAGATCGGCGCTGTAACGGTTTAGAAAATCCACCTTGGCATGCCGGTCGAGGATCGGTTCTGCGACCGTCCCGCTAAGGGCGTCCCCATCCATCTCCAGAATATTGCCGTGATGGTGATGAAATCCGGCTTGTTCCGCGACCGGCCCGGTGAAAAACGTAAAGCCGCCTGAAACCAGAACACAGGTCGCCCCGGCTCCAGCCATCACCTTGACGAGTGTTTCCGCGCCCTCATTTAGGCGGGTTTCCTCCAGCGTGCGCTCCAGCGCTTCCGTTCCCAGCCCTTTCAGCAGAGAGACCCTTTCGCGCAGCGCGGCCTGAAAATCAAGCTTACCTTCCATCGCGGCTTTCGTGATTTCGGAGACTTTTTCTTGCAGCCCCGCATGCGCGGCAAGCTCATCCAGCGTTTCACCGCGAACGATCGTGCTGTCCATATCGGCCAGCAGGAGTTTTTTGCGGCGATTTTCAGCGCTTGTGACGAACAGATCGATTTTCGCAGGGGCGAGCGTTTCCCTTAAATGCGCGCTCAAAGCGATCCCCGGCTTGTCGGACAAGGGAATGTCCGCAGCTTTCTTTTTGGAAAGCCAGACCGGCTTGCCCGTCTTTTCAAGATTGTAATAGGCCGCAATCCCCAGAACCTCTTTGATATGAGAGTCTGTGAGCGGTTTTTCAGGCGTTGAGGAAACGAGTGTAAGAATATGACTCATAATATCTGCGACTATAGACGAATCAAGGCGCGCCCGCAATCTCAAGCGCGCGAAGCGGATCGATGCGGCCATCATAAAAGGCTTTTCCAATGATCATGCCGTTAAGACCGTGGGTCCGGCAGGCCGTTTTGACCGCTTCCACATCTTTTTCCGACCCGGCGCCGCCAGAAGCGATGACAGGAATCGCAGTGGCTTCGGCCAGTGCGGTCGTCGCCTCGATATTGATTCCCTTGCCCGTACCATCGCGAGCGATATCGGTATAAATGATGGCGGCCACGCCTGCATCTTCGAAATGGCGGGCCAGCTCTGCGGCCTGAATGTTTGAGCCGTCTACCCAGCCCTCAACCATAACCTCACCGTCCAGCGCGTCGATCCCCACGGCGATCTGGCCCGGGAAATCGCGGCAGGCCTGCCGGACAAGATCCGGATCGCGCACGGCAACGGTGCCGAGGATGACCCGGCTGATCCCTTCGGAAAGCCAGTGCTCGATTTGTGCAGCGCTGCGAATGCCGCCACCGAGCTGAACCGGAATGTCTACAGCCTCGATAATCTCACGGACGGCATGATGGTTCTCCGGCGCGCCGTTGACGGCCCCGTCCAGATCGACGACATGCAGCCAGCTAAAGCCGCTGCGCGCCCATTCATGGGCCTGCGCGGCCGGGTTATCGTTATAGACGGTGTCGCGCGTCATATCGCCCTGTACGAGCCGCACGCATTTGCCGTCTTTCAAATCAATCGCCGGGTAAAGTATCATGGAGGCCTGTATAAAGCGCGGCGGAGAAGAGATCAAGGCTCTTGCGATTTATACGCGCAGCCTTTATAGAAGCCCCTATGACCCTTCTTGATCACGACCATTCCCCGGAATCGATTGCCGAACGGCTTAAGGAAGGCCCGCGTGCGCTGCATCTGCGCGAATGGGTCTATGGCGGCATTGACGGGGTCGTTACAACATTCGCAATTGTTGCGGGGGTTGTCGGCGCGAATCTGTCTCCGTTGATTGTGGTTATATTGGGGATCGCCAATTTGGTCGGAGACGGGTTTTCGATGGCGGCGGGGGCTTACTCCAGTGCAAAAGTCGAGGACGATAATTACGACCGCCTGCGGGAGGTCGAAACAACCCATGTCGAGAAATATCCCGAAGGAGAGCGTGAAGAAATCCGGCAAATCTATGCGGCCAAAGGCTTTCAGGGGGAAGACCTTGAGCGCATCGTGCAGGTGATTTCCAGCGACAAGGAGCATTGGATTGATGTGATGCTGGCGGAGGAATACGGCGTGTCGAAATCGCTCAGCAAGCCGCTCCATATCGCGGTTCATACTTTCGTTGCCTTTATCGTTTGCGGCGCAATGCCACTGATCCCTTTCCTTTTGTCCGTACCGGGTGCGCCGTGGGCGGCTCTGATCCTCTCTGCCATGACCTTTTTCGCTATAGGCTCTCTCAAAAGCCTCTGGTCCGTTAAAAGTTGGTGGAGGGAAGGGCTTTCAACGACCGGGATCGGGCTTGTGGCTGCTGGTCTGGCCTTCGGAATCGGATATGGCTTACGCCAATGGGGGTAGCTTGCCTCAGAAGCTTGTGTTGCATTGACAGGTTTTAAGATTTAGGCTTACGTTAAGTCCGGCAACCTTTTAGCCTAACGACCCTCTGGCCCTCACCGGGAGAACACAGCCATGACCGCACTATCTGCCCCTCTTTCATCCCTGACAGCGTATAAGCCCGGTAAAGATGCTTTTAATATCGACGAAGAGCGTGAGGGGCAGATCGTAACTGATCATAATCTGTTTTTTCAGCGAGATGCTGCGGTTTTGCCCGGCGGCGGCGGCACGGTTACACCTGCTGCGATCGGTGTGAATAACGCGGCGCAGCTTATCAGCGGCTATGAATGGGGGCCGGGCGGGGGCACGGCGGTCAGCATCACTTACAGTTTTTTGACTTCAGTGCCGTCTTATTATGCGCCGAGTGCGGATGAACGGCGGGATTTTACGGCCTTTACGTCTGAAATGCAGGATGGCGCACGGACGGCGCTGGCTGAAATTTCGACCTTTGCGAATATAACTTTTACGGAAGTGGCCGGGGTCGGGGACATCACTTTTGGGATGGCGGATTTGTCCACATCCCTTTCAAGCCTCCTGGCTTGGGCCTATTACCCGGATCAGGGCGGTTATAGCGGCGATGTATGGTTTAACAATAATGCGTTCTTGGGCGGGGGCATAACGTTCTCCGACGTGATGGCGCCGGGAGAGACAGGCTATTATGCGATGATACATGAGCTTGGCCATTCGCTGGGGCTGGTGCACTCTTTCGATGCGGGGCTGACCGGTCTCGAAAATACCGAACAATTTACGGTGATGGCTTATGATAGAAGCCCGTGGGGCAGTCTTTCCGCCTCAACGCACATGCTCTACGACATTTCGGCGTTACAGGCGATATATGGCGCGAATACGGCCTATAATAGCGGCGATACGGTCTACAGTCTCGATCCGGCGGCGGCTTATACGGTCTGGGATGGTGGCGGGATCGATACGTTTGACGCGAGCGCTCTGGCTTTCGCCGTGACTCTCCGTCTGGAAGAGGGCGCTTTTAGCTCCGTAGGGTTGACGAGCAATATCGCGATCGCTTACGGCACTGTGATCGAGAACGCGATTGCGGGCGCTGGTAATGATTTTCTCTATGGGAACGGCGCAGACAATATCCTGAGCGGTGGGGTCGGGGCTGATTACATAGATGGCGCAGGTGGTAACGACACGGCGAATTATAGCGCGTCTGCGCTTGGTGTAAGTGTTGATTTATTGAACGGGACAGCCTCTGGCGGAGACGCACAGGGTGATACGCTGGTCGATATTGAGAATGTAACGGGCTCTGATATGGCGAGCGAGCGGGATTGGCTTTGGGGTGATGCGGGCGCGAACGTTCTGAAAGGGCTTGCCGGGGCGGATATGCTGGAGGGCGGCGCCGGTGCGGATGTCATTGATGGCGGCGCTGGTTGGGATACGGCCCGCTATACGCGCTCCGCAAGCGGTATACAGATTAATTTGACGACGAATATCAATACGGGCGGAGACGCACAGGGTGATACGCTGTTCGGTATCGAGGCCATCTACGCTTCCGCTTATAACGATATTCTGATCGGGAGCGCTGGAAATGATGTGTTCAACGGCGGCGCAGGAGACGACATATTAAGCGGGTTGGCCGGAAGCGATATCCTGAAAGGCGGTACAGGGAAGGATACCGCCGATTATAGCGCCTCCGTGCTGGCGGTCGGGATTGATCTTTTAAGCGGAACTGCCTCTGGCGGGGATGCGGCGGGGGACACGCTCATTGATATCGAGAATGTGACCGGTTCCGACGTTGCAAGCCAGCGGGACTCTCTTTGGGGGGATAACGGGGATAATATCTTGCGTGGACTGGCCGGCGCGGACTTTTTAGAAGGCGGCGCCGGTGCGGATGTTATCGACGGCGGCGCAGGTTGGGATACGGCTCGCTATACGCGCTCTGCAAGCGGCGTACAAATCAATCTGGAAACAAATATCAATACGGGCGGAGATGCGGAAGGCGATACGCTGTTTGGTATCGAGGCGCTTTACGGTTCCTCTCATAATGATACGCTTGTCGGCGGGACGGGGAACGATCTTCTGAACGGCGGGGGCGGAGACGATACGATCAACGGCGGCGCTGGAAACGATATCCTCAAAGGTGAGTCCGGCGAAGATGTTCTGGCCGGTAGCGATGGGCAGGATACGCTCTATGGCGGTGCGGATGCCGATATGTTCCTCTTCGAATCAGGGAGCGCCTTCAACAACATTGATACGATCGGAGATTTCAGCCTGGCAGAAGGCGATGCACTGGATATCTCCAGCCTGCTCTCTGCCTATGACGCGTTAACCGACCTGATTACGGATTTCGTGCGGATTACCGATAGCGGCACCGATTCCGTCCTATCCGTGGATGTGGACGGCGGGGCCGACGCCTTCACGCAGATCGCGCTGCTTCTGGGTGTGAACGGCCTGACGGATGAAAGCGCTCTGGAAAGCACCGGGCATCTGATTACGGTATAGATTGCCTCCGCTTTTTCATTTCAGCGTTTCAGCCTGCTCCTTTAACAGCGCGCCGATCTTGTGCCGCAGCGTCTGTTCTTTTTGCTTATCCGCCGGGTCGTTGAACAGGATCTGGTTGGTTTGCGGATCGAAGCGCAGGCTGTTGGTTTTTCTGTAATACAGTGTTAGCAGATCTTCGTGTGCCGAGAGGATTTCATCCTCCAGCGTGAAATAGGCGACGTAGGTCCGTAAGTGTTTTTCCTTCATACGTGCCCATGTCTCTTCGACACGGCCGCGGATAGAGGAGGGCTGTCCTGAGGAGAGTGCCTGAACCTCCCGCTCTTGTGTCTCGAATGCCTGCATCAGGCCGTTAATATCGGCTCTAAGCTGCGGGATCAGGGTGCGGGATAGCTCATAATTGCCTTTAATAGCAGGTGCGTCCGAGAGGTTGCGCGGCTTGACAAGATCGTCCAAAAGGGCACGCTGGCGTTTATATTCGCCCATTCTGCGCCGGATGTCCTGAAGAAATTCATTCAGTGCGAATTCAAATTTTTTGACGAGTTGCCGGTTGATATCGCTGGAGGCTGCAACGGGCAGTTTACGGTTCCAGCCATAGAGATTGTCGGAATGGTGCTTTTCACCGAAAAGCCACAATCCCCCGGCGATCAGCGTGACCAGTGCGACCACAAAGATTACGTCTCTTTTTTTGCTGTGCTGTCCTTTTTTCATAGCCCTGCCTCCTCCAATGTTCGTTTTAATGTTTCCGCAGCCTTGTGCAAGGCATCGTTCCAATCCTGATTGGCGTTTGAATCGGCGCCATCCGAGATATATTTCAGGCACAGGAAGGGAATATCTTCCCGCCGGCAGATCAGGGCCAGCGCGTAAGCCTCCATATCCACCACGTCAAAATGCCCTGAGTCCGGGCCATCGTCGAAGCTATCTCCTGTGCCGCACAGCCCTTCGGGCAGGCTTTCGATCCGCCGCCCGGTGCGCAGCATAATGGGGTCTTTTGAAAAGGGCGTTTGCCATTTTTCGAACCCCAGAACAGTTACGTTCATATCACGCTGGACGAAGGATGTACAATTGACGATCGTACCGGCCTTGTGTTTGCGGCTGCCTGCCGTTCCCAGATTGACGACCAGCGCCGGAGGTTGCGCGGCCAGATCGCGGTGGAGGCGCTGGGTCAGGGCGTATGCGGCGTTGACCTTGCCGATCCCGGTATGCAAAACATCGTGGGCGGTGAACAGGCCCCGGCTTTCCTCTTCCATGGCAAAAACGATGAGCGTACTCACGGGCCGGTCCTTTCGGTGAGGGCCTGCTGTTCCGCCAGCAGATAAGGTTTCCAGAAGCGGATCGAGAGCGGGACGCAGACATTCAACCAGAAGGCCGTGAACATCAGCGTGTAGAAGGCTTCAGTTGAGAGGATATCGTGCTGGACATAGGCGATATCCATCACGACGAAGGCCAGTTCCGCCCGGCCCAGCATTCCGAAGCCGATCATAAGGCTTTCAACGCGTTTGAAGCTGCCCGTATAATAGGCGGCCAGCGCCGAGGAGCTAACTTGTGCGACGATCAGGCCAAGCGTCATCAGTATGACATGCGGGATGACGGAGACGAAAATATCCCAGTCAAACAGGATTTTCGTACCCAGATTGACGAAGAATACGGGGCCGATCCATGAAAAGGCCACGCTGTCGATAATCTTTTTTGTATTCTGGTAGTGATCGCCGTCCGGATTGCGCAGAAAATGGAAATAATCCTCTTTGAAGATCAGTCCGGCCATGTAAGCGCCCACAGCCGGATGAAAGCCGAATTCATGGGCGAGAATACCTGTCAGGAGCGCGATGAGGAGGAGGATCAATGTCGTTTGCTCTCCGCCGCCGAAGCTTAGAACATCGCGGATGCCGTAGTGGCCCAGAAGCGGGATGCGCCATGTCCGGTCCGGCATTTTATGTGGAAAAATCCACAGGCCTAGAACCGTGATCAGCGCAAAAAAGAGCACGGTTTTTCCCGCGATCAACCCGATGCCGGACGCGCTCAGTGCGGCCTGTCCTGTTGCGACCGGGATCATGATCGCCACCAGCACGAGTGAGGCAATATCCTCGATCACCGCTGAGGTCATGATGCCTCGCGCGACCGGAGAGGTTTGCAGCCCTTCGCTTTTCAGAGAAACCATCGTTAGCGAGACGGCGGTGGAGATCATGGCCAGCCCGCAGATCAGCGAGATATTGACATCATTCCAGAAATAATCCGCCAGCATGTAGGCGGCAAAAAACGGGACAATTCCGCCGAAAAACGCAATGCCCCAGCTTCGCTTGAGGGCGCGGACGAAATGGCTCGAATTTTCTTCGAAGCCGAGGGCGAACATGATAACGATAATGCCGATATCCGCAAAACCCCGGATAAAGGGGTCGCCCTCTACCGGCAGGATACCCGTATTGACCAGCACGGCGCCTACGGCGAGGAAATACAAAACCGGCGTCAGGCGTGTGCGTGCCGACAAGAATGTGGCTGCGAAAACGGAGCCCCAGATAATAGCCAGATAAGAGAGCGATTCCATATGGCGTGTCCCTTGCGTATCTCCTCTATCTCATTACCTGATCGCGGGCGGGAAGGAAAGCCGGAACCCTTTCCTTTCGGCTTTACACTCTGTAAAAGAGGCAGGCAACAGAGTGGGAACGATACGGATGAGCGCGCCTTTAATTTTTGTGCATGGATGGGGATTGTCTCCGGCCTTTTGGGCCGGGCTGGCCGCGCATATGCCTGGGCGGGAGCATATTTTCGTCGATCTCGGATTTACCGGGGGCTGCGCAGATAGTGAAAAGGCCTTTTTGGTCCGGCCCGTTCGCGGCCTGTATGTCACCCATTCGCTCGGCACCTTATGGGCCTTGAAACATTGTGCAGGCGAGATGAGCGCGCTGGCCGCGATCAATGGTTTTGCCTGTTTTGAGTCATTTGCGTCAAGGGCTGCGCTCCGTGGAATGAAGCGTCATTTGGTTCGCGACCCGGCGGCCCAGATGGTGGATTTTTATCGGCAGGCCGGTGTGACGGTTTCTGGCGCTGCGTCTCTTTGTCAGGAGCGGCTATTGGAAGGGCTGGATTGGCTCGAACAGGAGGATGAGCGTGAAACGCTGCGGCAATCATCCTGTCCCGTTTTATCTTTGGCGGGGGCGCAGGACCGAATTTTACCCGAAGAGCTGATGCGCCGGGAATGGGCGGGGTTCCCGTTGCACATGCATGAAGAGGGTGGGCATGCTTTGCCGCAAACCCATCCGGGTTGGTGCGCCGCTCACATCGAAGCGCTTATCAAAGCGTTGGAGGCGGCGTCATGAAAACCTGCTGGAAACAAAATGTCGCGGGCGCGTTCGACCGGCAGGCCGATTGTTATGATCTCCATGCGCAGATCCAAACCCACGCGGCGGCGCGGCTGGCGGAAGCGCTGCCTGCACTGGATGCGCCCGTCATATTGGAAATCGGCTGTGGAACGGGGGCGCTGAGTGAAATTTTGACGACCCGTTATCCGAAAGGGCGCTTTTATGTGAGCGATATCAGCCCGTCCATGATTGCGCGGACAAAGGCCCGGCTGGCACAAACGCACCCGCAGAACGATATGTCCTTGATTGTGATGGACGGGGAGACGCCCTGTTTTGCGGGTCGGCCTTTTGATCTTGTGGTCGGCAATATGAGTGCGCAATGGTTTCACGATCCGGCGGGCGGGTTGGCGCGTTTGTGCGGCCTTCTTAAACCCGGCGGCACGCTTTTTTACAGCGTACCGGGGCCGGATAATTTCCACCAATGGCGCAGTGTTCTGGAGTTGCTGGAACTGCCGTCCGGGCTCCTTGAGTTGCCACCCTTACCCGGCTTGTTTGATGAGGAGAGAATACCCGTTCGCTATGAGGGGGCGTATGATTTCCTCCGCCGGGTTAAGAGCAGCGGCGCGGGCACGGCGAAGGCAGGGTACGACCCGCTTGCGCCCGGCGCGCTGCGGAAAGCCTGCCGCCTGTTTGATGCGCGCTTTGATGCCGCCGCTGACTGGCATATCCTTTATGGGCGGCTCGAAGCGCGCTCTTAAAAATGTTCCGAATCAGCCTGTTACAAGGGCGTTGTGGATAAGGGCGTCTTTTTTTAAGCGGCCTCTTTTCACCGATCGCTTTCTCTTGCTACTGTACGTGTCATTAAGAAAGATTTTGTGTTGTTTGGGGATCGGGCCTTTGGCCTGACCGCTTTTTGCCGGGAGAGATGATCTATGAGCTGGACGGATGAACGTGTAACGCTTCTCAAAAAGCTGTGGGGTGAAGGGAAGACGGCGGCGGAAATCGCCAAGGCACTGGGCGGGGTGACCCGTAACGCCGTGATCGGCAAGGCGCACCGTCTAAATTTATCGAACCGTGTTTCACCAATCCAGCAGAACAACAAAAAATCTCAGGTCGTACGGCCTCAACAGCCCGCAGCGCAGCCTGCTGCGCGTACAGCGCCGAAAAGCGCTCCGGCGGCGAATGATACGCCCAAGAAGGAAACGGGTAAGCGCATTCCGCTTTTACATCTAAAGCCGAATATGTGCCGCTGGCCGATGGGCGATCCGCGCGAGAAAAATTTCGGCTTCTGCGGCGAGGGCTCTATCTCCGGCCTGCCTTATTGTGCCGATCATGCGAAAGCCGCCTATCAGGCTGCCGGGCGCGGGCGGTTGCTTCAGGCAGAAGATCTGGAGAAATCCATCGCTGCCGAGGAAAAACGGCAGGAGCTCCGCAAGGCTGCATCCGGCGAGTAAGCCAACCCTAGGCAACAGTCTTTATGCCTGCTAAACTGAGCTGTTCCTTTTTGGAACGGCTCATGATAGATGGCAAAGGGGCGCTTCGCCTATGAAATCTTCAAGACTGATCGCTATGGGAATAGCTCTGGCTGGGCTTTTATGGGTCGGTTCAGGGCTTTTCTTTCATGCGATGGAAGCGTCCGATATACCAAGCAAAATTATAACGTCCCGCTCGGAAGAGCCGCTCCTCAAGGTGCGGGTGCGGACGATGGAGGCTGAGCCCTATACGGATGAAATTCTGGTCACGGGTCGGACTCGCGCTTCGAGGACGGTACGCTTGAAGGCCGAGATCGGCGGGTTGGTCGAACGGCTTGCGAAAGAAGAGGGCGGTGCGGCTGCGGAAGGCGAGGTTCTTGCCGTTCTGGAGGTGCGCGACCGCGCGGCGCGCCTTGCCGAGGCTCGTGAGCGGGCAGAGCAGCGCCGGATAGAATATGACGCGGCCCGAAAGCTGGAGGATAAAGGGTTTAATTCGAAGGTCCGCCGGGCGCAGGCGCTTGCCGACCTTGAAAGTGCGCGGGCAGCCTTGAAACAGGCCGAGATTGAGTTGGAAAAGACAAAGATCAAAGCGCCTTTCGACGGTATCGTGAGCGATCAGGTGGTCGAGGCCGGGGACTATCTGGCTGAAGGCGATCCGCTTTTTACCCTCGTCGATCTGGACCCGGTGGAGCTGACATGTTTTGTGTCCGAACGGCAGATACAGGAGATCGCGCAAGACTCTTCCGTCCGGGCTGAGTTTTTGGATGGCAGCCTCTTGGAAGGCCGGATAACCTATATTGCGCCGGCTGCCGATGAGCAGACCAGAACGTTCCGTATCGTTATATCAGCCCCTAATCCTGATTTGCGAGTGAAGGACGGTCTGACGGCAAAGCTGCGAATTCCTTCCCGGCAGAAACAGGCTTATAAGATATCGCCTTCCATCCTTTCTTTGGACGATCAGGGCCGTATTGGGGTAAAGACCGTCGATCAGCAGAGTAAGGTTCGTTTTCTGCCCGTCATGATTTTATCCAGTACGCCGGAGTCAATGTGGGTTGGCGGGTTGCCCGATACGGTTCGTATCATTACGGTCGGGCAGGATTTTGTGATTCCGGGGCAGGCGGTCGAGCCTGTTGAGTCGGAAGGGGGCGGCCTGCTATGACGGGCTCCCTGATTGATGCGGCGATCACGCATACGCGCACGATCCTCTCGGTGTTCCTGCTGCTCCTGATCGCCGGAACTTATGCTTATAGCAATATCCCCAAGGAATCCTCACCGGATATCGATATCCCGCAGATTTATATCTCGATGACGCTGGAGGGGATTTCTCCGGACGACGCGGAGCGTCTCCTGTTGCGACCTGTAGAGCAGGAGTTGACGAGCGTTGAGGGTGTCAAGGAGCTTCGCTCCACCGGTTATCAGGGCGGCGGGTTCGTCCTGCTCGAATTTCAGGCCGGGTTTGATAAGGACAAGGCGCTGGACGACGTGCAAAAGGCTGTCGATCAGGTCCGTCCGGATTTACCGGACGATGTGGAGGAGCCGAAAGTTACGGAAGTGAATTTCAGCCTCTTTCCGGTGCTGGTTGTGACTTTGTCCGGCGATGTGCCGGAGCGGACCTTGCTGAAACTCGCCAGAGATTTGCAGGACCGGCTGGAGGCGATCCCCTCCGTATTGGAGGCCGGTATTGCCGGGGACCGGGAGGAGTTGGTCGAGGTGATCGTCCAGCCTGAGTTACTGGAAAGTTACGGCTTGGACGGCGTGGCTATTCTTGATTTTTTCAGGCGCTCGAACCGGCTGGTGGCTGCCGGCAATCTGGATACGGGGGCGGGGCGCTTCGCGGTTGAGGTGCCGGGTCTGTTTGAAAGCCTGTATGATGTGATGGATATGCCGCTCAAGGTTAGCGGAGATTCTGCGATCACCGTGGCCGATATCGCTGAGATCCGGCGCGGCTTCAAGGACCCTGAGAATTTTGCCCGCCTCAACGGTGAGCGGGCCATCGCACTGGAAATCGTCAAACGCTCCGGTGAAAATATCATCGAAACCATCGAGGCCGTCCGCGATATTGTTGCGCAGGAACAGGCGCTCTGGCCGGAATCCGTGCGCGTATCCTTTACGCAGGATGAATCGGTGACGATCCGCTCTATGTTGCTCGATCTGCAAAATAACGTGATCAGCGCCATCCTGCTGGTGATGATCGTCGTGGTTTGGGCTTTGGGAGTGCGGGCCGCCGGGCTGGTTGGGATCGCGATTCCCGGCGCGTTTTTAACCGGTATTCTGGTCCTGTTCGTGATGGGGCTGACGGTCAATATCGTCGTGCTGTTTTCGCTCATTCTCTCGGTCGGGATGCTGGTGGACGGGGCTATCGTCGTCACGGAACTGGCTGACCGCAAAATGGCCGAAGGGATGGACCGTAGGGAGGCCTACGCGATCGCGGCAAAACGGATGGCCTGGCCCATCATATCCTCGACCCTGACGACGCTGGCAGCTTTTGCGCCGTTACTCTTCTGGCCGGGCATGGTTGGGGAGTTCATGAAATACATGCCGCTGACCCTGATTGCGGTGCTGAGCGCCTCGCTCCTCATGGCGCTGGTTTTCGTGCCGACGCTGGGGGCGCTCTTCGGAAAGGCGGGCGCGGCAGGTGACCCGAAATTGCAAAAAGCGCTCGCCGCCGCAGAAGATGGGGACTTATCGGAAATCGGCGGCTTTACGGGCTGGTATTTGCGTGTTCTGGAGCGGGCGCTGCGTTTTCCCGGTCTTGTGCTGATCGCCGCGGTCCTGATGCTTGTGCTGGTGCAGGGCGCTTACGCCGTACTGGGTAAGGGGGTTGAGTTTTTTCCGGATATCGAGCCGGAGCGTGCGAGCGTGCTGGTCCATGGGCGCGGCAATCTGTCTGTATTCGAGGAGGACGCGTTGGTACGCGAAGTCGAACAAAAGATTATCGGCTTGCCGGGGATTGAAACGGTCTACACGCGTGCAGGTGCTTCGACGCAGAAAGGTTCCGATCTTGCGGCGGATGTGATCGGGCAGATCCAGCTTCAGTTTGAAAACTGGGCAGTGCGCCCTCCGGCTGATGAGATTTTATCCGAAATCCGTACCCGTGCTGCAGACATTGCGGGGATCATGGTGGAGACGCGTAAAGAAGAGGGGGGGCCGCCTACGGGCAAGGCCGTGCAGATCCAATTGGCTTCACGCTTTCCTGAAAAGCTGGAGGCCGCGACGGAAACCGTTTTGGCTGCGCTTCAGGAGATCGGTGATTTTCGGGATGTAGAGGATTCACGGCCCTTGCCCGGCATTGACTGGGAAATGGACGTAGATCGTGCACAGGCTGCAAAATTCGGGCTGGATTTGACGACGATCGGCTTTTATATCCGCATGGTAACGAACGGGTTGAATGTCGGCGGATACAGGCCGGATGACAGTGACGAGGAAATCGATATTGTGATCCGGCACGGGCTGGATCACCGTACGCTTAGCCAGCTTGACAGGGTGCGGATTGAAAGCGGGGCGGGGCCTGTGCCGATCGGCAGCTTTGTGGAGCGCAAGGCCAAGCCCTCCGTCGGCGTGATCAACCGCGCAGACCAGCGCCGGATCGTAACGGTTCAGGCCGATTTGCCGCCGGGAGTCAATATCAACGCGAAAGTCGAGGCGATCAAGGGCTGGATGGAGGCTCATCCGGAGGCTTTGGATAAAGATGTGGACGTGTCCTTCAAGGGAGAGGACGAAGACCAGCGCGAGGCACAGGTCTTTTTGATGGAGGCGTTCGTCGTGGCGCTGTTTATGATGGCGATCATTCTTGTGACGCAGTTTAACAGCTTCTACAGCGCCTTTTTGATCCTGACCGCCGTGATCATGTCCACGATCGGGGTGATGATCGGGTTGATGGTCACGGGGCAGCCCTTCGGCGTGATCATGAGCGGGGTCGGCGTGATCGCACTGGCCGGGATTATCGTGAATAACAATATTGTCCTGATCGATACGTTCGATCATTTGCGCCGGACCTATGCGGGGCGCATGGATGTACGGGAGATGATCTTGCGTACGGGCGCGCAGCGCCTGCGGCCTGTATTGCTGACGACGGTTACGACGGTTGTGGGGCTGATGCCGATGGTGTTGCAGGTCAATATCGACTTCGTAGCGCGGAGCGTTAATGTCGGTGCGCCCTCAACGCAATGGTGGGCGCAGCTTGCAACGGCTATCGTGTTCGGGTTGGCTTTCTCAACCGTGCTGACGCTCATCGTTACGCCCTCGGCGCTGATGCTGCGGGAAAAGGTCGGACGGTTCTTTGGTCGTAAAGTGGGGTAAGCCTGATTTCGGAGCAAAGAGGGTTTAGATTGAATCAGGCGCGAGGAGCGAAGCGTACAAGGGCGTACGTAAGCGATCGAGCAACGCCATACAATCTAAACCGTCGAAGCTCTAATTTAAGACGCCAAGCGGGTTGCCCATGACCAGATCGCCGATCTGGTCGTAAACATTGGCGTTTTCTTCCATCTGTTCCTTGAGCGGCTCGTTTTCCTGCGCCAGTGTCCGGAAGAAGGTCGCCGCATCTTTCAGGAGTTTACCGGCCAGTTCGCCATAGGACGCGCCGTTTAGCTCGCCTTGCGGGTCTTGCAGGAGCATAGCCGCCATTTGTTCGAAAACGTTCGCGTTTTCATCCATCTGTGCTTTGAGCGGCTGATTCTGATCGCCCAGCGTCCGGAAAAAATCCGCCGCATCCGATAAAAGCTTCGCTGCAAGTTCTGCATGGGTGGGCATGAAAGGCTCCTTGAAAAATGGTTATTCGGGGTAACAATAATATAATCCGGCCATGACCCTAACATGTCAGGCCGTGTGGAAAAACCCTTTATTGAAATATCGGTTGGCCTTTACGGTTTTTTCCGAAAAGAGGCGGCCTTATAGGCGCCCAGAAACTTGACATCTGTTGCGTAAAACCCGAGCTCTTCCAGCGCGAGTTTGAAAGGCTCGCTGTCCGGGTGTCCTTCAACATCGCAGAAAAATTTTGCAGCCTGAAAATTAGGATCAACGTAAGATTCAAGCTTTGCAAGACCCAGCCCGTTTGTCGCGAATCCGCCAAGGCATTTATAGAGTGCGGCAGGAATATTACGTACCGTGAAGATCAGGCTTGTAATCGTATCTTCACGTGTCTCAGGAATTTCCGGCTCCGTGCCCAGAATGAGGAAACGGGTTGTGTTATGTTCCTGATCCTGAATGTCTTCTTCCAGAATATCCAGCCCGTAAATCTGCGCCGCAAAGGTTGAAGCGATTGCCGCATGTTCCGGATCGTTCCGGTTGGCGATTTCTTCGGCAGCTCCGGCTGTGTCCGCGTGAACACGGGGCGTCAGGCCAAGCTTATGGATAAATTTCCGGCATTGGGGGAGCGCATGCACATGGCTGTGTACGTATTTTAACCCCTCTTTTTGTGCGCCCTTGACCGTGAGCAGGGCATGGCGGACCGGCTGAAAATGCTCTCCGATAATGTAAAGCTCACCTTCGGGCATGAGGTGATGCACGTCTGCGACCCGGCCCGCGATCGTATTATCGACCGGAATCATCGCCAGATCCGCCTTGCCGTCCTGCACAGCCGCAAACGCATCCTCGAACGACGCGCAAGGAAGGGTTTCATAGGCAGGATAGAGCGTATGGCAGGCCAGATCGGAATAGGCTCCACGCGCACCCTGAAAAGCGATAAGCTTCGAATTTTCTGTCATTAATTCCACATTTTTTCAATTTTTTGGTTGAACGACTATACGCAAACTGTATATCACTGTCGACAGGTCATTCATGCCGCGCACCTCTTCCGGATGAGGAAGCCGAAAGCGGGCAGGAATCCTTAAAAGAACCCAAAAATGTGAATGTGGTCCCATGAACAACCTCGAATTTAACAAGATTTTTGCCGCTATACTGGTCGCAGGGATCGTTGCGATGCTTGGCGGCTTTGTTGCTGAGCTGCTTGTCCACCCTCATGCTTTGGAGAAGCCTGCTGTTTTCATTGAAAGCGCGGAAGCCGGTACCGCGGGCGGTGCACCGAAGGTGGTCTTGCCGGACCCGATTTTGCCTTTGATCGCAGATGCGGATATCGCAAGGGGTGAAAAGCTTTCCAAAGCTTGTGCGGCCTGCCATAGTTTCGATAATGGCGGCGCGAACAAGGTCGGTCCGAATCTCTGGGGCGTCGTTGGAAGGCCGAAAGGCGCGCACTCAGGGTTTGCTTACTCTGATGGTATGCATGCCAAGGGTGGCGATTGGGGGTACGAAGATTTAAACCAGTTCCTCTGGAAGCCTAAAAAATTCATCGACGGTACGAAAATGAATTATGTCGGGCTGAAAAAACCCGAAGATCGCGCTGCTCTGATCGCATGGCTCCGTACGCTTTCCTCTTCGCCCAAGGCTTTGCCGAGCGCTGCGGAAATCGCAAAAGAAGCTGCCGATCTGGCGCCTGCGGAAGAGGCGGGTGCGGAAGAGGCTGAAGCCTCTCCCGCGGAAAGCCATTAGCGCCGCTCTCCTTCAGTTGAAATCTATTGCGGGATTATCGCATTACAGACTGGGTCGTTCTTACTCTTTTTCGGAGATATAGACGGTCCCGTCCGGCCCTGCGCGCAGGACAGCCAGATGGGTGTAATGGCCTGTACCGTCCCCGCCGATCGCCATATCATAATAGATGCCTGCTGGAAAATAATGGTCTGCCGTATCTGCTGTTACGCTCTCATCTCCAAAATTGATAAAGACAGGCACTGTCGCATAAAGGCTGATGATCCGGGTATTCGTATCGAATGCAGTTGTATTGCGGGCAGAGGCGGCGCCAGCGCTGACCGTATGGGCAGATTCTTTTTTCAGCCGTAAAGCCGGAATGGCATGGTCGTTAATATCAAGAGGCAGTTTTGTCGTCATAGTATTTTCTCCTTAAGGTTATTTGAGGGAATTCCAGTTAAACGCCAAAAAAACAACAAAAGCCGCCTTTCATGAAAAGGCGGCCCGGCATAGAGTCTTGGCGTTTATGGGCTATTATCCTTATATTATTACTTTAAGTCAAGGATTATTTTCCTATAAATATAAGGTTGTAGATTTCCTAATTTTTAGGGGAGACAAGCCTTTCTGGAAGTAGTAAAATTTTAACCCGATCTATAGTACGATTAGAATCTGCGTACAGTTCCAAGATTTAAAATTTGAACCTGAAAAACATCGTTCCAGGAGGGAAAGGGTTTCTTATGAGACAGCTCATCAAAAATATGAAGATTTCAAGGGCGATCCTTGTCGTAGCACTTGTGCCTACGCTTGTCGCTTTTTCATTCGCCGGCAATACGGTTATACAAGAAGTAAATAAGGTTGCAGAACTCGAAAGGCTTGAAACACTGACGGCTTTGTCCGTTAAAATGAGTGCTCTGGTCCATGAGCAGCAAAAAGAGCGGGGCGCGACGGCCGTGTTTCTTGGTAGCGGCGGGAAAAACTTTGGCAAGGAACTTAACGAGCAACGTCAGGATACGAATCAAAAACGTGAAGCATTGCAAACGTACCTTAAAAGTTTTCATCCTGATGCTTTTGGACAGGATTTTTCGCGCAAACTGAACGGCGTTCTCCAAAATCTGGGAAAATTGGATAATGTACGTTCACAGGTTGATGCGCTGTCTATACCGACCCCTGAGGCAATTGGCTATTTTACGGCGTTGAACGGCGAAAATCTGGGCGTGATTGCCTTTATGGCCACCTTAAGCCCGGATGCCAGTATCGTTCCCAGTATCGTCGGCTATACGAACTTTCTGGAATCCAAGGAGCGGGCCGGTGTTGAGCGCGCAGTCGGTTCGAGTCAGTTTGCCGCCGGGCGCTTTACGCCGGCAAATCTGGATAAATTTAAATCCTTGATTACAATTCAGAATACATATGGCAATGTTTTTCTGGCCTATGCTACGCCCTCACAAGCTGATGCGTTCCATGCTGTTGAAAATGGCGCTGCGGCTAAAGAGGTTCAGCGGATGCGTGATATCGCGATCGCAAGCGGTGTGAAATCGGATGTCGGCCCGTCTCAGGGGCTGGGTGTCGAAGGACCTTACTGGTTTGAAACAATCACCAACAAAATTAACGGCCTGAAAGGGGTTGAAGATATCCTCGGTAATGATCTGATCGCCCAGACGGCTTCCGTTAAGGCGGCTGCAATGAAAAAGCAATGGATTGCGATTATTATTGCAACTATTGCGCTTCTGGTCACGATTGGTCTGTCCTTTGCCATTATCCGTACGGTTAATGCATCCTTCAGCGAAGTGGTTCATGCGATGGGTGAACTGGCCAAAGGAAACCTTGATACGAAGTTGCCTGCTGAGACCAGAAATGAGATCGGCGAAATGGTGCGTGCTCTCCATGTCTTCCAGGAAAACGGGCGTGAAAATAAACGTCTGGCTGAAGAGCAGGAGCGCGAAAATAAAGAGAAACTCAAACGGGCCGAACGTGTCGAGGAGCTTGTCAATGACTTCGACAAAAAGGCTAATGAGCTTCTTGAAGGGCTGGCTGCCGCTGCGACCGAGATGGAAGCAACGTCCCAGTCCATGAGCGCTATTGCCGAGGAAACGACGCAGCAAGCTTCTTCCGTGGCTTCTGCGGCAACGCAGGCCGGGGCGAACGTCAATAACGTAGCTTCGGCAACAGAAGAGCTGACGGCCTCTATCCAGACGATTGCAGGACAAATCACGCAATCCTCTGAGAATACGAGGGCGGCGTCTTCCTCCGTTGACCAAACGAAGGAGACGATGACCCGTCTGGCCGGCTCTGCCGAAAAGATCGGGGATGTTGTTCGTTTGATTACGGATATCGCCGAGCAGACGAACCTTCTGGCTCTGAACGCGACGATCGAAGCGGCCCGTGCCGGTGAAGCCGGTAAAGGCTTCGCGGTTGTGGCAACAGAGGTTAAGTCTTTGGCCAGCGAAACGCAAAAGGCTACGGACGAGATCGCCAGCGTGATCCAGAGCGTTCAGCATGAAACCCGTGAAGCGGTGGAATCTATCGAGAAAGTCAGCGCGGTGATCGCCGAACTGACGGAAACGGCGACGAATATTGCCGCCTCGATGGAGCAACAGACCAGTGCAACGCAGGAAATCTCCAGAAACGTTCAGGAGGCCTCAACCGGTACGAACGAAGTCACGCAGAACATTACCAGCGTGAGCGATGCTGCCGGAGAATCTGGCCGTGCTGCCGGGGAGGTTCTCGACGTGGCCAAGCAGCTTGCCGAGCGTTCCCAGTCTATGCGGAACGAGGTGGAAACCTTCCTGCGGGAAATCCGCGCCGCATAAGCGGTTTTTTCCTTCCTCCATATCAGGTTTTTGCAAGAGCCGCTTTCGCGGCTCTTGTTCTTTTTGAGGCGAGGGAAATTTTCCGGGGGTGGTAAAGCTGATATCCGGGGCTTGCCAAACAAGCTCTGCTCGTTTATACACATCCGCGGAAGGCTGGCACGGGCGGTGAATGCGCCAACCCGGTCAGGGCCGAAAGGCAGCAGCCGTAACGATATTCTACCGGGTCGTGTCCGGCCTTCCACCTCCCATTCTGGCAGAGTTTCATAGCCGTACTTTACCGTGCCAGAAGCACGTAATAGAAATAGGTCACATCCGGGTCGGGCGCCGTATCGGTAAAGCAGCCTGCACTTTTTCTATCCAGTTCAAAGGGTGTGGGATCACCGTCCAGAAGCGTAGGACCACCGGATGCATATGCGCCTGTAAAGGCTGCGATATTGATGCCTGTCGCGTCTGTCGGCAACGTCCCCGCCGTACCCACATTCAAGTCCCGGTTTATCTGAACGCACAACCCCGTATCCGCAGCAGGCAGGAGCATTAAAAGATCGTTCCCGGTTTTAGCTGCCGTTGTCCCCACAGGCCCGGCAGCGGTCCCGACATTATTCGCGCCGGTAAAAATCCAGTCGCTGCCGTCATTGACGCCAGAAAAATTCTTGTAGGTTAGCCCGCCGCCATTTACGTCAAAAATCTTGCAATCGGCAGCTGTACAGTTTCCGTTCGTGTAATCTGTTGCTGTAACCGGATTTTCGAAGCTGAGGTCATTTTCGGAAATGCCGCGCATGCGCATTTGCTGGATTGCGGCCTCTATAGATTTTGCGTAGCGAAAAATCTGACCGGATTTAATACGGAGCTGTTCGACATTCGCGCTTTGATCGACATGAGAGCCTCCGCGGCTGAGCACCATCGTCAAAAGTCCCAGCAGGACAATCGCGATCAGGATAAACCACAGGACATTTCCGCGTTCGGACATCATAAAGCGGCCCTTCTTTTTTCCGGCAGGTCAGGGGCCTCAGCTTTTAGCCTGCCGCTCCCGTAAATCCGAGACTTTGGCATCAGCCCAGTTATTGTCCTTATCAACCAGTTCAACCGGATAATCGCCGGTAAAGCAGGCATCGCAATATTGAGGGGCGACCTGATCGCGCTTAGCTTCTCCCACTGCACGGTACAGGCCGTCAATCGAGATATAGGCCAGCGAATCCGCGCCGATATAATCACGGATATCCTCGACGGATTTACTATTGGCCAGCAACTCCTCTTCTGCCGGTGTGTCGATGCCGTAAAAGCAGCTATGTGCGGTCGGTGGAGATGAGACGCGCAGATGGACCTCTTTCGCGCCCGCAGCCCGAACCATTTCGACAATTTTGCGCGACGTGGTGCCCCGGACGATTGAATCATCAACCAGCACAACCTTTTTTCCCTCAATATAGGCGCGGTTCGCGTTATGCTTCAGGCGAACCCCCAGATGGCGGATTTTATCGGTCGGTTCAATAAAGGTCCGCCCGACATAATGGTTGCGGATAATCCCCAGTTCAAACGGCACACCGCTGGCCTGCGCATAGCCAATGGCCGGTGGAACGCCGCTGTCCGGCACAGGCACAACCAAATCCGCACCCTCTACCGGCGCTTCACGCGCCAGTTCCGCTCCGATGGCCTTGCGCGTCTCATAGACGGATTTTCCTTCCATAAAACTGTCGGGCCGTGCGAAATACACATATTCGAAAATACAAAAACGGCAGGGCTTATCCTCGAAAGGAAAGAGGCTCTCAAGCCCTTGCGCACTCAAAACGACTAACTCACCGGGTTTGACATCGCGTACATACTCCGCACCGATAATATCCAGCGCACAGCTTTCCGAAGCCAGAACATCCGCATCGCCAAGCTTACCCAGAACCAGCGGACGAATACCGTACGGGTCGCGCACGCCGATAATTTTCTCTCCGGTGTTGGCGATCAGCGAATAAGCGCCTTTGACCTGCGTAACAGCATCAACAATTCGCTCGACGACATCTTTTTTCTCGGACACGGCAACCAGATGGACGATCACTTCCGTGTCGCTGGTTGATTGGAAGATCGAGCCACGTTTTACAAGAGATTTGCGCAAGGCCTGCGCGTTGGTCAAATTTCCGTTATGCGCAACGGCAAAGCCCCCGAAATCCAGATCGGCATAAAGAGGCTGCACATTACGCAGCGCACTTTCCCCGCTTGTCGAGTAGCGGTTATGGCCGATGGCGCAGCGTCCCTTCAGCCGCTCAATCACACGCGCATCGCTGAAATTTGAATCTACCAGCCCCAGCGCCTTATGGGAGAAAAAATGTTCCCCGTCGAATGTGACGATCCCGGCAGATTCCTGCCCGCGATGCTGGAGCGCGTGAAGACCCAGCGCGGTCAAGGCTGCCGCATCATCAGAGCCATATACGCCGAATACGCCGCATTCCTCATGAAGCTTGTCATCATCATAAAGTGCCGTGCTTAAGGACTCTTCGCCCTCAAAGACAAGCTTACTCATTCAGACCCCGCTGCTCCTGATTGTCTTCAAATAAACGGTCCATCGCGTCGCGGGACTCCTCGTTATAGCCGTGTCCTGCGCCTTCCGAAGGCGTAGAGCCTGTGTTTTGTCCCGGTTTGTCTTCGTCTTTACGCAGAAGATCGATGCTTTCCAAACGCTCCCGCGTATTTGTAGCCTCATCTTCAAGACGTTCTGCGGCACCTTCCGGTAAGAAATTTGCCATAATATCGGCCGTTTTTTCAACATAAAAATGCGTTTTGCTTCCGGCAGACAGGGAGTTCTGCGTATCAGCCTCAACATAAAGATGCACCGGCAGATAGGCCAACCCGACCAGCAGCAACCCCCGCGCCAGCCCGAAAACAACGCCGAGGCTGCGGTCTATTGCACCCATACCCATTGTTTTTACCGTTTCGGCCAACAGGTGACTAATGATCGATAAAACGATTACAACAACAATGAAAATCAGCCCGTAGGCCAGAATATCAGCCAGAATATCGTAGGGAAGAATTCCGAACAGGCGCTCGGGCACAACACCTTCTTCTACGCCCAGCATGCCGCGTATATGAGGCGCAAGAACAGGGCCGCCGAAATAAGAGGCCGCCAGCCCGCCGCCAACGCCCAAAATCGTGAGAACCTCGCGGATAAAGCCGCGCAGGAATGCAATCGCGGCGGAAATCAAAAGAACGGCAACAACAATAATATCAAAAATCATACGGACCAGACCCGACCATTTAAGGTATCAAAGACTCCCCCCGACAGATAGGGGAAAACCCCGCAAAAATCAAGCCTTATCCGGCAGCCGCCACCGATTGCCCTTCTCCTGCGAATAAATCGGCCAGAAGCTGGACATGATCGACTTCCTGCGTCCTGATCAGATTTTGAACAGCCTGCCCCTTCTTTTTCTGGGCTTTCGGGATCACCGCCCCTTTAAAGCCCAGCTTTGCAGCCTCCTTGCAGCGTAAATCAGGCTGGGCAACCTGACGCACCTCCCCGGCCAGACCGATCTCACCGAAAAACACCGTCTCGGGCGGAAGAGCCACGCCGGTCAACGCACTGATCAAAGCCGCCGCCACAGCGACATCCGCCGCCGGTTCGTTGACGCGAATCCCGCCGGCAATATTCAGGAAGATATCGCAGCCCGACAAATGCAGGCCGCAGCGCGTCTCCAAAACTGCCACGACCATGGCCAGCCGGTTAGGGTCCCAGCCGATCACGGAGCGGCGCGGCGCGGCAAGCGAAGAGGGCGCAGCCAAAGCCTGCACCTCAACCAGCATGGGCCTTGTGCCCTCCAGCGCGGCCAGAACGGCACTCCCGGCCACCTCACCGTTTCGCTGTGATAAAAACAGCGCAGACGGATTTTCAACCTCGACAAGCCCGGCCCCGGCCATTTCAAACACGCCAATCTCGTCCGTCGGTCCGAAACGGTTCTTGACCGCGCGCAAAATCCTGAACTGGTGAGAGCGATCCCCTTCGAAATAGAGCACGGCGTCAACCATATGCTCCAGAACACGCGGGCCGGCGATTTGTCCGTCTTTTGTGACGTGGCCTACGAAAATGACCGCGATGTTGCGGGCCTTGGCCGTTCGGACAATTTCCTGCGCGGACGTTCGCACCTGCGTCACCGTCCCCGGCGCGCTTTCAATATTGTCCACGAACATGGTCTGGATCGAATCGATCACAAGCAGTGAAACAGGCGCTTCCCCAGCCCCGGTTTCCAGCGAAGCAACAATATCGCGTACATTGGTTGCAGACGCTAACTCGACGGGCGCATCCGACAGGCCAAGGCGCGCTGCGCGCATGCGAACCTGATCGACCGCCTCCTCACCGGAGACATACAGGCACCGCACCCCTTTTTTCGACAGAGCGCACACAGCCTGAAGCAATAATGTCGATTTCCCAATCCCCGGATCGCCGCCGATCAATACAGCCGAGCCGGGCACCAGCCCGCCCCCGCTCACCCGGTCAAATTCCGAAATGCCGCTGACATGACGCGGATATTCTTTTGGCCCCGCCTTATCAAGGCTGACAAACTCAATTTTGCGGCCCTTTTTACCGGCGCTCATCCCTTTGGGAATAGCCGCTTCCTGCGCCTCCTCGGCGATACAGTTCCATTCGCCGCACGCGTCGCACTTACCTGACCAGCGCGGATGTACCGCGCCGCAGGATTGACAGAGATATGTTTTCTGTGTTCTTGCCATGAAAGCCATTATGGCCGATTAAAGAGAACAAATAAAGAACGAATTGCAGGATTATAATCCTGTTCGTTCTAATCTTTCTTTTTGGATGCGATGGCCTTCATCGCGGCGATATGCTGCTTTGATGCCTGGCCTCTTTTGTGAGGAAGGCCGGGATCTTCAAAACCGAAAATCTCCGAACTGCTGGAGGCAACGGCCTTGAGAATCTCAAGACCGAAACTGTCTTTACCGGTTTTAGGCGGTGCGGAAGGTGTTGCCTTGGGCGGGGTCTCTTTCTTTTTCTTCGCCGCTTCCGCCCGGCCTGATAATACTCTTTCGACGTTATAGGCGACGATTCCACTCAGATGCCCGCGTGTAAGCTCCTGAAGCAGCCTCATATCTTCACGGCTCCAATCAATGATCTGCTTGCGCGCCCGCGCCGCATTACCGCCAGAGAGTTTCAGCGCTTCCCTAATCCGCCCTTCCGCATATTCCAAAGACATGAGGGGCTCCTTTCCTGCGAGTCCTTATCTTTTCAGCATGGCATATTTTCGCGGGTACGCCAAATAATTCGGCGCAGCGAGGCTTTAGAAGCGTACGGTTTGTATGTAGGGAGGGGTTTTCTTCTTGTTCTTGGCGGTCTCTTTGTTTTGCCTTTACAGTTAAAAAGAATAAAAACGGACGCGCCCGTTATCG
>JAGRKA010000022.1 GCA_020442475.1 Alphaproteobacteria bacterium | reverse complement strand
TCGATCGGCTTGAATTCATCTCCGCAACGGTTTTTCTTCGGAAGAGCCTGAACGGAAAATTACGCGCAGCGGTAAACCCGCTGTTCTTGAAAGCTCAGAAAAGATATTAGAGAAAAGATTGCTTCGATGATCTGGTGGTTATAGCGAGAGTGAAACACCCGATCCCATCCCGAACTCGGCCGTGAAACCTCTTAGCGACGATGGTACTTCGTCTTAAGGCGCGGGAGAGTAGTTCGCTGCCAGATCTTCGAAGTGATTTTGATCTTTCAAACCTGTTTGCGATGACCTAAATTTCTCCCCATGAATATTTCATCTCCTAAAGACTGTCTTACGATCAGGCGTATATTAAAGGTCAACCATGCCGGGGAGCTTGGGGCGATCCGAATTTATCAGGCTCAAATTTTACTCGCGCGCATTTTATATCCCGATATTGCGGCAAAGCTGGAAGAACTTCTTGCTCATGAAAAGGAGCATTGCAGAATATTCCGGCAGGAAATGCGTCCCCGCGCTGCACGGCCTTGTCGAGCATCGTTTCTGTGGTCTTTGGGTGGTTTTATCCTCGGCAGTGCTACAGCGCTCATGGGGCGTTCTATGATTATGGTCTGTACAGAAGCAGTAGAGGAAACGGTACATAGACATCTTGAGGATCAGTTGTGGTTTTTGGAACAACGCGATCCAGTGCTTTATACCGTGATCGTCGCCATACAGAAACAGGAACACGAGCATCTCGAATTCGCAAAAAGCCATATCATGAGGAAGGGCTTTGCTGCGCGGTCTGTCGAGTGGATTGTCAGGGGTTCAACGGAAATAGTGATTTTCTTATCTACGTGGGGGGATTCCATCCGGATGCGGCGGAGCATACAGCCTTAGTATATGCAGTTTTTCTATCACGGGATATTTTTTAACAAAATACGTGCTCTGTCTGCAGGCTTGTTCCTAAAGCCTCTTGCCAGCGCAGGCTGAAATAAATTATGGTATTCAGGAGTGATTCTTTTTAAAAAATCCGTCCGGATATCCTGCCTGTGCCTGTAAAACACAAAGTCCAAAAACGTCAAAAAGCCTCTGCTGTAGAGATCGGAGCGGATTCAGTTGCGCGGATTGCGTTGTCGGAAAGCGGCGACCTTGTTTATGCCAGTGAAGGCTTTCATGCGCTCTCCAACGCGGCGCGTGAAAAGGGCGTTGATTTTCATTTCGAATGGATCGAACTACCCGGAAAACAGCGCTATCTGGTTGGTTCTGAGGCTGCGGGATACAGCGCTGCTCCGGATGATATTCTTAGCCTCTTTAGTGGCGGCGTTTTGCAAGAGGGCAGTGCTGAGGCTCTGCCCGGGGATATTCGGCATCCGGATGATTTAAGGTTTTTTGCCGCTCTTTCGCATGAGATGATGCTGATCGTCGATCAAAATGGCGGGATATCGGCTGCGAATGAGCCTTTTCGTATGATGTTCGCATCTGGCGTAGATATGGGTGCGCTTTCGCCCATGCAACTGACGGACTATGTTGTGGAAGAGGACAGGCAGACCGTTCTGGATATCGTACAGGCCGATGATACGGGCTTTGATGCAGGCGGCGCGCCGCGCATGAGTGCTTTTGAGGCACGTATGACGGCGCCTGGTGGTGAACCGCGCTGGGCAAGCTGGCGCGGTCGTTGGAAAGAGGGGTGCCTGTATTTATGTGGACGGGATGTTACGGAGATCAAGGCGCAGCAGGAAGCGCTTCGCCGTCATGAAAAGCAGCTTATGCAGGCCGAGGCAATCGGGCGCATGGGCCATTGGCGTTGGACCATCGGTGAGGAATCGATGGAGTGGTCTGACGAGATTTTTAGAATTTTCGGTGTCAAAACCGATGAATTCACGCCGAGTTTTGCTAATATGAATGCGATGGTGCATCGGCACGATCTGGATCGTATCCATCAGGCGTTCCAAAGAGCCATGATCACCGGCAACAATTACGAGATGGAGTTCCGCCTGACCCAACCCGGAGACGGTGAGCGGTTTGTGCGTTGCGAGGGGCGGTGCGCGCGTAATGAGCAGGGCGAAGTGATTGCGCTTTACGGGATCATGCAGGATATGACCGAGCGGATGCTCTATGAGCGGGAACTTAAGGCGGCCAAGGAGGCCTCTGAGCGGGCTTATGCCGCCAAAACCCAGTTTTTGGCGAATATGTCCCATGAGCTGCGGACGCCGCTGAACGCTATTATCGGGTTTTCAGAGATGATCGAGCGTCAGCTTTTAGGGCCGATCGGGACGGAGAAATATATCGAATATGTCGGCGGTATCCGCGAAAGCGGCGAGCATTTGCTGGATCTGATCAGTGATATTCTCGATATGTCTAAGATTGAGGCCGGAAAATATGCATTGTCTCCGGAGCCTTTGGATATTGCCGAAATCGTAAAGCTTGCGCTGCGGATGATGGAAGGCAAGGCCCAGGAAGCAGGCGTTTCCGTTGAGGTCGGCGATATGGAGGCCGGGGAAAAGCTCGCGCTGCAGGCTGACCGGCGGGCCGTTTTGCAGATTTTACTCAACCTTCTTTCGAATGCGGTCAAGTTTACGCAAGAGGGTGGACATATCCGGGTCGAGGTTCTCAGGCGTGAAGACGGAATCACGATTAAGGTCCGTGACAACGGTATTGGCATTCCTGCGAACAAGCTGGCTGGGCTTGCCCGCCCGTTCGAGCAGGTTTCTTCTTCCTATACGCGTGAGCATGAAGGCTCCGGACTGGGGTTGGCCATTACGAAAGAGCTGGCAGAGATGCATCACGGCTCGCTTCATATCGAATCGTCGGTAGGGGTCGGGACAACCGTTACGGTGCGTTTGCGGAATTTGTAATCTTTGCTCTATTGACACCGTTCCCCCTACCCTCCAATAGTGACGTATGAGTACACCGCCGAGAATAGCCGTTGCCGGTGCAGGTGTCGCCGGGCTATGCGCTGCCGAAATTCTGCAGGCACGCGGCTGTGACGTTACGCTTTTCGACCCTCTGCTGACAGACGAAGGCTCCGGTGCGCCGAATGCGAGCGCACTTGCCGGGGGAATGTTGGCCCCTTATGCCGAGATTGAGCATATGCCCCCTGAGTGGATTGCGGCAGGGCTGGCGGGCATCACGTTCTGGGAAGCGTTTTCGCAGGAGCATCAGATCGGTTTTGTGAAAAAAGGGAGCTTTCTAGTTGCCCATGAGGGGGATCGTTATCTGCTCAGGCGCTTTGAGGCACATTTGCCGCCGGAGACGCGGTCTTACCGCCCGGTTGTCGATATTGAGCCCGCCTTGGCGGGCCTGTGCTCCTCAGGGTTGTTTCTGCCTGAGGAAGCGCATCTCGTCCCGCTCAACGCTTTGGAGGCTTTACGCGAATCCATCCGTAAAGGTGGAGGGCGGCTGGAGACGTGTGCGGTTACACCGGAAGCGCTGGCCTGTGATTATGATTATGTACTGGATTGTCGGGGGATGGGCGCTAGCGGGGATGTAAAGGATCTGCGGGGCGTTAAAGGTGAAATCGTGATTGTTCGTAATTCGGAATTTTCCCTTGAGCGGCCAGTACGGCTGATGCATCCGCGCTATCCGCTTTATATTGTACCGCGCCCGGACCATGTCTTTATGATTGGCGCGACCGTGATCGAAAGCGGTGAGGCGGCGGCGGAGGGGAGTGGAGCCGGAACTGTCAGTGTGCGTTCCGCTCTTGAACTGCTCAGTGCGCTTTACAGCCTGCATACAAGTTTTGGTGAGGCGCGGATCTTGCAAATTCTTTCTGGCGTCCGCCCGGCTTATTCTGATAACCTGCCTCATATCAGGATTGAGGATCGTATCGTGCGTTGTAACGGGCTTTTCAGGCACGGCTTTTTGCTTTCACCCGTTATGGGTCAGTGCGTAGCGGATTATATGACCGGCGTAGAAAACAGATTTTCAGCGCTATTCATGCAAACAGGGAACAAAAAAGAAAGGGCTGCCTTATGAGAATCAGCGTTACGGTTAACGGCACGAAGAGAGAGTTTGAAGCGCCTGTCAATATCGGCGGTGCGCTCAAGGTTGAGGGCTATGAGGGGATGCTCGTTGCTGTTGCTGTGAACGGTCATTTCGTACCCAAGGCCCAGCACGGTGTTTCCCGCCTTAAGGACGGGGATGAGGTCGAGATCGTTTCACCCATGCAGGGGGGCTGATGAGCGGGGCGCTGCGTATTGGAGATCAGATATTATCCTCCCGCCTATTTCTGGGAACGGCTGGCTATCCTTCGCCCGATGCACTCAGGCGTGCCATTGAGGCTGCGCGCCCTGGCCTGTTGACGGTGTCCTTGCGCCGGGAAAACGCTGCCGGACAGGGGCAAAAATTCTGGGAGATTATCAAGGGGTTCGATATCCCGGTTCTGCCGAACACGGCCGGTTGCTACAGCGTGGAGGAGGCCGTAACGACCGCACAAATGGCGCGCGAGGTTTTCGAAACGAACTGGATCAAATTGGAGGTGATCGGTGACGATTACACGCTCCAGCCCGATCCGTTCGGTCTTTTATCTGCTACGGAACGGCTCGTATCTATCGGGTTTGAGGTGCTCCCCTACATGAATGACGATCTGGTTCTGGCAGAAAGGCTGAAGGATGCCGGGTGCCGGGTCCTGATGCCCTGGGGGGCGCCGATCGGGTCCGGGCGCGGGCTTAACAACGTGTTTGCGCTGAAGACACTGCGGGAGCGTTTCCCGGATACGATTCTGGTCGTCGATGCGGGGATCGGTGCGCCTTCACACGCCACGCAGGCGATGGAGCTGGGCTATGACGCGGTGCTGCTCAATACGGCTGTTGCCAAGGCTGGCGATCCGGTCATGATGGCCGGGGCGTTTGCACAGGCCATCGAGGCGGGGCGGCAGGCTTTCCTGTCCGGGATCATTGCTCCGCAAGACAAGGCGAATGCCTCCACCCCTTTGATCGACAGGCCGTTCTGGCATCAGCAGGGCGGGTAAACTGCCGGGCTTATTCTTTCGCCCGTTCGATTCCTTCAAGGATCAGGGCCTTGGCCTTATCGGCATTTCCCCAGCCGAGCGTTTTCGACCATTTACCCTTTTCCAGATCTTTATAGTGCGAGAAGAAATGCTCGATCTGTTCGCGGTTGATCTGGCGCAGATCGTCATAATTTTGTACGTCGGCATGGTAGGGGTGCAGCCGGTCAGCCGGCACGGCGATAATTTTCTCGTCCTGTCCGCCGTCATCTTCCATCAGCAAAACGCCGACCGGGCGCACGGGCATGACCGCGCCGGGCATCACAGGTGTCCGTCCGACAACCAGAACGTCAACCGGATCGCCGTCGCCGGAGAGCGTGTGCGGGATAAAACCGTAATTACCCGGATAGAACATGGCTGTATGCAGAAAACGGTCGACCATCATCGCGCCGGTTTCTTTATCCAGCTCGTATTTAACGGGTACGCCGCCCATCGGGTTTTCGATGATGACGTTCACTTCGTCCGGCGCGTTTTTGCCGATCGTAATTTTTGACAAATCCATAGTTACGGTGTTCCTCTTTATAAAACGTTATGGCCGTTCATAAAGAGGCCGTGCGCCCAAGGCAAGGGGGAAGGCGATAAAAAGAGTGGGATTTGCAAAGAAATATGCGCGCTACTGCAAAGTGGCCTGCCATTCTGCAAAGCGGTAGTCACCGGGCGTGATCAGTTCCTTTTTTGCAACATAGACGGAATGGAGCTTGCCGTCGATTTCCCGGCTCCAGAACTCCAGAAAGCTGTTCAGCCGTGGAAATTTGGGCGCAAGGTCGTAATCCTGCCAGATAAATTCCTGAAGAAGCCCTTCAAAATCGGGCATGTGATAAAGAATCCGCGCCGTCGTCAGACGAGCGTTTTTCAACTGCATCTGTAAATCAGCCATATATGCCTCCCTCACTTTGCAGGGTGCCTAAACCTGCCTCATTAACTATTGTATATGAAAATGCTTTTAAAAGCATTAATGAGGGGGAGCCTGTGTAGGATGTATAAAAATTTCTTGAATTTTCAGGCACAGGATTTATATATTAGCACTCGTCGGGAATGAGTGCTAATAACAGGTGCTCTCCCGGTTTGTAAGATTGGAAACCTAAGGAGAAAAAGGAAATGTCCAAACTGAAATTCCGTCCTTTGCATGATCGCGTTCTTGTCCGCCGCATTGAGGCCGACACGAAAACAGCCGGTGGGATCATTATCCCTGATTCGGCTGCTGAAAAGCCTATGGAGGGCGAGATCATCGCCGTCGGTAACGGTCATGTCAATGATAACGGCGAAGTGCGTCCTCTGGATGTCAAAGCCGGCGACAAGGTCATCTTTTCCAAATGGGCCGGTACGGAAGTCACGATCGAGGGCGAAGAGCTCATGGTCATGAAAGAATCCGACATTATCGGCGTGATTGCGGCTTAAGGGCTTTGCTCTTTTTAGTGAATTAACAAGACCTGTTTTAGAAAATAAGGAGAAAACATATGTCTGCTAAAGAAGTACAACTGGGTGGCGACGCCCGCGAGGAGATGCTGACAGGGATCAACATCCTTGCGAACGCTGTGAAGGTAACGCTGGGGCCGAAGGGCCGTAACGTGGTCATCGAAAAATCTTTTGGTTCCCCGCGCACCACGAAAGACGGCGTGACGGTCGCCAAGGAAATTGAACTGAAGAACAAACAGCAAAATGTCGGCGCGCAACTGATCCGCGAAGTGGCCTCCAAGGCTAACGATCATGCGGGCGATGGTACGACGACCGCGACCGTTCTGGCGCAAGCGATTGCAAAAGAAGGCGTTAAGGCCGTATCCGCCGGGCGTAACCCAATGGACCTTAAGCGTGGGATCGACAAGGCTGTGGCCGCTGTTGTGGCGGATCTGGCCAAGCGTGGGAAAAACGTCAAGGGTAATGAGGAAATCAAGCAGGTTGGTACGATTTCCGCCAACGGTGATTCCGAGATCGGCGAGCTTTTGGCCGAGGCGATGGACAAAGTCGGCAATGAAGGCGTGATTACAGTTGAAGAGAACAAGGCGCTGAACAACGAACTTGAAGTCGTTGAAGGTATGCAGTTCGATCGCGGTTACCTGTCCCCTTACTTCATCACGGATGCGGACAAGATGCAGGCTGTACTGGAAAACCCGTACATTCTGCTGCACGAATCCAAGCTGTCCAACCTTCAGGCCATGCTGCCGATCCTCGAAGCCGTTGTTCAGAGCGGGCGTCCGCTTCTGATCGTAGCTGAGGACGTTGAAGGCGAAGCACTGGCGACTCTGGTTGTCAACAAACTGCGCGGCGGCCTGAAAATCGCGGCTGTGAAGGCGCCGGGCTTCGGCGACCGTCGCAAGGCGATGCTGGAAGACATGGCAATCCTGACGGGCGGCCAGGTGATTTCCGAAGATCTGGGGATCAAGCTGGAGAATGTTACGCTGGATATGCTGGGTACGGCCAAGAAGGTCTCCATCACGAAGGATGATACGACTGTGGTTGACGGTGCCGGTGCTAAGAAAGATATCGAAGCGCGTTGCGCCCAGATTCGTCGCCAAATCGAGGAAACTTCGTCTGATTACGACAAGGAAAAGCTGCAAGAGCGTCTGGCCAAACTGGCTGGTGGTGTAGCTGTTCTGCGCGTTGGCGGGGCCACCGAAGTCGAAGTGAAAGAGCGTAAAGACCGTGTTGACGATGCGCTGCACGCGACTCGCGCTGCTGTTGAAGAGGGCATTATCGCAGGTGGCGGTACGGCTCTTCTCTATGCGACAAAAGCGCTGGACAAGCTGGAAGGTGACAATGACGACCAGAATGTCGGGATTAACATCATTCGTCGTGCCATTCAGGCGCCGATTCGTCAGATTGCTGAAAATGCAGGGGCCGAAGGCTCTGTCATCGTCGGCAAGCTGCTGGAGCAAAAGGACACGAATTACGGGTATGATGCACAGACTGGTGAATTCTGCGACCTTGTAAAGGCCGGTATTGTAGACCCTGTGAAGGTTGTCCGTACGGCTCTTCAGGATGCGGCATCCGTATCCGGCTTGCTCATCACAACCGAAGCTATCATCACGGAAGCACCGAGCGATGACAAAGGCGGTGCCGGTGACGCGATGGGCGGCATGGGTGGTATGGGCGGCATGGGCGGTATGATGTAGGCCCACGCTCTTTAGAGTCCCTTAAAAATCAAAAAAAGGCCGTTTCCGAGGTTTGGAGCGGCCTTTTTCATATTGTGGTGTATTGGGGTTGTGAAAAAAAATACTACGGCCGAAAAAAAAGATTGAATTTTCCGAAACATTCAAGCATATAATGGAATCACGCACGTGCCTATGGCCCACGGTTGGTTATGCAACGACGTTTATCTTGTAGTTAACTTGGAGCTTTGGAGCTCCTTTAGCATGGGGTTTACCGTTGATGACCGACGACCTTTCCCGGGGAGGCCAAGGAGCTTCCGTCTGTGTATTTTCTCTTTCCGATGATCAGGTAGCATCTACTTGCTCTGAGACCTTGACGGTTCAGCGCGATCCGGATGATACTTCTATCCGGGCGCTTAATCCGTCTATGCCCGTATCGGTGGTAAAGCCCCGCGCGTTGGTAGAAAAAACGCGGGAATTTGTCGAGGCTTTCACAGGCGAAGTTCTCTATGCTGTGAAATGCAACCCGGATGATGTCCTCCTTAAGGCCATGCATGAGGGTGGTGTAAAGCGTTTTGATGCCGCATCCATCGGCGAAATCAGGCAGATTAAGGGCCTATTCCCGGAGGCAAAAATCTATTTCATGCATCCGATTAAGGCGCCTGAATCGATCCGTGAAGCCTATGTGAATCACGGTGTCCGGGCGTTTGTTCTGGATTATGCGGCGGAGTTGGACAAAATTCTGCATGAGACGAACGCGGCGCCCGATCTGGAGCTGTTTGTCCGGCTGGCTATCCCGAAAGACCAGCCCGGCGGCGGTGTGGCTACGGATTTCTCCAGCAAGTTCGGTGCACGCGCGGAAGATGCTGCGGAGCTTTTGCGTCTGTGTCGCCCTTATTGCACAAGGCTCGGCGTGAGCTTCCATGTCGGGACGCAGTGCCATGATCCGAATGTTTATGCCAAGGCCGTCGGGCATGCTGCAAAAGTTATCCAGAGCAGCGGCGTTCAGGTCGATGTGCTGGATGTTGGCGGCGGCTTTCCCGCAGAACTGGAAGGAGCCGGAGATGTTCCCCCCGTCACAGCGTTTACGCAAGCTATCACGCAGGCCGTGTCCGGAAACGGCCTGGAAGCGCTGGAGCTTCTTTGTGAAGTCGGACGCGGGCTTGTCGCCTGCGCGGGGTCTCTGATCGTACGGGTTGAGGGCCGGAAAGATGACCTCCTTTACCTGAATGATGGGACTTATGGCGGGTTGTTTGAGGCTGGCGGGTCGATTGGCCTGCGTTATCCGGCGCGTTTGATCCGCCGTGAAGAGCGCGGTGATGCCGGGCCTTTGAAACCGTTCCGATTCGCAGGCCCGACCTGTGATTCTGTCGATATGATGAAGGGGCCGTTTATGCTTCCTGCTGATGTGCGTCCGGGCGACTGGATCCGGTTGGAACAACTTGGGGCCTATGGTGAGGTTTCACGTACGGATTTCAACGGGTTTGGAACCGTTCAGAAGATTATTGTCGAGGAAGAACGCGTAGAAAGCGGTTTTCTGGAGGCTGCCCAGCTTTAAATCATCTGCTTTTTTACTAACAACAGTGTGGAGCCGTAAATTATGAGCACATTGAGTGTCTTTGTCATTATCTACATGATTGTGTCCATTGGCATAGGGCTCTATGCAGCGCTCCGGGTTAAAAGTTCGACCGACTATATTCTGGCCGGGCGTTCTCTTCCGATTTATGTGACTGTTGCGACTGTTTTTGCGACATGGTTTGGCTCCGAAGCCGTTCTGGGCATGCCTGCGACCTTCATGGAGGAGGGGCTTGGCGGCATTGTGGCCGATCCGTTTGGGGCAGGGCTGTGTCTTGTATTTGTCGGGATGTTCTTTGCCGCGCGTCTGTACCGGATGAAGCTGCTGACTATCGGGGATTTTTACCGCCAGCGCTATGGTAAAACTGTAGAAATGTTAGTGTCTCTGGCAATCTGTGTCAGCTATCTGGGCTGGGTGTCCGCGCAGATCGTGGCGTTGGGTCTGACTATTCATCTTGTCTCCGGGGAGGCCTTATCCTTTGAGCTTGGGATGGTGATCGGGCTGGCTGTTGTCATGCTGTATACGATCTATGGGGGGATGTGGTCCGTGGCGATCATGGACTTTATCCAGATGATGCTGATCCTGTGCGGCCTTCTGATTGTGGCTTTCCTGATTAGCCAGCGCCTTGACGGAGGTTTTATGGAGGTTGTCAACCATGCCTCTGCTCATAACAAGTTCGATTTTTGGCCGGAACTGGATGCTGTGTCCATACTGGCCTTTGTTGGTGCGTTTGTAACGCTGGCGCTCGGCTCGATCCCGCAACAGGACGTTTTCCAGCGGGTTATGTCCGCCAAGGATGAAAAAACGGCTGTGCGGGGGACGGTTACCGGAGGACTTTTTTATATCGTATTTTGCTTTGTACCGATTTTTATCGCTTACGGCGCAACGATGCTGGACCCGAGCCTGCTGGAAGTCCATATGGGGCCGGACGGCGATTATCAGAGGATTTTGCCTGAATTTATCCTGAACGACGTGCCGGTACCGGTTCAGGTTCTTTTCTTCGGGGCGTTGCTGTCCGCGATCATGTCTACGGCTTCGGGAACGCTCTTGGCGCCTTCGGCGATTTTGGCAGAAAACATCCTGAAGGATGCGTTCAAGCTGGATGATCGCCATTTGCTGCTGACTTTGCGGATTTGCGTATTTTCCTTTGGGCTTATCGTGCTGGCCTATGCGTATTTAAGCACCTCCGCGGGGCTCAGCATTTTTGAGATGGTTGAAAACGCCTATCTCGTGACGCTGTGCGGCGCATTCGTTCCGCTCGCTTTCGGCGTGTACTGGAAGAAAGCAACCAATGCCGGGGCTTTGACCTCAATCGCTTTCGGGGTGATTACATGGTCCGTTCTGGAATATCTGAATATCCGGATGGCTGCCGAAGGGAACGCGCTTATGGTGCCGCCGCAACTGGCGGGTCTGTTCATGGCGATTGTCGGGATGTTGCTGGGTAGTCTCTTGCCGCAGCTCAACGAGGCGAAAAAGCAGCCCGCATAGCCGATTTTCCTTTCCTTTCAGGCGGCAAATAGTGTAGGACTTGCCGGTCCCGGCATCGTGCGCGGGTTTAGGATCGAAAAGAACGGATAGGTTATGGCCCGGCAGACTGTACGCAATATCGCAATTATCGCCCACGTAGACCATGGGAAAACGACGCTGATCGACTCCCTGATGAAGCAAAGTGGCATGTTTCGCGACAATCAGAAGGTCGAAACATGCGTGATGGATTCGGGCGATCTTGAAAAAGAGCGTGGCATTACGATCCTCGCCAAGCCAACCTCGATCCAGTGGGGTGATACACGGATTAATATTATCGATACGCCCGGTCACGCGGATTTTGGCGGAGAGGTGGAGCGTGTTCTGCATATGGCTGACGGCGCGATTTTGTTGACGGATGCGGCGGAAGGGCCGATGCCGCAGACCAAATTCGTTTTGGGCAAGGCGCTGAAGCAAGGCCTCCGCCCTATTGTCATTATCAACAAAATCGATCGCTCTGATGCGCGCCCCGAAGAGGTCGTGGACGAAGTTTTTGATTTGTTTGTCTCTCTGGATGCGAGCGACGAGCAGTTGGATTTTCCCGTGCTATATGCCTCAGGGCGTGACGGGTGGTGTGTAAGTGATCTGGCGGACACCCGTGAAAACCTTACGCCGTTGCTGGATTTGGTCTTGAAACATGTTCCGCCTCCCGCGGGCGACGAGGCCGCACCCTTTGCAATGCTGGCAACCTTGCTTGATTCTGATCCGTTCCTTGGGCGTTGCCTGACCGGGCGGGTTATTCAAGGCTCTGCAAAAGTAAACGATACGGTTCGTGCCGTTGATTTGGATGGGAGTGTTGTCGAAACGGGCCGTCTCACAAAGCTGCTGAAATTCGATGGAACGCAGCGTGTTCCGGTCGATAAGGTCGAAACGGGCGATATTATCTGTATTGCCGGTCTGACGAAGGCCTCCGTGTCCGATACGATTGGTGCGCCGGGGCTGGATAAACCTGTGCAGTCTACGCCGATTGATCCGCCGACAATGGCGGTTACGATCTCTGTGAACGATTCTCCGTTCGCGGGTAAGGAAGGCTCAAAGGTCACCTCCACCATGATCCGGGAGCGTTTGCTGGCAGAGGCGGAAACAAATGTCGCCATCACGTTCCGGGAGAGCGACGACCGGGACTCCTTTGAGATTGGCGGGCGCGGGGAGCTTCAACTCGGCGTTCTGATCGAAACGATGCGCCGGGAAGGTTTTGAAATGAGCGTCTCCCGCCCGCGCGTCCTGTTCCGGGAAGAAGACGGCCAAAAGCTCGAACCTCTCGAAGAGGTTACGATTGATGTGGATGAAGAATACTCTTCGAGCGTAGTGGATGGTATGAACCGCCGTAAAGCTGAAATGCTGGATATGCGCTCCTCAGGCGCGGGGAAGACCCGGATTGTGTTTCTGGCACCCTCGCGCGGTTTGATCGGCTATCAGAGCCGGTTTTTGACCGATACGCGCGGGACGGGCGTTCTGAACCGCGTTTTCCATTCTTACGCACCCTATAAGGGGGATATTCCGCAGCGGCGCTACGGGGCCCTGATCTCGACTGAAACGGGGCAGGCTGTCGCCTATGCGATTTTCAACCTTCAGGATCGCGGTGCGATGTTTGTCGGGCACCAGACCCCGGTTTATCAAGGGATGATCGTTGGCGAACATAATCGTGACAACGATCTGGAGGTCAATGTCCTGAAGGGCAAGAAGCTTACAAATATGAGGGCGTCCGGCTCTGACGAGGCTGTGACCTTGACTCCGCCGCGTAAGATGAGCCTTGAGGACATGATGTCCTATATCAATGAGGACGAGCTTTTGGAAGTGACGCCTAAATCCCTGCGTTTGCGGAAGGCTCATCTTTGTCCGCATGAGCGCAAAAAAGCCAGCAGGCAGGCCTCATAAGGCGCAGGACGCAGGCTTTTTATTGACAGCCTTGTGGAAAAGGCTTATAAACCGGACCATTCCTGAAAAGCGGGGTGTATTTTGCATCTCTCTTGATTGAAAAAAATCAAGCCCATAGCGGGATATCGGGACAAAAGTTGAAAATCTTAAAAAGGAGAAAAGAGAATGAGCGGAAAGCGTCTTCAGGCCAAACATAAAATTGACCGCCGTATGGGCGACAATATGTGGGGCCGTCCGAAATCCCCCCATAATACCCGTCAAACCGGTCCCGGTATGCACGGCGCCCGTCGCGGCAAGCCGACAGATTACGGGATTCAGTTGATGGCCAAGCAAAAGCTGAAAGGCTATTACGGCTCTATCGGCGAAAAACAGTTCCGCCGTTATTACAAGGAAGCCGTGCGTCTGCGCGGCGATACGGGGCAAAACCTGATCGGTCTGCTGGAGCGCCGCCTTGATGCGGTCATCTACCGCGCGAATTTCGTCCCGACTGTTTTTGCGGCCCGCCAGTTTGTCAATCACAAGCATGTGACGGTGAACGGACAAATTATCAATATCCCGTCCTATCAGGTGAAGCCCGGCGATGTGATCGAAGTGCGTGAGAAATCCCGCCAGATCCCGATGGTCCTGCAAGCGGCTGAATCTCCGGAGCGCGATGTGCCGGAATATATCGACGTTGATCCGAAAAAGATGACGGCGACTTTCCTGCGTGTCCCTGCCTTGGAAGATGTGCCGTATCCGGTTCATATGGAACCAAACCTGGTGGTCGAATTCTACAGCCGCTAGAATTTTGAAGGTATGCAAAAACCCTTCCGCCCGTGTACAATGGGGGAAGGGTTTTTTTGTAAGGGGGTTTTTGTGCCTTTTCGGCGTGCCAGTCTGATTTTAACAGGTTTTTTCGTACTTTCGTTGCCCGCTATACAGGCTCTGGCGGACGAAAATTCCCAGTTTTCGTGGTATCCGGCTGTCATAGAGCTTTTTACCTCGGAGGGATGCAATTATGCGCCTGCCGCCGATAGGGCGGTCGAAGCTGTTTTGGAGGAATATCCGGATACAATCGTATTAAGTTGTCACGTGACCTATCACGACAGGGTGGGTTGGACTAACGGGTTTTCCCGTGGATTTTGCAATGAGCGGCACAGAGGATACCATAGAGGTTTGAAGCTGAACCGGCTTTATACGCCCCAGCTTTTAATAAACGGGACGTTTGAAACGTCCGGAGATCGTGAAAATATTCTGGCATCAGGCGTTCGGATGGTTTCCGCAGAGAAAATGACCGTACCGATTAATCTCATATTGCATGGACAAATTCTGGATATTGAGTTTCCTGAGTTCAATCTAAACGGGTTATCTGCAGATGTTTGGCTTTTTTCCTATAAGGCGCAGGCGCGCACCGAAATCGTAAGCGGCCCCAATGAAGGCCGTGTTGTGAACTATGTGAATATCGTCAGGAATATCGAGCCTCTCAAAAGCTGGGATGGCAGGGCCTTAAAGGTCAGCGTTCCCGTCAATAGATTTGAAACGGATGGTTATGCCGTTGTTGCGCAGCTGCATAATTATGGACGGATTGTCGCAGCGGGGCGCGTCGAGCGTCCGGGGCTTGTGCGGAAATCCGTTTCAACCGAGCCTTCTATTCCTTTTTCGCGGCCTATTTCAACGTCAGAATAACCGGCACATGGTCCGAGGGCTTGTCCCAGTCGCGGGCCTCTGTCAGAGCCGTATAGGATTGAAGGCGTGGAGCCAGAGGCGGTGTCACCCAGATATGATCGAGCCTGCGGCCCCTGTTTGATTTTTTCCAGTCCCGGTTGCGGTAGGACCACCATGTATAGGCTTTCTCGTCTTCCGGGGTAAAAGCACGGGCCGTATCGACCCAGTCCAGCGACTCACGCATCCGGTTCAGCTTTTCAACTTCGATTGGTGTGTGGGAAACGACTTTCAGGAGTTGTTTATGTGACCAAACATCGTTCTCATAGGGCGCGATATTGAAATCGCCCAGCGCGATTAAGGACTGATCTTTCGTGTAGCGGTCTTTGAACCAGCGGCTCATCTCATCGACAAAATCAAGCTTATGCGCGAATTTATCGTTAATATCCGGGTCCGGCTCATCGCCGCCCGCAGGGATATAGAGGTTATGCAGTTCGAAATCCTTGAATTTCACGGCGATATGGCGGCAATCCTCCTTTCCGACCCGGTGATGGATGTCGCGGGCTTCAAAGGGAGTACGGGAGAGCACGGCCACCCCGTTATATGATTTCATCCCGTGTATGTGGATATGCGTATAGCCCAGCTCTTCAAAGGCGGTGAAAGGGAAATGCTCGTCAGGCGTTTTGGTTTCCTGAAGACAGAGAATATCGGGAGCATGTTCTTGCAGTAATTTTTGAACAAGAGGTGCCCGCAAGCGTACGGAGTTGATATTCCAGGTTATAATTTTCATAAAAATTGCCTTTGCGCTACGATTCCTATAGAGTGCCGGAAGCAGAGTCTAGAGCGTGACTATAAATGACAAATGTAAAATTAAAAACCCCGGAGCGGATATCCATCCATCCTTCTTTTGCCGTTTTGGAAGAGGCGTATAGGCTCAGTAGCGCGTCTATGGCTGCACCGGTACCGCTGGTTGTCGTTTGCCCGCATGCCGGACGGTATTTTCCGGACGGATTTGAAGATATTATCGTTGCCGATTTGGCGGATCTTGAGGAGATTGACAGGCGTGGAGACACTTTTACGGACTGGCTGTCGATGGGTGCTCCGAATACCGGCGCGCTTCAGATCGTCTCGAACATTGCGCCGGCTTTTCTGAATGTCGGACGGGCCTTGGACGAAGCTGCCGAACAGCATCTTTACGGAGATAAAGGGCAGGGACTGGTTTCGGCGAAAACATATCACACGGGGGCGGCGATTTATCCGGAAGGTCGATTTCCGGGGACAGATGAGATTGAGGCTCGTATCCGGCGCTGGTATCAGCCGTTTCATGACAGGCTGGAGAAGATCGTAGAGGCGACAAAGGAAAAGCATGGCTGCTGTATGGTTTTTGATATGCATTCTTGTCCGCAAAAATCTTACGTTGCCGGGAATATTTCATATGAAGTGATTCTCAGTGATGCGTCAGGGCGAAGCTGTGACCCGGAAATTATAGAGATCGCACAAAATGTGGCACAAAGTTACGGCTATCGTGTTGGTGTAAATAATCCGTATACGGGTGGATTTATCACGCAAAAATTTGGAGCGCATGCAAACAGGGGGACGCAAAGCCTCCAGATGGAGATTGTTCGCCCCGTCTATGGGCTGGAAGATCAAGGGTCGATCGCCATCTCAAACAGGAGCAAGTTTCAAGGTGCCCAGTATTTTACGCAAACATTTATAGAGGAGTTGGCGCGCTATATGCGTAACAGGCCGCACGAACTCCAACTCTAATGATAATCCAGATGGCTGAAATCTTCGGGTTCCAGACGGGGGGCGGACAGGTCGTGCATAATCAGATATCCGAATGCGACTGCTTTTTTAAGTGCTGATTTTACAGTATCCGGTATGACGCCGTTTGCATTTGTCAGCCCGTATTCTTTAAAGAGGCTGATGGCAGAAGCGGAAACTCTCTGCCCGGAATGGGCAGCTAACATCAGTTCGTTTGCATTGTTGCAACATCCCGGTTTCGTCAGGGTAAAAAAGGCCTCCATAGCGTCTGAAGTTTGCGGGTCCAGCCCTCCCTCAAATAAGCCTTTAAATTTTTCAAATCTGGCATGTTCAACGGCTGTCAACATCGTCACTGCTCCGGAGGATGTGTGTTATGGATAAACATATAGCAAAATATGCCAGATTGACGCAAGCTTTACCAAAAGATTGGGGCTATATTGTGAAGGCCTCATTCTAAAAAGGAAGCTGTCCGTCCTCAGGCAGGCCGAGCCGTTTCATCATTGCTTTCGTTTCCGATTCGACGCGTTCGTCTTTGGCCATGTTCGCATTATTAATGGCGGCGACGATAAGATCCTCGAGTGTTTCTTTATCCCCGCTTTGGATCGATGGGTCGATCGTAATATTGCGCACCTGACCGCTGCAGGCCATCGTGATTTTAACCAGCCCGCCGCCTGATTCGGCTTCGATCTCTATATCGGCGAGTTTTTCCTGCAACTCCTGAAGTTTGAATTGCATTTGTTGCGCTTGCGCCATCATCTCTTTGAAATTGATCATGGTCGTTATGCTCCTTTGTTCGTGTTGCCGGGTGCCTGTGTGATCTCGATGATTTCAGCGTCCGGGAAAACAGCCATAATATCCCGCATTACAGGCATCTGGAGAATATTTGCTAGGTCAGCCTCACGCGCGGCTTGCGCTTTTTCAGCCAGTGTCGGCTCCCCAGCTTTTTCGGAAACGCTCACGATCCAGCGCTGTCCGGTAATTGCAGAGAGTTTCGTGCCAAGATCCTGCGCCATTTTTTGTGGCGCATGGTCGGCTTGCCGAATTTCAAGCCGTCCGCCTATGTCCAGAGATTCGATTTTAACAGGGTGTGCGAACTGAAAAAGCTGGCTTGCGAGCAGCCATTCATCGCGGTTCTCCAGAAAGGTGACGATATCCTCGAATGTACGGAGCGCTGTTTCCGGTTCCGTATTGTGCGGTTGTGTGATCGGTTTCGTTGCCAGCGCTGTCGTCGGGGTGGGGGTATAGCTTGCGCCACTACGGCTTGCCGAGGTTTGAGAAACGGGTGCTGTTGAAGATACAGGCGCAGAGGATGCTGAGGGTGGTGCTACTGGGGCGGAGGATGCTGAGCCAACGTCCTGAGTGTTTCCGGATTGATCCAGGCGCCGCAGCAAGTCAGCCGGATCGGGGAGGTCCGCTGCATAAGTCAAACGAATCAGTACAATTTCAGCCGCACTCTGCGGATTGGGGGCTGTCTGGATTTCGCCAAGCCCTTTCAGAAGAATTTGCCATGTTTTGCCCAATGTTGGCATGGACAGGCTCTGGGCCAGCGCGGTAGCGCGCACCGTTTCATCGGCGGTCATGGCGTTACGGTCTTGCGCTGAATCCGGGGCAGCCCGCAGGCGCATTAGGATATGCGTCAGGCCCAGCAAATCCTGTGCGAGCACAAGCGGGTCGCAACCGCTTGCGTAAAGCTCGTCCATGATATCCAGAGCTTCTTTCATGCAGCCTGTCAGCGCACGCTCCAGTAAATCCATACTCCGTGCCCGGTCGGCAAGGCCGAGCATGCTTTCAATATGAGTAGCCGTTATCGCATCTTCCGGCCCGCCGAGTGCGATGGCCCTGTCGAGCAGGCTCAGCCCATCCCGCACGGAGCCATCAGCCGCGCGTGCGATCAGGGTTAAAGCCTCTTCGTCTGCCTTTGCATTTTCCTGTGCACAAATGTTGGTGAAATGTTTTACGAGCGTCGGGATATCTACGCGGCGAAGGTCAAAGCGCTGGCACCGTGAAAGCACCGTGATCGGAACTTTGCGAATCTCCGTGGTCGCAAAAATGAATTTAACGTGCTCCGGCGGTTCTTCTAGCGTTTTTAGCAGGGCGTTAAAAGCCTGCTTCGAAAGCATGTGGACTTCGTCGATGATATAGATTTTGTAACGGGCTTCGGTCGGCGCATAGCGTACGCCGTCAAGAATTTCACGAATATCGTCAATGCCGGTCCGGCTGGCGGCGTCCATCTCAATCACATCCGGATGCCGGTCTTCCGCGATGGCTGCGCACAGGCCACAATCATCCGTGGGGCCTGTCGTTGGGCCGGCTTGTCCGTCCGGTCCCGTATAGTTGAGCGCTTTGGCGATGATTCGAGCCGTCGTCGTTTTGCCGACCCCGCGTACACCGGTCAGCATAAAGGCGTGCGCGATTCGTCCGCTCTCAATCGCGTTCTTAAGCGTACGAACAAGCGTATCTTGCCCGATCAGCTCATCAAAATTCTGTGGCCGATACTTTCTGGCAAGGACGCGGTATGGCTGGCTGTCTTTTTTACTCATCACAGCCAGATGTTACACATCTGCTTTGCTTTATGCATGGGTTTTCTGCCGTCAAATTGTAAAAATTCGATACTTTCAGGAGGGGCGTGAGCCGCGGTGGCGAAAGAAAAAGCCCCGGACCGTAAGGTGCCGGGGCTTTTTAAGAATTTGCAGATACGGTCTTAGTAAACCATGGTTAGCGTAATTTGCTGTGTGAACGCACCGATTGGCTGTGTCGCGCCCCATGTAACCACGGCACCAACCTTGATCGGACCCGTTTTGGACGTGATGTCGTAACCGGCTTTCTTGGCTGTACCACCACCGCCGTTTGTCAGTGTGACTGCTGCTGCGCCGATATTGTCCAGAATGATTTTGTTCAGCTTTGCCGTTCCCGTCGGGCCTGCACCGCCTGCGGACGCTGCGAGCGTCAGGGCGCCAAGGCCTGCAACGGTGATATCGACGTTCGGTGTCGTGCTGACAGCCGTGAAAGCGAACGAACCGGCTTGCGGCGCGCCACCGACGGCCACACCCTTAGAGGGGGTGACGGCGCCAGCCGTGCTAATCGCCATGTTTCCGTTAATATCGGTCGCGGCGACAGAGCCGAATTTTACGTTCTGACCGGCAGCCAGTTGAATTCCTGTGATTAAGCTCCCCGTAACGCTGATTTTCGCAGTCGCGGCATCCGCGCTGCTGATTAACGGCTGCGGTACGAAACCGCTCAGAGCGATAAGTGCCGCTCCGGCCGCCATTTTAGTCTTTGAGTTGATGATTTTGGACATGGCCAAGCTCCTTCCTTTCCTAAAGTTGGTATACTAAACTCAGTTGGCATAATAAGCGCAGGGAATCCTTCCTACGCCGCTTGTTCTGAACCCCGTCGAAAGAACGGTATCACACAAGACGACCTTTTAAAAGCAACTTCTGCACGTTACAGCAAGAAGTTTAACCTTCGACCAGATCGCATCATGCCAATTGGCCCCATAAATATAGATTAACAGACTCTTAGTTAAGGTTGTGTTTAAGAGATATGTAAATCCATATTTTTGTTTACTCACAGATTTTCACCACATATCATGCGGTCACTCAAGAGGAAAAATAATTTAGCCAACAGGATTTAACGGAGAGTTTTTGATGGTCCCGACCCATGCGGAAAAAAATGAGGTTGCGAACGAAGAGCAGATGCAGGTCACGCTTGATGAGGCGCTAAGGCTCGCGCAAGGTCATCACCAGTCTGAGAATTATATTCTGGCGGAAAGGACATACCGGGATATTTTGCGCGCTGTGCCCGACCATTTTCCAACGACCCAGATGTTGGGGGCGCTTTTGTTTCAGGCGGGCAATTTCGATGAAGCTGAGCATTATATGGGGATCGCCGTTCGGACGCAGCCGGATAACAAGGCGTGTTGGAATAATTACGGGGGCGTATTGACGCAGACGCAGCGTTATGAGGACGCTCTTGAGGCTTATGATAAAGCGCTTGAGATAGATCCGGATTATCTTGATGCGCTGAATAATAAGTCTTACACGCTTTGGCTGCTGGAGCGCTACGCTGAGGCCGAGGAAACGTGCCGGAAGGCGTTGGCGCTTGTGCCGGGCAATATAACGGCCTTGAATAATCTGGGGATTATTCTGGCCAAGCGGGTCAAATTTGAGGAATCACTTGAGATATGGGAAAAGGCTAGCGAGGTGAATCCCTTGGAGCCGATGATCTGGAGTAATTGGGGGAATGCGCTGCGTGAAATGGGGCGCCTTGATGATTCGGCAGCTAAATGCCGGAAGGCGATCGAATTGGCGCCGGATAATTCGGAGGCCTTGAACAATCTGGCGAATGCGCTTAGGGATCAGGCGCATTTTGAGGAGGCCATTGCGCTTTACCGTAAGGCAACGAATGAAAGGCCTGACTATTTCGAGGCACACGGTAATCTGTCCATCGCGCTTCTGGATAATAATCAGGTGGATGAGGCGCTGGTGGCTGCGCGCTATGCGGTCGCATTTAACAAGAAATTCGGACAGGGCTATAGCTGTCTGTCCAAGGCAGCCTGCCGGGCCGGTAAGTATGATCAGGCGCAGCGCGCGGCGCAGCACGCCGTTTATCTGGACCCTGACAATGTAGAGGCTTATCTGGATTTATCGGACGTTCTTTTGCGTCTGGATCAGTTCGAGGACAGCGAAGCAGCCTTGCAGGAAGCGCTTAAGCGCGAGCCGAGCTCAACACGTTTTTATCTGAAGCTGTCCGAAATTCGTGAATATACGAATAATTTCAAGGAAGCGCACGAGGCTGTTGATAATGCCCTTAAGCTTAGCCCCGAAATGCCGGCAGCCTGGTTGCGTAAGGCCCTGATTTATTATGTTGCGGGGGATTTGGAGAATGCGCTGAACATGATAGAAGAGGTGCTTAAGCGAGCACCGGACTGGATCATCGCGATGCAATATAAGGCCGAAATGCTTGTATCCGTTAACAAGAATGAGGAAGCTTCCGTGACGTTGCGGAAGGTTCTGGATCAGAATAAGGAGTTGCCGGGTGCGTACGCCACGCTGACGAGCCTTAAAAAATTCACTTCCGAGGACGATCCCGACTTCCGGAATATGAAGGCGCTGGAGCCGAAAGTTTCAGAAATGGCGTTGGAGCAGGCTGCCGTCTATCATTATGCGATGAGTGATGCCTATGAGCAGATGGGGAGCTACGAGAAATCATTTGAGCATCTCAAGCAGGCCAACGATACGAAGCGCCAGTTTGTACCTTATCTGAACTGGAAAGATATCGATTTTCATGATGTTATGCGCGGTAAGTATACCCCTGAATTTATCCAACGTTTTGAAGGGCTGGGGTCGGATTCGGATGTGCCGATCTTTATTGTCGGAATGCCGCGCTCAGGGACAACGCTGACCGAACAGATTCTCTCTTCTCATCCGGATGTGTTCGGGGCCGGTGAATTGCCGGAACTTGGGAAGGTGCATAAAATCTCTACGAATGAAGGCATTAATGATGCAAAAATTCTGGGAGATGAGTATGTGCGGCGTATACGGACTCGCGACAAGAGCGGCACGGCAAAGCATATTACGGATAAAATGCCGGCCAATTACATGTATATCGGCTTTATGGCCTGTATTCTGCCGAAGGCGAAGATTATTCATTGCCGCCGTAATCCGGTCGATACGTGTCTGTCTTGCTATAAGCAGAATTTTGCACGCGGACAGTACTGGTCTTATAATCTTGAGGAAATGGCAGATGCCTACGAGCGTTATTCTAGCTTGATGGCGTATTGGCGTGAAATTCTGCCAGGCCGCTTCATGGAAATTGACTATGAGGAAACGGTTAATAACTTTGAAGACAGCGCGCGCAAGCTGATCGATTTCGCAGGGTTGGAATGGGATGAGGCCTGTTTGAAACCGCATAAGCAAAAACGCAGCGTTCTCACGGCCAGCAAGGCGCAGGTTACGAAGCCGGTCTATAAAACGTCCGTCGATAAATGGAAGCGTTACGAGAAGCAACTTGAGCCGCTTGTCACAAAACTTCAGGGGTATGGTTTGCTGTAAACAGCAGGAAATCCGGGGCAAAAAAATCACTATAAAATTACGTGGAATCCTTCCTGAATAGGGTATAGGATCGGGCGGCTTGAATTCACAGTTTTTTGTAATAGATTGTGGATATCTGGCTACGTCTTGGAAAAAACAAGGCTTTTTGAAACAATTTTTATAACGGTGTTAACGATAAAATGACGCAATCCTCGCTGAAAAAAGCACTTCAGCTTCTTCCTGAAAAAACGAATACACAAGAACGCGATATCCTTGAAAAAATGGCCGCTAAAATTCCGGCTGAGGATCTGGAACTATTTGAGAGTAGTCTTCTGGCAGAGACGGCCCGTTCACACTGGGAGCTGTCTAAAGACCGTAAGCAGGGCGATCCGAAAATTCGGATTTACTGCCCCGTGACGAAAGATGTAACCGTGCGCCGGACCGTTATCGACGTGGTTAATGATGATATGGCTTTCTTGATTGATTCAATCGTGGCCGAGATTAATAAGAATAATTTCTTGATCGATTTACTTGTTCATCCGTTTTTGTATGCGAAATACGATAAAAATGGAAAGTTGGCGGATATGTCCTCCGAAGAGACGGAGGGCTATTTGCGCCAGTCCCATATTCATATCCATATTGTCGATACACTCTCTGACGAAGCGCTGGCCGCACTTGAGGCCGGGCTGTACAAAGTGATCCGGGATGTCCAGATTGCGAATAAAGACTGGAAAAAACTGCTGGAAAAATTGCATGAAGCACGGGAAGAACTGGCGGGAGCAAAAACCGGACATTCCTTGAAAGAGGTCGAGCAATATTGTGCCTTCCTCGATTATCTGTACAACAACAACTTCACTCTTCTGGGCTATCGTGAGTATGAGTTTACCGAGACGGACAAGGGGCTGAAGAGCAAGACAGTTTCCGGGTCCAGCCTTGGTCTGCTGCATGACGGCGTTCGTCCGGCCTATATCAGCGAGAATAAGGAGGGGCTACCACGTAATCTTCAGGAGATGCGGCGCGATCTGCCACCTGTCTCCGTTTCGAAGACGAACCGCCTGTCTACGGTACACAGGCGTGTGCCGATGGATGCGATTGCTGTTAAGACCTACGGTAAGAACGGGCAAGTTGTCGGAGAAAAGCTCTTCCTTGGCCTGTTTACATCTGTGACCTATTCGCGCAGCGTCAGCGACGTGCCGTTTTTACGCGAGAAAGTTGATGATGTGATGGAGCTGTCGGGCTTTATTCCCGGTTCCCATGATCGTAAGGCCCTACGTCATATTCTTGAAAAATATCCGCGCGACGAGCTGTTTCAGATTCCGAAAGACGAGCTATTGAAAATTGCGACGAGCATTTTGCGTCTTCAGGAGCGCCAGCGGATTGCACTCTTTATCCGCCGCGATCCGTTCGGGCGCTATATTTCCTGCCTTGTGTATATTCCACGCGATCGCTTCGGGACGGAGCTGCGCAAACAGATGGCCTCTATCCTTGAGGACGAGTTGAACGGTACGTGTCAGACCTTTACGACCTCGCTGGATGATTCCGTTTTTGCACGGGTGATGTTTACGATCAATATCAGCCAGAAAACGCAGCCGGAACTTGACCCGGAAAAAATTGAAAAGCGTTTGCAGGATGCCGGGAAAACATGGCCTGAGCTTTTGTCTTCCGCTCTGGCGCTGGAGCTGAAAAGTGGTGATGAGCGGGAAATTACGCGCTTGACCCTGAAATACGGCGAAGCGTTCCCGGTTGCGTATATGTCTCGTTATGAGGCGCGCCAATCCGTATTCGATATAGAGAAAATCGAAAAAACGCTGGAAACGCAAACGCTTCAGCTTGATCTATACCGTTTGGATTCGCTTGAGAAAAACCAGATGCGGCTGAAGGTCTATATTCCGGGCCGTCCGCTGACGCTTTCCGACGTGATGCCGATCCTTGAGAATATGGGGCTGAAGGCTGTTTCCGAACTGCCCTATGAAATCAAGCCGGCAGGCAGCAAGGCCTCTTTGTGGATACACGACTTTCTGCTGGAAACGCCGAAGGATAGTGCGACCGTCGATATCCCTGCCGTGAAAGAAAACTTTGAAACGGCATTCGTGAAAATATGGTGCGGTCTTGTCAAAAGTGACGGGCTAAACCATCTGGTGTTGACTGCCAATATGAACTGGCAGGAAACGACGATCCTGCGGACCTATGTGCGTTATATCAAACAGATCCGCTACCCGTTCAGCCGCCCTTATATTGAGGCGGCCTTAAACCAGTATCCGAAAATCAGCCGCATGTTAGTCGATTTTTTCAAGGCGCTGCATGATCCGTCGCAGCAGAAAAAAGCAGCAAATGATGATGCAGCAAAGTTCATTGCCAAAATCAACAAGGAACTGGAAAAGGTTGAGTCTCTTGACCAGGACCGGATTTTGCGCAGCATAAGTGCGCTGATAGATGCCACCTTGCGTACGAACTATTTCCAGACGATGCCGGACGGGCAGCCTAAGCCTTATCTTTCGATTAAGCTGAACAGCTCGAAAGTCCCTGAATTGCCGAACCCGCGCCCTTACCGCGAGATTTTCGTCTATTCTACGCGCGTGGAAGGGATTCATTTGCGCGGCGATAAAATCGCACGCGGCGGCTTGCGCTGGTCCGACCGTCATGAGGATTTCCGTACTGAAGTGCTCGGCCTGATGAAGGCGCAGATGGTGAAAAACTCCGTGATCGTGCCAATGGGCGCCAAGGGCGGCTTTGTTGTTAAGACGGCGATTCAGGATCGTGCGAAATACCGCGAAGAGGGCGTCGAGTGCTACAAGATGTTCATTCGCGGCTTGCTTGATATCACTGATAACCGCGAGGGCGAAAAAATTATTCCGCCGAAGGATGTCGTTCGTCGTGACGGAGATGATCCCTATCTGGTGGTTGCTGCGGATAAAGGAACGGCGTCTTTCTCCGATATTGCCAACGGTATTTCGCAGGAATACGGGTTCTGGCTTGGCGATGCGTTTGCTTCGGGTGGTTCGGCTGGTTACGACCACAAGAAGATGGGAATTACGGCACGCGGTGCTTGGGAATCCGTCAAGCTGCATTTCCGTCAGCTTAACCACAATACGCAGACCCAGCCCTTTGATGTAGTCGGGGTCGGCGATATGAGTGGAGATGTGTTCGGGAACGGTATGCTGCTTTCAGAGCATATCCGTTTGCTGGCAGCCTTTAACCATCTCCATATTTTCTGTGATCCGAATCCGGATCCGGCGGTGACGTACAAAGAACGTAAACGGTTGTTCGAAAATGTTCTGGGATGGGACGGGTATGATCAGAAACTGCTCTCGAAGGGCGGGCGGATTTATTCCCGTAGTGAAAAAACGCTGAAGCTGACGCCTGAGATTCAAAAGGCGTTCGATATAGAGGCTGATCAGGTCACACCAAACGAATTGATGCGTGCGATTTTGAAAGCACGTGTTGATTTGCTCTGGTTTGGTGGGATTGGGACCTATATTAAGTCGAGCAAGGAAACGCATGCCGATGTCGGTGACAAGGCGACGGACGCGATCCGGATCAATGCCGGGGATGTGCGTGCCCGCGTGGTCGGTGAAGGCGCAAATCTTGGTGTAACGCAGCTTGGCCGTATTGAGTTCGCGCAAAAAGGTGGGATGATCAATACGGACTTCCTCGACAATTCCGGCGGTGTGGATTCTTCCGACCATGAGGTGAATATCAAGATTTTGCTCAGCGAAGTTGTGGCCTCGAAAGCACACAAGATGGATATTGCTGCGCGTAACAAGCTGCTTGAAAAAATGACTGAGGATATTGCTGCACATGTGCTGCGGAATAATTATCAGCAGGCGCAGGCGATTTCATTGGCAGAAATTCAGGCCAGCGAAAATCTGGAGCGGCAGGAGGAGTTTATCCGGCAATTGGAACGGGAGAATGGTTTGAACCGTGTGATTGAGGGCTTGCCGGATACGGAACAGGTAGAGGAGCGCCTGCGTTTAGGTAAGGGACTGACCCGTCCGGAGCTGTGCGTTATTCTGTCTTATTCGAAGATCACCTTCACGCAAGCGCTTCTGGCTTGTGATATTCCGGACGATCCGCAAATGCGCGACTGGCTCCTGAATTACTTCCCGGCACCTTTGCGTGAATCCTTCGCGCCGGAAATTCAGAAGCATCGGCTGGCGCGCGAGATCGTGGCAACAACGATGGCGAATTCGCTGATCAACCGGATGGGCCCGACCTTCCTCAAGACCAAGATGAGTAAAACGGGCGCGAGCTGTTCGCAGGTTGCAAAAGCCTATATTGTTGTCCGCGACGCCTACAATCTTAGATCGCTCTGGGATTCGATCGAGTCGCTGGATAATAAGGTGCCTGCGGAAGTTCAGCTTAAGGCGATGCGTGAAATTGTGCATCTGGCAGAGCATGCGATCGGCTGGTTCCTGACACGGCTTGGGCGCGATATCGATATCGGAGAAGACATCAAGGCATTCGGTGACGGCATTTCAACGCTTTATCAGAAAGCTGATAAGCTGCTGCCGAAAGATATGAAGGAGAGTCTTCTCCAGCATATTCAGGCCGGAGAGCATAACGGTCTTCCGTCTGCACTGGCCAGACAGATTGCACTAATGCCGATACTCTCATCCGCGTGCGATATTGTGCGGATTTCGCTGGAACAAAGGGCTGATCTGACTGAAACAGCGCAGACCTATTTCGAAATCGGCGGGCTGTTCCATATGGATTGGCTGCGTAAGCAGGCACGTTTCCTGCCTGCGGACGATCAGTGGCAAAGCGAGGCCACGAACGGTCTTGTCGATCAGCTTTACAGCTCACAGGCTGCGTTGACACTCCGGGTGCTGCGGGATACTGCAGGCAAGGCTGCGAAGGGGGAATCTTTGCTGCAGACATGGACGGCGCTGCAAAACGGAAAGGTCGAGCGGCTGGAGCCGTTATTCTCGAGCATTCGGAATGCCGGGACGGTCGATCTACCGATGCTGATTATCGCTGAGCAACGTCTGCGCGGATTGGCCGGAGACTAGACTTTTTCGAGGGCTAGGCTTTTAAAGGGGGAGAGCTTCTCCCCCTTTTTCGTGAGGTGATGACGATACCGGTCATGATCAGCAGCAAAAAGGCCATCGTGAACCAGAAAATCGCATATTGGAGATGGTTGTTATTGGGGTAATATTTCGTATTGTTCGGGAACGTCGCATCGAATTTGTATGAGGCCTCCTGCGCGTACAGGATAAAGGGGAAAGAATTTGCAAGGCCTCGTACTTGAGCGATCTCCTGAATATCTGGTTTGAACCACAAATCTTGCGCGGGGTCATTATCCGGTGTGAAGCGGTTCCACGAGGGAGTAAAAGCCAGCCCTGCGAATCGTATTTTTTTATCTTGCACATGAGTGATTGGCAGGTCTTCTAGCGCTGCGTCCGTCCAACCCATATTGATCAAAAGCGTCCGGTCTTTGATTTTTAACGGGACAATCAGGTCGTTTCCAATCCGGCCTTCCCGCGTTCTGGGACCCAGTAAAAGGGCTTTATCCGGCATAAAGATACCTTCGACCCAGCCATAGCTGTAATCACCGGGCTGTATGGATGTGAGGTCCAAAGGAGCCGAATCCGCTGTATGCGCATAGGCTGCATCCAGCTTGCTGATGATCCCTTCTTTCCAGGCCAGGCGCTTGACCTGCCAGATTCCAAGGGCACATAACGCTGTGAAGGCAGCCAGGATCACAATGGAAGACAGGAGCGTAGAAAAAGAGGGGCGTATGGTCATGAAGCGGTCCTTTTCTTCTTTCCTGTATTGAGGAGCTTTACTCCCAATCTGTGGGTCTATGGCGGAACTGCAAGGCGACGATAAAGGCTTTAACCGGGCGGAGGGAGCCGAGCGTAACGCCCAGAGCAACAAAGGTCCACAGGACCAAATGTACCCAGATCGATGGATGAACCAACATATCCAGAACCAATGCCAGCGGGACGATCATAACGCCCAGAAAGCAGATCAGGAAAAAAGCCGGACCGTCTGCCGCGTCGTTTTTCTGGAAGTCCAACCCGCATTGTTCGCATGAATCACGAAGGTCAAGTGTCCATCCCGGTTTGTAAAGATCGCCCTGTTCACATCTCGGACATTTACAGGCAAGTCCGATTTGCAAGGGCGAGCTTTTTTTGGGGGTAGGCATATCCTGATCCATCCTTTCAGGCCGTGCCGTGCCTAATCAATCGGTTAATGAACCGCTGATACATCCATGCCGATCGTGTTGCCCCATACATAGATCGCGCAGAACAGGAACAGCCAGACGACATCAACAAAATGCCAGTACCAGGCAGCAGCTTCGAAGCCGAAATGGCGCTCAGGCGTGAAATGGCCCTTTGCGGCACGAATCCAGCATACAATCAGGAAAACCAAAACCAAAAAAACGTGGAATCCGTGGAAACCTGTCGCCATGAAGAAGGTCG
>JAGRKA010000021.1 GCA_020442475.1 Alphaproteobacteria bacterium | reverse complement strand
TGGTACGCACCTTGCAGGCTTCCGCGCTGCGCTCACCCGTGTTCTCTCGAAATACGCGGAAGAAAAAGGGCTGCTTAAAAAGAACGATATTAAGCTGACCGGGGAAGATATGCGCGAAGGGCTGACCTGCGTGCTCTCCGTAAAGGTTCCGGACCCGAAATTCTCCACCCAGACGAAGGACAAGCTGGTCTCCTCCGAAGTCCGCCCCGTCGTCGAGGGCGCGATCGCCGAATATCTCGGTACATGGCTTGAAGAGCACCCTACGGAGGGCAAGCATATCGTCGGCAAGATCGTCGAAGCCGCCACAGCCCGTGAGGCCGCCCGCAGAGCGCGCGACCTGACCCGCCGCAAGGGGATCATGGATGTGTCCAATCTGCCGGGCAAACTTGCCGATTGCCAGAGCAAAGACCCGTCAATTTCTGAAATTTTCATCGTCGAGGGGGACTCGGCGGGCGGTTCGGCCAAACAGGCCCGCGACCGTCATAATCAGGCCATCCTGCCTTTGCGCGGGAAAATCCTGAATGTGGAGCGCGCGCGCTTTGATAAAATGCTCAACTCACAAGAGCTTGGCACGCTCATTACCGCGCTGGGCACCTCGATCGGCCCGGATGAGTTCAATATCGACAAAATCCGCTATCACAAAGTCATTATCATGACCGATGCTGATGTGGACGGCTCTCACATCCGGACGCTTTTGCTGACCTTCTTCTTCCGCTATATGCCTGAAGTGATCGAACGCGGTTACCTCTATATCGCCCAGCCTCCGCTCTTCAAGATCAAGCGCGGCAACGCCGGAGAGGTCTATCTCAAAGATGAGCGCGAGCTTGAAAACTACCTGATCGAAGCAGCCCTGTCCGATCTCGTGATCATTGACGGGGCGGGAAATACGCGTAACGGCAACGATTTGCGGGATCTGCTCCTGAAATCACGCCAGATCCGCAACTCCATCAATACGCTGGCGCAGCGCTCTGGGAATCGGCGCGTCGTCGAACAAGGCGCAATCGCAGGCGCCTTTGACGAATCCATATTCGCAGAGCCGTCCAAGGGGGAAACTTATGCCTCCATCATCGCCGAGCGCCTCAATAAAATCGCACCCAAAAATGCAAAAACCTGGGCAGGGCGTTTTACCCCCGTCGGCGGTTATGTGCTGGAGCGTGAAGTACGCGGCGTGAGGGAAATTGTTCACCTCTCCGCAGATCGGCTTCGTTCGCCGGATGCGGTCCGGCTGCATAAGGCTTCTCCGTGGTTGCAAGAAACATTTTCCGGCCCCGTCGAAATTCGTCAGGGTGATAAATCTCTTGCGAAAGTCAACGGCCCGGCGGCTTTTTACGACCGTGTAATCGAAGCGGGCCGGAAGGGTGCCAGCGTCTCCCGCTATAAAGGTCTTGGGGAAATGAATCCGGAGCAGCTCTGGGAAACGACGCTTGACCCGAATGTGCGGACTCTGCTTCAGGTCCGGGTAGCCGATGCGATCAAGGCCGATGAGATTTTCTCGACCCTGATGGGCGATGTCGTCGAGCCGCGCCGCGAGTTCATTCAGGACAACGCGCTCAAAGCGCAACTGGATGCATAAGCGCGCAGCCCTTCTAAAAGGTCCTCTTTTCACATTCTTCTTTGTTCCTTCGATACCTCTGCTGTAGAGTAGATAGATGAGTAACATTCCCCCTGCCCCTTCGGGGCTCGAAGATCGCTTCACACCGCCGCCGGGCTGGCGCTGGCACTTTTTCACCCGTAACAACAGGAAACTCCGCTTCGGTTCCGCCTTCCCGCAAGACAGCATTCCGGATGCCGTTGTTGTGTGCCTGCCGGGCCTGAGCGAGTTCGGTGAGAAATATTTTGAAGTTGCGCGCTATTGCCTTGAGCATAACCTCGCCTTCTGGGTGCTGGACTGGATGGGACAGGGCCGCTCGGACCGCTATCTCAAAAACCCGCATAAGCGCCATTCAACCGGTTTTCAAAACGATGTCGAGGATCTTCATTATTTTATTCTCGAATATATAAAACACTCCAGCGTTCACCCTGACAAAGGCCGGATTCCGCTGGCGATGCTTGCGCACTCGATGGGTGCGAATATCGGGCTGCACTATCTCAGCCAACATCCGGGAATGTTTGAATGCGCGGCCATGACGGCGCCCCTATGTGGGATCAAAGCTCTGAAGCCGCTACCTGATCCGCTGCGGCTGTCTTTGACCGGCCTTTTAGGCACCCTTGCACGGAAAATCTACGTACCGGGCGGCGGCAACTGGCGCGAGGATATGCACCCTGCACCGCCTGCGCCCAAAAGCCTGTCTTCCGACCCGGCACGCGGCAGCCTCCACAATCTCTGGAGCCTGTCTGACCCAGCTCTGCAAGTCGGGGGAATCACGTTCGGTTGGCTAAACCGCGCGGCGCGCTCCTGCGCGAAGCTCCGTAAGAATGAAACACTTGACGCCATACGGACGCGTTGCCTTTTGGCAATGGCCGGAATTGAAAATCTTGTCGATAACGAAGCCACCAAACAGACTGCACAAAAAATCAGGCCAGCGGAAATCCTGCAACTGCCTGAATCCCGCCATGAAATCCTGATGGAACGCGATGAAATCCGCAGCCTTTTTCTGGACCGGTTTTATAAATTAATTGAAGAAACCATTATTGCACGCCCAGAGACCTTGAAACCTTTCTAGGAAACAGGCAAAGTAGTCCCAGCTTATCGTTGTTTGGAAGGCAAAGAGAGAATGGATCAGGCAGAAAGAGACAAAATTCGTTTAAGTGACCGTATTTTGCAGGCATTGCACCTGTCTTTGGAGCAGGACGACCTCAAGATCAGTGAGCTTTTGACCCGTGCGCTTGAGCTTTCCATGACACGCAACACGGGCGGCGGTGAGTTTATCGAACGACGCGACTATCCGCCTGAAATCGAATCTGCGATGGAAAAACTCTATCATTTACGCGATAAAAGCGATTCGGTTTAGATATGAAAACGGGATAAGAAAGAAGTTTTTCCGTGTTTTCCATGGTTTGAAAATATATCCCGATGCCAACGGAAAAGCGGGAATTTTCAACACGAAGACAAGAAAAGAAGCTTAAAATAAGCACACGAAGTTTTTTTGATGCAGAATTTTAGCTTGAACAAGGATTCTAAAAAAAACTTCGTGCACATCGTGAAGCCTTAGTGGCCTTCGTGTTGAAAAAACAAATGTTCTACTGGGATAGAGCTTTTTTTAAAACAAAGCGCATAGAGATCACGACACCAGCGCGATCCATTCCTCTTCCGTCAGGACAGTAACCCCCAACTCCTGCGCCTTTTTCAGCTTGGAGCCGGCATCCTCGCCTGCGATCACGTAATCGGTTTTCTTCGAGACGGAGCCTGCGACCTTCGCGCCCAGCCGCTCGGCCTGTGCCTTGGCTTCGGAGCGGCTGATGGACAGGCTCCCCGTAAAGACCAGCGTTTTCCCGGCCACGGGACTATCTGCGCTTTTCGGCGTGTCATAGGGCTGGATACGGATTTGCGCCTGCAACCCCTTCAAAATCTCCTGATTATGCGCTTCAGCAAAGAAGGCGACCAGCTCGTCCGCCGCTGCCGGACCGATATCCTCGATATTCAAAAGCTCTCCGTAGGCTGCCCCTTCTCTATCCTGCGTCTTGCCCATCACCTCTTCCAGAGCTTCGAAACTGCCATAAGTGGCGGCCAGCCGCTTGGCCGTGGCCTCTCCGATATGGCGAATGCCCAGCGCATAGATAAAGCGGTTCAGCGCCATTTCCCGGCGCGCATTGATCGCTGCGAACAGATTTTTCTCCGACAACTCGCCCCACCCCTCTTTCTCCCGGATCGGTGGCTCGAGCGTATCGTTCCGCGCCTCCAGCGTAAAAATATCGACCGGAGAGCGTATAAGCTCCTCCTCGTAAAACTGCTCGATAATTTTCGCGCCGAGGCCCTCGATATCAAAAGCCAGTCGGGAGACAAAATGTTTCAGCCGCTCCACCGCCTGCGCCCGGCAGACCAGTCCGCCCGTGCAGCGCCGAATTGCGTCCCCCTCCTCCCGGATCGCGAGCGAGCCGCAAACGGGACAATGATCGGGATAGGGGAAAGGCTTCGAATCGGCGGGGCGCTTGTCCAAAAGCACTTCGACAACCTGCGGGATCACATCCCCGGCGCGCTGGATCACGACAGTATCTCCTTCGCGGATATCCTTGCGGGCGATCTCGTCCTCGTTGTGCAGCGTGGCGTTGGAGACAACTACTCCGCCCACAGTGATAGACTCCAGCCGCGCCACAGGGGTCAGCGCCCCGGTCCTCCCCACCTGAATCTCAATTGCCGTGAGCTTTGTGACCGCCCGCTCCGCCGGGAATTTATGCGCGGTCGCCCAGCGCGGCGCACGGGAAACAAAGCCCAGCCGCGCCTGCCAGTCCAGCCGGTTGACCTTATAGACAATCCCGTCAATGTCGTAAGGGATATCGGCGCGGGCCGAGAGAATAAAACGGTAATTGTCCATCAGAGCGTCCAACGTCTCAAACACGCCCATCTTTTCCGCTACGGAGAACCCCCATCTTTTAAGATTTTGAATTATGTAAAATTGAAGAGGAGTGGCACTCTCTGCTGTCGTTGCCACAGCCTGCGGATCAGAAACCTCCCCCACCCCATAGGCAAAAAAATGCAAATTCCGGGACGCCGTCACGGCGCTGTCAAGCTGGCGAATACTCCCCGCCGCTGCATTGCGGGGATTGGCGAAAATCTTTTCCCCAGCCCTTTCCTGCGCCGCATTCAGCGCCACAAACTCATCCCGGCGCATATAAATCTCGCCGCGCACCTCCAAAATCTCCGGCGCGTCTTGGGGGAGCGTTTTAGGCACATCCGCGATCGTCATGACATTGGCCGTGATGTCTTCGCCCTCCACGCCGTCCCCGCGCGTGGCCGCCAAAACAAGCTTCCGGTCTTCATAACGCAGGGCGCAGGACAGGCCGTCGATTTTCGGTTCGGCAAGAATCTCGATTGTCTCATCCTCCGGAAGCTTCAAAAACCGCCGGATACGCTCCAGAAAATCCGTCAACTCCTCTTCACTGAACACATTCGACAGGGACAGCATCGGCGTGGAATGATGGACCTTTTTAAAGCCTTTCGCAGGCGCGGCACCAACGGTTTGCGTGGGGCTGTCCGCTTTCACAAGCGCCGGATAGTCCGCCTCGATCTGCTCAAGCTCCCGGCGCAGCGCGTCATACTCCGCATCGGACAGTTCCGGCGCGTCCTGCTGGTAATAGAGCGCGTCATGCCTGCGAATCTCCTTCACAAGCTGCGCATGCCGGGCCTTTGCGTCTTCTGCGGACAGATCAAAAAGTGCGTTCATGGAAACACTACCCTTCCGTCATTGCGAGGAGGCACAGCCGACGAAGCAATCCAGCACTGTTCCTGCGGCTTCTGGATTGCCGCGCCACCTCTGGTGGCTCGCAATGACAGCCCCCTTCCCCTCACGTCCCCGTCTCCAGCAATTTTCCAGCCGCGGCGCGCGCCTCCGCCGTGATATCCGCACCAGAGAGCATCCGGGCAATTTCCTCGCAGCGTTCCTGCCGGGAGGAGAGCGCTTTCACGCTTGTCCTTATATCCGCCTCACCGTCCTTATGGACGATATAATGATGGGCTGCACGGGCGGCCACTTGGGGCGCATGGGTTACAACCAGAACCTGTTTCGCCGCCGCCAGCCCGGCCAGCCGTTCCCCGACCGCATCCGCTGTCGCTCCGCCGATCCCGCTATCGACCTCGTCGAAAATGAGCGTCCCCGCCGCACCGGTTTCCGCCATCACGACTTTTAGCGCGAGCATAAAGCGCGCCATTTCCCCGCCCGAAGCGATTTTATGGAGCGGCCCGGCTTCAGCGCCCGGATTGGTTGCGACCAGAAAGCGTACGCGGTCCATGCCATGCGGCCCCCATTCTTCTTCGGAAAGTGTTTCAACATGCGTCTCAAAACGCGCCTTGCCCAGTTTCAGCGGCGGCAACTCCTCCGCAACCCGCTTATCTAAAGCCTGCGCAGCCTTACGGCGAGAGATCGAGACACGCTGCGCTTCCGCCTCATAGGCTTTGCGTGCTCTGTCCGCTTCTTTCACCGCCGCTTCCAGCACTTCGTCTTCATGCTCGATCCTGTTCAGCCGCGCAGCCAACTCACCCCGTACGGCCTGCAAATCATCGACACCGCAACCATGCTTGCGCGCCTGCGCCCGCAAAGCATGCAGCCGCTCGTCGATCATTTCCAGATTATACTCGCTCTCCTCCAGATCGTTTGAGAGGCTTTGAATCGCCGCCAGCGCTTCCTGCATTTCCACGCTCGCCCGCTCCAGCGCGCCCAGCGCGATCTCCAGCCCCTCACCTGCTCTATCCGCAATCCGCTCCAAAGCCCCCCAGGCGCCGCGCACCGGGTCGCTTTCTCCGCTCAGAATATGATAAGCCGTATTGAGCGCCTCAAGCACCTGTTCCCGGTGCATCAAACGCTCACGCAGACCTGAGAGCGCTTCCTCTTCCCCTTCTTGCGGGTCCAGAGCGTCCAGATCCTCAAGCGCCTGACGAAGATAAGCCTCTTCCGCACGGGTACGGCCCGCCTCCTCCCGTAGACGGATGCAAGACTCCTCACGCTCTTTCCAAGCCGTAAATAAGGGCGGCAAGCTCCCCCCGTCTTGCGCATATTCATCCAGAATGCGCAAATGGGATGCCGGGTTCAAAAGCCCTTGCGTTTCAAACTGACCGTGAATTTCAACCAGAGCCTCTCCGGCCTCACGCAGTAAGGATACGCTCACCGGCTGGTCATTGATAAAGGCGCGGGACCGCCCCTCCGCGCTGATGGAGCGCCGCAGGATAAGCGCAGTTTCATCATCTCTCACCGCCAAGGACGCTTCTCTCAACATATCAAAGACTGGATGATCGTTCCGAACGGTAAACTCAGCGCTCACTTGCGCCTGCTGTGCGCCCTTTCGCACAAGCCCCGTATCGGCCCGCATGCCGAGCGCTAACCCCAGCGAATCCAGCAAGATGGATTTCCCGGCGCCCGTTTCCCCGGTCAAAGTGCACAGCCCGCCATTAAATTCGACGGTCAGCGCCTCAATCAGGACGACATTTTGAATACTCAGACTTACGAGCATAGCTCATGCCCTAATCGGGTTTGAAAATCGTATCAACTGCCCTGTCAACAAAACCGCGCTCGTCCAGAATCCGTTTGCGGGATTTTTCATCAAGCAGTGCGTAGCTCTTCTCGTACCACCGGCTGCCCGGATAGTTATATCCCAAAACAGAGGCAACGCGCGTAGCTTCATCCGTCAGACCCAATGTCAGATAGGCCTCGACAAGCCGGTGCAACGCCTCAGGCGTGTGCGTGGTCGTCTGGTATTTCTGGATGACAGAGCGGAACCTGTTGATTGCCGCGTTCACATGCCCACGGTTAAGGTAATAACGCCCGATCTCCATTTCTTTTCCGGCCAGATGGTCCAGCGTCAAATCACGCTTGAGCGCAGCATCACGGGCATACTGGCTGTCCGGGAAGCGGCTGATGAGCGCTTCCAGCGCGTTCAAAGCCTCCTGCGTCATCTCCTGATCTCGTCGTACGTCGGAGATTTGCTCGTAATAGCATAGCGCCTTCAGATAATAGGCGTAATCAATGTCCTTGTTACCGGGGTGAAGCTGTATAAAGCGGTCCAGAGCCAGAACGGCCTCGTCATAGCGCTGGTCCTGATAGGAAGAAAACGCAGCCATAAGCTGAGCCTGCGTCGCCCATTGAGAGTAAGGGTGCTGACGCTCGACCTCTTCGAAATAGCGGGTGGCTTCGGCATAGCGCTTTTCATCCAGCGCTGAGGCCGCACGGTTATAAAGCGTATCGACATCTTCCTCAATCTGCTCTTTCGGCTTATCGGAAGAGGCGCAACCACTTAACCCTGCCCCTGCAATCATGACGGCGGACAATAATATTATGAGACGTTTTTTTCGCATCGCTATCCCCGGCTTTTTCGAATCCGTACAGATAAATTCATGTATCATAGATAGCGGAGGCTGGCCTTAATTGAAAGCCGCAACATACAGTTATGCGTACGAAATTAGTGAATTCCGCCCCTAGGAGACGAGCGCGACTTCTCGGTATTCGGACTCGCCTGCGCGCGCGAAGGGATCGACACAGAGTTCGATAACCTCATAGGCATCCTTATCGGCAAAAAGCGCCTTAAGGATTTCATTATTGATGGCATGCCCCGCCTTTACGCCGTCATACGCGCCCATAATCGGAAGACCCGCAAGATACAGATCACCGATCGCATCCAGCAGCTTGTGGCGGATAAATTCATCCTCAAAGCGCAGACCGTCCGGGTTCATCACCCCTTCCGGTCCCAGCACGACCGCATTATCCAAAGAACCGCCCAAAGCCAGCCCTTGGGAGCGCATCCACTCGACCTCATGCAGGAAACCGAATGTCCGCGCGGCGGCGATCTCATGGCGGTAATTGCCGTTAAACAGCTCGACTTCATAGCGCTGTGTCCCGACAGATTGGTGATCAAACGCAATCTCACCGGCAAAAACGCTGTTTTCCGCGGGAGAGAGCGTCACACGCTTACCGTCACGCTCGACGCTAACCTCTTTCAGAACCTTGATAATCCGACGCGGGGATGGCTGCACGGCGGCGCCCGTTTCCTCAATCAGCTCCAAAAACGGCGCGGCACTGCCATCCATGACCGGCACTTCCGACCCGTCCAGCTCGATCAGTGCGTTGTCTATGCCTGCGCCACGTAAAGCCGACATCAAATGCTCGATCGTACCCACACGAACGCCGTCTTCATTACCGATCACGGTGCAAAGCTGCGTATCCACGACATGATCCCACAAAGCCGGGATCGCATTATCGCCTTCGGTAACATCCGTGCGGATAAATGTAATACCCTCATCTGCGCCCGCAGGCTTTATCGATAGAGTGATCATCTGTCCCGAATGAAGACCGACACCCTTAACCGTAATAATCTCGCTGACCGTGCGCTGCATTTTGCATATCTTTCTATTATCTATAGCGGCACAAGGCTTACAGACCCTTGCACACACCATAGACTATAGGCAAAACAAGCGCTGTGGACAAATCACAGTTTGTTGCGCTTTGTTACAAAAAGACTGAGAATCACAACGCCATAGGCCAGCAACGAGCAACACCGTACACGCTAAGCTATGAAAGCTCTAATTCGCCTGCCGTCTCAGGAAAGCTGGAATATCCAGCTCATCATCGCTCTGGCTTTGCTTGGACGGTGCATCGATATTCAAACGCCCTTGTGAAGCGTTCTGAGGCACACCGCCAGCATCGCCTGCACCGTAACCGCCGGAGCTTTGCGCCGAGGGCGCGGTCCGCGTCTGTGCGGGACGACCCTGCTGCTGGTCGGAACGGCGCCCTTCCAGATGCTCATGAACCGTATCACTGATCCGCTCAAACAAGGACGGCGTACGTTTTCTCTGCGTACCGGCAGGCGGACGCGGCGGATTCAGTTTTAAACCCGGAGCCGTACCGGCCTGCTGAGCGGCTGAAGCGGAAGATTGCCCGGATGAGGACTGCTGCTCTTGCGGAGCATCCGAAGGGACATGCTCTCCATGGAACCCGGCCATGTAAGACCCTGTTCCGGATGGAGCCTCGACAGGGCGCGGCGGGATAAAGGCATCATTATAGCGTGTCCCCCGCAGAGCCGTATTACGCGAAATGGAGGACATGTCATTCCCCTGCCCGGCTTCGGCGAATTTGTGTTGCTCGAACATATCCAGTTCCGGGTCCTGCGTAGCGATCGCTGCGCTTCCTTGCGAAAGAGGCACAGATGCCGCAGGTGCGGAAGGCACAGCCGGCGCAGACACGGCGGGCGCCCGCATAGCCTGAACGCTCTGAGCGGACATAAAGACCGGCGCCCCTGTAGACGGCCCGGTCGCAGGCAAGGATGGCTGACGCCCCTGAAAGGACGGGACTGTCGGCGCAGAAACGGAAGGAGCCATCGGCGCACTCATAGGCGTGTTTACAGATGTCTGCGGCGCTGCGTTCGGCGCGGCCACACTTGGCTTTGCACGTTCCAGCCCTTGCCGGTCGATCGATCCGGCCTTCAGCGAACCGCCCTCGGAACCCGTTTTGGCATCGGCTTCTTTCTCAATACCCGTCGCGATAATGGAAACGCGCATTTTGCCGTTCAGATTTTCATCGAATGTGGCCCCAAAGATGATATTTGCATCCGGGTCTACTTCATCGCGAATCCGGTTGCATGCCTCATCGGCTTCAAAGAGTGTCATATCGTACCCGCCGGTCACATTGATGATAACGCCATGCGCGCCTTTCATCGATACGTCGTCGAGCAGTGGGTTGTTGATTGCGGATTCGGCAGCTTCAACGGCGCGTTTCTCGCCTTCGGCTTCTCCGGTCCCCATCATAGCCTTACCCATTTCCATCATGGCGGTCCGGATATCGGCAAAATCGAGATTCACAAGACCGGGCTTGACCATCAAATCAGTGACACCGCGCACACCGGCCTGCAACACACCGTCAGCCATCTGGAAAGATTCGGCAAAGGTGGTTTTTTCATTGGCGATCCGGAAAAGATTCTGGTTCGGGATCACGATCAGCGTATCCACGAAATCCTGCATCTCTTTAATTCCGGATTCTGCGGATTTCATCCGGTGAGAACCTTCGAAATGGAACGGCTTGGTTACGACCCCGACAGTCAGGATACCGCGCTCCCGGCAAGCCTTCGCGATAACGGGCGCAGCGCCTGTCCCGGTTCCACCGCCCATACCGGCAGTGACAAAAACCATATTCGCGCCTTCAAGATACTGGAGCACCTCATCAAGGGATTCCTCTGCAGCCGCGCGCCCGACTTCGGGCTTCGAGCCTGCGCCCAGACCGCCCGTAACGGTCGTGCCCAGTTGAACCTTTCGTGAGTCGTCAACCAGTGAGCCTTGAAGCGCCTGCGAGTCCGTATTGCACACAAGGAACTCACACCCCTCCAGATTTGAAGAGATCATGTTGTTCACGGCGTTTCCACCCGCACCCCCGACTCCGATCACCGTAATTTTCGGCGAAAGCTTTTGCATGTCCGTCGGCTGTATTTTGATGTCGATCATGGTTTTACCCTTGGAATCTGTTGGCTTGAGAGACCGGAAGAGACGGTCCCTGCGCTTCGTTTTGAAGTGTATGGCAGTTTAAGAACGCAGAAAAGTGCAAATCTGAAAGAATTCACGGGTTTTGCACAAGGAGCCCTGTTTTCAAGTCTATCACTGCCTGAAACAGGATTACAAAACAAACTTCTAAACGACTCATCCGATTCGCTTTTTCGGATTCTCCACAGCACCCCCGGCAGGCAAAAAATCTTATACACAAAATACTGTGGATAAATTCAGGAATTATGCACAACGACTCTTGGCCTGCTCCCAATCAAGGGCACCCCGGCCTTTCTACCAGTTTTCATGCAGCCAGTGCCGGACCCGTTCCCACAAAGAACCCGGCTCGGCCTGCGCCATAATCTCGGCAGGCATCTCATCGGCATGACCGGAAATATAGGTCAAAAGGCCAGCAGTCGTCGCGAAGGCCGGGCCGCTGACGGCGTCGGGCAAACCGGAAAGATGGATCGGCTTACCAAGCCTGATCTGCTTGTCCAGAACGTGCCGGGCCAAATCTTTCAAGCCCGGCATCTGGCTGCCGCCGCCGGTCAGGACGACACGCCGCCCCAGCGCCGGCCCCAGACCGCTATCACTGAGCCGCGCACGCACAAGATCGAAAATCTCCTCGACGCGCGGCTGTATAATCCCGATCAGCAAAGAGCGCGGTACATGGTTCGGTTCGGCATACTCGTCCTCCCCGATGCGCGGCACGTCGATCAGCTCATTTTCATCCATTCCACCGGCCATCGCGCCGCCATACAAGATTTTGAGCCGCTCGGCATCCCTGAGAGACGTCGTCAATCCCTTGGCGATATCGCTCGTAATATGTTTTCCGCCAATCGGCACGGCATCGCAATAAATCAACGCGCCGCCCTGAAACACCGCGAAAGAGGTGACGCCGCCGCCAATATCAATGACGGTGCAGCCCAAATCGACCTCATCCTCGACCAGAACGGCCAACCCGGCGGCGTAAGCCGAGACGCACAGCGCCGTGATATCCAGATGAGAACGCTCGATACAGGCCGCCATATTCCGCAGCGCGCCCATCTCGCCGGTCACCATATGAATATCGACATCCATAGTCTGCCCGACCATCCCGCGCGGCTCGCGAATGCCTTCATGCCCGTCAATGCGGTAACCGGCGGGGATCGTGTGGATCAGCTCATACTCATTGCTGACGACGCGCTGCTGAGCCTTTGAGAGCGCGCGGCGCACATCGTTATCTGTAATTTCATGCCCGGCGACCCTGATCGAGGCCGTATGCGCATGAGAGGTCGCATGGACGCCCGGCAGATTGACCACGACCTCGCGAAGCGGATAGCCCTTCATGATATCGGCAGCCATATTTTCAGCCGCATGCACGGTCTGGCGGATACAGGTTTCCGCCGCGTTCAAATCCGTGATCGTGCCGCTTTTGATCCCTTGCGAAGCGTGATGCCCGACCCCCAGAACTTCGAAAGTTCCGGCATCGTCAACGGCGCGCCCGATAAAGCAGGCCGTCTTGCTGGAGCCTACATCCAAAGCGGCCAACAGAGTGCCTTTTCCGAATTTGTACGGCGATCTGCTCTTCATACCCCGGCCTTACCCTTTACCTTCCGCTTACTCAAAAACCCAGATAAATCCACTTAGATCATTCTCCAAAAAGTCTTCACTCAGATATCGCTGCCCGGATTTAACCCGGCCTTGTATTCGCGCACGGCGCCGGGACGGGTGCGGATGATCATACGGTCCGCCTCGCGCAAATCAACACTCGTTACATCCTTATCCAGAAGTTGCTCTTCCTCCTGCGCTAACGCCAGCCTCCTCAAGGCCAGCCCCTGATCCTCTTCCGGCAATTTTATACGCACATCCCCGTCCAGCGTCAGATCCCAGCGGCGGCCGCTCACGCGCTGAGCCGCCTTCGTGCGTTCATAAAGAAGCGGTTCCGCCGCCAGATCGCTCAAAAGCGCCGGGGCGTTCTGCGGCGCATCATCACCGATCACGATAACCAGATTTTCGAAGCGCTCCATATCGCCGGAGACAATCACTTCGCCCCGCCCGTCCAGCAGGCGAAGCTTGCCGTCCTTTTGCCACAGCGCCAAAGGTTTGCGCTCCTGCACGCGGATATAGATCGTTCCGGGCAGGCGGCGCTCCACATGGGCGCTGCGTATCCATGAAATTTTTTCGATCAAGGCCTTGGCTTCCGCCGGGTCAAACGCGAAGAGCGGGTCCCCTTTACGGACATTGACCAGCGCCTTGATCGTTTCCGGATCGCTATAGGTCCGGCCTTCGATCAAGACATCTTTCACCGTAAAACCTAAACCCGCCGTGATCTCCAGCGTTTGCTCGCGCCCCCAGGCCGCAGTACGCTCATCGGCGTCGCTCAGGAAAAACCATGCGCCACCCCACAAAAGCAGCACGAGCGCGCCCAGCACAAAACCAAAGCGCCGCGCCCATGGCAAGATCACGGCGAGCAGGCCCTTGCGGCGGCGGTTGAGCGCGCTTCTGCGGGTTCCCCGCTTCATCCCTATACCGGCCTCCGCAACAAACGCGCATCACGCGGCACGGGGTCTTTCGGTAAAATGCGCGCGCGGTTCTCGGCCAAAGCCTCTTCGATCAGTGCGCTCAGAAAATCCGTGAACAGGACTGGCTCTTGCGCGGCCTCCCACAGGAAATACCCGAAAGAACCGGGGATCGGGTTGACCTCATTCATCCAGATCTCACCCGTTTTCTGGTTGCTGATAAAGTCGATACGCGGCGCGCCCGCCCCGTCCAGCGCTTCAAACATGGCCAGTGCCCAACCCCGGATATTCACCTCCATCTCCGCAGGCAGCTTTGGATTCAGCTCCCGCGTCAGAGACAGCATCCCCTCGCTGATCGCACCCGGATTCTTGGTCCCGCCACCGCCCATTTTATCGCCGGTTTTATTGTCTCCGCCGGAGAGGTATTTCTGCTTGAAATCCAGTAAGGCCTCTACGGCCTTGGGTTTTTCAATCGCAGAAGTCCGCACCTGCCCGCCGCCGAGCGCCTTTGAAACAGCAACGTTATATTCCACCATATTCTGTACGAACGGCTCGATAATCGCGCTATCGTCATATTCGAATACAGCCGGCAGACACGCCTCCAGCTCTTCCAGGCCTTCCGCGCGGGCCACACCGATAGAGCTGCCCAGATGAACCGGTTTGACGATACAGGGAAAACCGATCGGCCCGGCGAGCGCCTCAAGCTGCTCACGGGGGAGCATATAGCCTTCCTCCGGGCGTTTCAGGAGCGCATAGGGCAGAACCGGAATACCGACCGATTGCAGGAGTTTCTTCGTCGCGCCTTTATCCATCAGGACGGCAGAGCCCATAGACCGCATCCCCGTATAGGGCACGTTCGCCAGTTCGAACAGCCCTTGGATGCCACCATCTTCGCCGTAAAGCCCGTGGAAGGCCGGAACCGCGACATCGAACTCGACGGGCTTCGCGCCGCCGCCCAGCAGCCCGCTCTTTTTCGGAATCAAGCGCCCGCCTCTATCGGCCTTAAGATCAAGAAGTACCGCGCGGGTTTGCTTACGAGCATTCGCATCGAGCATGTAGCTTGAGCGTTCCCGCAAGATATCCCCGATCAACCACTCCCCGTCCGGCGCAATATAAACGGGAAACGCCTCATAGCGCGTCGTATCTATGGCTGAGAGAATTTGCAGGCCCGTGACGACGCTGACATCATGCTCTGGAGAGCGGCCTCCGATAAAAACGGCAATCTTTTTTTTGCTTTTGGACATTGAACCTCGACCGGTTTTGACGCAATGATCTGACGGTAAGGATTTAACCACGAAAAATAGAACCGTAAAAGGGCCGGACGGTGCAAAATTTTTTATTCAACGGAACAAATATAAAATTCAAGCTGATGGGCGAAGGCTCCCTCCCCGTCTTCTGGGGGCATGGCTGGGGACAGGACCACAGAGCCTTTGAAAATCTTGCCCAGAGCTTTTCCGGCATAGGCACGCATATCCTGTTCGACTTTCCCGGATTCGGCGGCTCCGATACGCCCGAAAGCGTTTGGAGCACCGCCGATTATGCCGATGCCTGTGCGGCCCTGATCCGTACACGGGCCGATAAGAAAATCCTGTGGGTCGGGCATTCTTTCGGCTGCCGTGTGGGGCTGCAACTGGCGGCAAGGCATCCTGATCTGGTCGCGGGGCTGTTCCTGATCGCCGGAGCCGGTCTTCCCCGCCAAAGACCGCTCCATCAAAAACTCTATCTCAAAGCGCAAATCATGCTGTTCAAGCTGATGAAAAAATGCATGGGCGCGGAGCGGGCGCGACAAAAATTCGGCAGCGCGGACTATAAGAATACTTCCGGCATTCTGCGCAGCATCTTCGTCAAAACCGTAAATGAGAATCTCAGCGATATCGCGCAGCAAATCACCTGCCCCGTCATACTCCTTTATGGCGACCGGGACGAAGAAACACCGCCGGAGATCGGGGAAAGGCTTGCCCGCCTCATTCCGGATGCGAATCTGGTTGTGCTGGAGGGGCACGATCATTACAGTCTTCTGGCGCAAGGACGGCACCAGAGCGCCGGCCACCTGAAACGTTTTATGGAGCGGATCGCCTCGTGATCGTCGATATGACATCCCTCATCCTTGTTTACGCCGCCTGGCTCATTTTTTCGGCCAAGCGTCTGCTGACCTATACCCATGTCCTCCAGCAGGAAGATTACGACGATTTGCGCCTGTTCAAATGGATCGGCGACAATTTCGCATTCGATAAACGGCTTAGCCTGTTCCTCCTTGTCACAGGCAGCGGGCTCTTCGCCCTTTCCAAATTCATGCCCCGGCTCTTTGTCCCCGAGCTTGTGCCTCATTTCCTTGTTTTTACCGGGTTGGCCGTCGCGATCTACCGCGAGAAAGACCCTCGAAAAAATTCGAAAAAAAAGCTGGTCGCGACCACGCGGGCCAAGCGGATTTTTTTTCCCGCGCTCGCGCTTGTCGCGTTGTCGGGCCTGTGGTGTTTCCATGTGCCGGATCACCCGTGGATATGGATTTTTAACGTCCAGCTTATCCCGCTGATCTTGATTATCGTTAACTTACTGCTCCAGCCCTTTGAGCACGGCATCCAGAAACGCTACTGGAACGAGGCCCATCAGAAGGTGAAAGCCTACGAGCCGACAATTATCGGCATTACAGGCTCGTTCGGGAAAACATCGGTCAAACATATTCTCGGCCATATTCTTAAAACGCAGGCTCCAACGCTGATCACGCCGGGCAGCGTCAACACGCCGATGGGAATTACCCGTATCGTCCGCGAACAGCTCGAAGAAAATCACCGCTATCTCGTGGTTGAAATGGGCGCTTACGGCCCCGGCTCCATTGAGCGGCTATGTACGCTGACCCCGCCGGATATGGGCATTATCACCGCGATCGGTCATGCGCATTACGAACGCTTTAAAACGCTGGAAAGTGTCGCCAAAGCAAAATTCGAACTCGCCGAAGCCGTGCTTGAAAAAGACGGGATGGTCATTATCCACGAACGCACACTCAGATTTCCTATCCCGGAAAAGCTTAAGGATGATCACCCCTCGAACTTTATCGTGTGCGGAGATGCGCCGGACATTTTCTCAAAAGCCAATGACGACCATGAGATTTCCCACATCGCTTCTGACGACCTTCATATCATCTCGATCAAGCAATCCACAAAAGGGCTTGGCGTTGATTTACGCTGGAAAGGTGAAAGCTACAGCCTGTTCCTGCCCCTGTTCGGCGTCCATCACGGCCATAATGCGGCACTGGCCTTCGCCGCAGCTATGGAGCTTGGTATCCCGGCAGACAAAATCAAAACCGCGCTCCGAAGCCTCCCACAGATTGAGCACCGGCTGGAGGTTCGTAAACAGCCGGACGGCACGACCCTGATCGACGACGCCTTTAACTCCAACCCGATCGGGTTTAACTCCGCGCTCGGACTTTTGGCGACGCTGGGCAGGCAAGGGCGGAAAATTCTGATTACCCCCGGCATGATTGAGCTAGGCCACGCCCATAATGATGCGCATGAGAAAATCGGAAGCTATGCCGGAGAAGTCTGCGATATCGCGATTGTGATCCATGGGAAACGAATACCGACTTTTATTCAGGGCTTTAAATCGACGGGAAGCGGCAAGCCTTTGCACGAATTCGCCTCCTTTCAGGACGCGCAAGGCTGGCTCCGCGAGAATAAACAGGACGGCGATATCATCCTGATTGAAAATGACCTGCCGGATATTTATGAGCGTGTTCCGAAGATTTAAGTATTATAGCGATTCCATTTTATAGTCGGCTTTGTACATATTGATATTCTTTCTCCTCTCCTCCGATGTCATCCCGGAGGCGATGCAAAGCATCGCTCAAACATCCGGGATCCAGTGAAGAGAGCCGCTAAAAGCGGCTCACATAGTGGACCCCCGCCGACAAGCGCAGCTTTGCTGCGCCGCGGGGGTGACAGAAGAGGTATATCAATATGTACAAAGCCGACTATAAAATGAAACTTACATATAAAAACTTCCCTAAGCGCTGCACTTCTTTACAATGGCGTTTTCGAATCACACATGACCGTATTTGACGAAGGAGTTTTAAATGTCCGAGAACGTGGCCGCCTTTCCCCAAGCCGAAAATGAAAATGACCATGGCGATGACACAGACAAAAGCAGCGGCAGCAGCGATGGCGGAAAAGATGTCGGCGGTGTAGCCGGCGCCCGTTTGCGCTCCTTCATTGAGCGGATCGAGCGGCTCGAGGAAGAAAAAGCCGCCCTGATGGAAGACATCAAGGAAGTCTACGCCGAAGCCAAAGGCACGGGTTTTGATACGAAAACCATGCGCAAAATTATCTCTTTGCGCAAAATGGAAACCGAGAAACGCCGCGAATCCGAAGAGCTCCTCGAACTCTACAAATCCGCCATCGGGATGGTTTAACGCTCTTGGCGGGGGGTACCGGAATGATCACACTCCGGTTTGGACAAAGCACCCATCAGATAATCCCCCCGCTCTTCGTCCTCGGAAGCTTTGCCGCAGGGCTATATTTCCGAGGGACCGATAATCTTCTCGTCCTGCCGCATATCGGCGCGTTACTTTTACTAGCGGGCCTGTCACTCTGGCCCTGTTTTCAAAAGGGCTGGCACTTACCGCGCGGGGGATTTGCCGCACTGCTGTTTGCTTACGCTCTCTATATCTGGGCGAGCGTTTTCTGGTCAACCGTACCTTATAACAGCACGCTTTTCGCGCTGATTTTCTCCGTACTGCCTCTGACTGTCTTTACCCTGCTCCTCGCACCGGAGCCGCTGAAAAATCTGCGCCTGTGTATGGGGGCGCTTGGCATCGGCATAGCTGTCCTGGCCCTCTGGGCGCTTGTGCAATTCTTTATCCTGACTCCCGGCGACCGGGTTCACGACCCGATGCTCAACCCGAATAATCTGGCCGTCATCTTCAACATGGGCCTGTTCCCCGCACTGGCCCTTTATATTCATGCGCATGGCGACACAAAGCGGGACAAGCACCTTTCCGCCGCAGGCTTCGTGCTCGCGGCACTATGCTTTATGGCGCTGCTGGCCACGCAAAGCCGAGGGGCGCTGCTCTCCTTCCTGATCGTCGCCGGGCCGTTTTTCCTCTTCACATGGAAGCATCCCGGCCTAACCACCCGTAAATTCATACTGTTTACGCTCTTCGCCGTAGCGGCCTTCCTGCTGTTCAACGCAGTCAGCGCCGGATCGATGGGGAGAAACTTTACCGACGTACTTCTCACCGGCACGGATGGTGAAGAAGCCTATTCCGTTGCTGAGCGCAAAATCATCTGGAAATCCTCTTTCGACGTTGTGCGTGAACATTTCTGGCTGGGAACAGGGCTTGGGAGTTTCACCTATTTTTACGCAAGCCACCGTTCCCCGCGCGATTTCAGCGACGGCTATTTCGCGCATATGGACCCGCTGCAATTCTGGGCGGAGATGGGCGTACTGGCACCGATCCTGTTTTATGCGATCCTTATGGCCGTCCTCATGCGGACGATCAATGCCACGCGGCGTTCAGAAACCTTCTCGCCGGAGCGCCTATGGCTTTACGCCTTTTTTTGCGGCCTGCTGGCTCTGGCCGGGCACGCCCATATCAGCTTCCATTTCTACCTGCCGGTCAATTTGTTCGTCGCCGGTTTTCTGCTTGCAGGCTGGTTTTTGGCAAGCGGGCGTATCCTTGGCGCAGAGCCTAGAACTGTGCGCCTTTCCGGGCCTTATTGGAAAATCTGTTTTATCGCCCTCCTGCTCCTCCCGGCACTCTGGCTTTCTCAAAGCGCGGCAGGGATTTATTTCACAGGAAAAATCCGGACCTTTCTTGCGGAAAGCCAGCTGCCTGAGGCACGCGCCGCGCTGGATACGGCCAGACGCCTTGCGCCTGCGAACTATCCGCCGCTCTATACTTCCGAAGCGCAATACAGGATCAAGCTGCTGACGGATAAAAGCTCCAAGCTCTCGCCGGAGGTTCGCAAAAACCTGTATGAAGAGGCTCAAACCTATATAGACCGCGCGATTGCCCTTAACTCCGGCTTTGCAACTTTACGGCTCCGCAAGGCGATGATCATGCTGGCCGGCTATCCGGCTTTTGATCCGGAAGGACGGGATAAGGCCGAAGCGCTTATGGTCCAAGCACTTGAGATGAACCCGTTATCGCTGGAAACCCGCATCGTGCTTTCCCGGCTTTACCGCGCTGAAAAGCGCCCGGATAAGGCGCTCAAAGTGCTGCGTGAAGCGCTCTCATGGCCGCTATCCAAAAGTGTGGCAACGCTTGAGCTTTACAATGAGCTGGCGCGCCTGACCTTGCTGGAAACAAAAGATCTGGCCGGCTATAACGCGCTGATCAAACAACGCAACGAATTTGCGGCACGCAACGGCGTAAAAATCCTGAACCCTTTCCCACTCACTCCTGAGGAAGTCAAAACGATCCTCGAAAAACGCTAACCGGAAAGCGATAGATAGACGCCCTATACGCTTGAGGATAAAAGGCAAGGTACCCTGTCATTGCGAACTCGGCGCGGCAATCCAGAGTTTTTCTTTATAGCGCCGGATTGCTTCGTTCGCTATACCCTCTCGCAATGACGAATGCTGTAAGCAGCAAAGAATAAACCCGGAAGAGACCCGACAATCAGGGCTTTATTGCGGCTGCGGACCGAAAGCGGTGGGTTTTGCCGACGGCTTGGGCGCAGCATAACCGCCGGATTCACGCAAAGCATTAACGATGCGCAAATTTCGCTCAAGCTCGACGCGGTCCGGAGAGATGGACTGTGCTTTTTGCAGGATCGTTGCCGCCTCATCCAGATAGCCCTGTGATGTCAAGTTCAGGGCCAGATTATTCATGATGGTTGTCGGATCGCCTTCCCAAAGCTCCAACCCTTTCCGGAAAGAGCGCTCCGCTTCCTTATGCATGCTGCGTGCATCCAGTGCGATCCCCAGATAATGATAAGCCTCAAAATTCTTTTCATCCTGAATGATCGCCTTTTGGGCAAAATCCTCGGCGGACGTATAATTCCCCTGCGCAAGCTGGATAGCCGCATATTCGGATTTTGCTTTGGATGTCGAATCGGCGCTGTTCGCGAACGGCAGCAAGACGATCGAAGCACGGCTCAGCTGGTCCGCCCGCCGCAAAGCCGCCGCATACGCTATGGCAGCATTTTCGTCATCGCTGTTGCGCTTGTAGCTCTGTTCCAGAAACGGCAAAGACTGGGAGGAATGGCCGCGTGCCTCTGTAGAAGCCACGGCCCGTCCTAATGCGGAATCAATCCTTGCCTCCCGGCTTTGCTGGAGCGTTTGTTCCTGCGTCGTCTGACAGGCCGATATGATGAGCAAGCTGGCGCAGGCGCTTAGCAAAAAGCCGGTTTTCTTTCTTATATGATGTCTGGACATGATCCCTATCGCTCTCCGGGCTGTAGGCTGTAAGTTAGTCTTCCGTTGCAGGCTCAGGGTCTCCGCCGTCGGCACTTCCACCTGCGGCCGCACCGGCCTTACCGGCGGCCCCCGAAGCAGCCGGGGCCCCTTTTGCATCTTTAGAAACGGTATTGATCTCATGGCACATATCCGGGCAATAATACACGCGCGTTTCCTGACAGGCCTTATCGTCACTGCCTGCACAAGACCGGCGTACCCGAACGTATTTATCCTTTGGCGCAGCGACGATGACATGGCGCTGCATTAAAACCTCTCCGTGCCGGTCCAGAACGGTGATATAGGTCGCTCCCGGCAGACGAGGAACAAGAACGAGCGTATTGGCCGTGTCCGCAAGCACGCTTAAATGCTCAGGGCTGCCGACAATCACCGTACCTGCATTTTTTTCCAGCCGAATCAGCTCTGACTTATCCGGTGTCAGACGGACGGGCGGGTGCGTATCTTCGGTATTTTCATCTATCAGAACTTTATCTGAGACAGATTTTGCCGGGAGAATATCAACTGCCGCCGCAGCCTCGCCGCTTATATTTTCATTTTGCGCATGGGCAGTCACCGCAGAGGCTGCGAAGACCATCATAGCAAAAGAAAAACACAGGATCGTTCTCAGAGCAGATAAAGGCATGGATCACCGTTAAGGCTTTGGGCAGGATAAAGTCACAAATATGATTATAGCCCGGATAACGTGAAGACGCACCCTCTTTTTGTTAGAATTTATCTCAAGCTTTAGAAACCGTGTTTTTTAGGGCGTATAGCAAATAATCCCGTTTTTGCTGGAAATCCCGGCCATAAAGGACCCTGAGGGACAATCGGACAAGGTGATCCCTGCGAAGGGCGAAGCGCAATTGACCTTATTTTGCTCAATGGAAACCACGACCTGTCCGGCAGGGCACTTCATGTTTGCGACTTCCCCCCCAATCACATCCGGCGGCATACAATCCTCAAGCGGATTTCCGTCCGGCGTCAGGCTGCATAATTTACGGGAAAGAATGTCCTGCGCCTGTATTTCGCCGTCAACATGCAAGCGCTGATCCGGTGAGACGACCCCCATCCCGACCTTTCCGGGATTCGTATTGGTGATATACTGGATATCATCAGCCGGGTTCGGGGTACCGCGATCATCCTTTCCAGAATTTTCCCACAAATTTGGCGGCGTCCCTGCAACATAGCGGATAATATCGTCATAGCCGGGGTCCGCATCGCTCTTCAGGCCTGCGAGGAACACCCCGTCATTATTATCACAATTTTCGTTTTCATTTCTATTTTTAACACCCGGACACGGCGCGGGCAGCGGAAAGCACGCGGACATGACACAATCGTCCAGCTCATGCCCGTCTTCCGTATAAGCGCCCCGGCCGTTCGGCCCGTGAGAAATCAGCACATATTTCCCGCTCCCATCCCTTTCGAGCACGCTCTCATCATTTTCATCCAAAACGCGAATGAGGCCGCCCTGGGGCGTGTAATTCGTCAGCGTCGTCAGCCTTTCGGGCACGGCATAAGTGATTTTCCGCTTCCATCCATCCATGGATGCGCGGCCCGACAGGCGCTTAACGGCACCTCCTATATAATTAGAGTAGGAATCTTTTTCCATAACATTGTTATCCAGAAGCGTCTGAAAAGGAAAAGCGCCGATCAGGATATTTTCTCCAACGATGATTGTTCCAGTTTCATCTTCCGCCGGAACAACCGTCAGTGATGTTGGATCACACGCCCCCATACAAGGTATAGGCTCACCGGCGCGCTGCTCCCGCCCATAATCCATATCGCCCGGATCGGCGCTCAGACGCGCCGGGCAAGGCAGGCAGCCGAAAATCTCATGGAGCGCCAGCGCGGTCTGAAGAGTATCCAGCGATTCGGACGTCCGGACCCGCCTTTGTTCCTGACTGTAGAAATTCAGGGCGACAAAGACAGTCGAAGCGATAATCCCGAAAATAATCAGCACAATCGCCAGTTCCAGAACCGTAAAGCCCTTCTCGTTCCTGCGTTCCGTCAACATGGTTTCTCCCGTTTTCATAGCGTTTAATCCACCTCGCAGCGGCATGTCCCAAGGTTCCCGCTATTGGCCTCACAAGGTACAGGCGAACCGGTACCGCAATAGGCCGTGCTTGTACAATCAAAGCCTTCATGATAGCTCGCAGAACTCCCGCTCTGGAGAGGGTTGACCAGACTATACAGGTTCCACGAACAGGTCGGCGGCGTACATTTATCGATGCTGCCGGGGACATTCCCGGTGATCGGTACGGGCGTATCCCAGGTTCCGGCTACATTCGGCCCACCGCTGCATGTCAGATGACTGATCTTGTTATAGGTACCCGTCCAGCCCGGTGCGATATCCGTGCACGGGAATGGCCCCGTAATATTCGTATCCGGCATGCAGACGCACTTATTCTTATAAGAGTCCGGGTCGCTGTCCGGGGTTGGAATATCGACCGCGCTGCCGGGCGCGCCTGTGCCGCCGGGGCAGCTCCAGCCCGCATCCTTGATTTTATATTGCGCCAGCGGTGTCGGGAACCCGGTCGGGCAGGTCGCCATCTGCGGCTGAACCGTATCGATACATTTGCATCCGCTCGTATCGACCGGAATCCAGCCCGAGCAGACCGGCGGCGAGGCCGTACAATCATGTGTGTTCTTGAAGAGGATCGTTCCGTCATTATACCCCTCATACCCTGCAACATCCCGGCAATTTTCTGTTTTTGTGCCCGATGTTGAAAGACAGGTGCATGTCGAGGTATTCAGATCCACGGTGCTCACCGTACCGGACGGACACACACGCGTCGACTGCACGGTTTTTGTCCCGGAGAACCTGTCCCCGCAATCGGAGGGCGCTTTGCAATCCACCGACGCCGTCCACGTATCCGGGATGCATTCGCAAACACCTGTATTAGCGAAAATCGCCCACTTCTGGCTTCCCGTACTCCATGGATCGCAGATCCATTTTTGGTAACGGCTGGAACCGGCGTATAAATGCTCAACGTGTGTTGGCAAAGATTCCGGAAAATTAAAGATTTTATGGAACGGCGTCCCTTCACAAAGCTCCACGGTTTTCGGAGGGCACTTCAGCGGCGGCGCACCGCAATCAATTTCGCCGTTCGCTTTAAAGCCGATCATGACCAGTCCTGCCGGGCATTTTGCGATGACTTCATCTACACAGATCGGTGCAGCGTTCTTGATTCCAACCATAAATTCGCCTGCCGGACACTGCATCCCGTGCTGGGGCTGCGGCGGAGACAGACTTCCGGCGATAAGGCTGGAGGGAAAACAATCCGTCGTCCCGCTGGCGTGATCGCATAATGAATTAGAAAGAATATTACCTTCTTCGGCGAGCGTGGAGGGGTCGTCAAAAGCCCGGACAGTGCCGTCCACCGTAAATTCTTCATTCGGTTGCTCAGAAGCAAGCGCACCGATCCCGACTTTGCCGAGATTTTTGATATGAGCATCGTCCGGAGAGCTCTCAGCCGGTTGCCAAAGCGGGATATCGGCCTGCGAAAAGACGAACATATCGTCATTATGATTGGCCCCGCCGCTTGTATTTGTGGCGGCAATCTTGAAGATCGCGTCCGTATCGATATTGCAGTTGATCGTTTCCTCAGAACCGGCTCCAGTGCACGGCGCGCGGCCACCCGCATAATTATAGCCGCCTATACCGTTTTCGCCATAGCTGAAGACGATAAAATGCGCAGCATCCGGCTCAGCAGTCATAGAGGCGTTCTGGTCGTTCCAGATCGTTACCCCCCCATCTTCCGGTTCAAAAATATCTGAAACACCCAGATTCTCGGTGACCGCATACATCAGACGCCGACGCCAACCGTCATAGGCCTCCTCTTCCTCAAGGCCCAACATCCGGAACGGCAAGGTCCCTATACGAATACGCGGTACTGCCGTTGTATCTGTCCCCGCACTTCTTGACGTATAGGTCACAGGGCCACGCTGGCTGCTCACAACATAATAGGCATCCGCCTTACCGTTCACGGTTCCGGTGCCGCCTATCGGAACGCTGGTGTCCGCACAATCCGTTTCCCGGCCATAATCCGGATCGTCCCGATCTATCGTCAGCCCTGCCGGACAAGGATAGCGGCCATAGGTCTCAAGAAAATTTTGCAGCGCCATATTGGCCGTCGTAATATCGGTCCTGGTATCTTCGACCGCTTTGAACTCAAGCCATTGCGTATACAGCCTGCCGCCTGCGGCAACCAGAAGCCCGAGGATCAGGAGCACAGCCGACATTTCGATGAGCGTAAAGCCTTTTTGGTCGCTACGCTTGCGCTTTAAAAATCCGCTTATCATCTTCTCTCTCCTTCTGCCGAGGTCTCCTCCCCGGATTATGCTAGTATATACAGCTATGGTTACAGCAAATTTTGGTCGCCGTCATGCCGGTCATTTTCAAACCGGCGGGGCAACTCCTCCCCGGAAAATTCGGGTATCCGACATTGCACTTGGCCTGATTAGAACCAAGCCCTGTCATCCCCCGCTTTTCGGGTGGACATTCCATATTCGGGTCACTTCCGGCGATCACAGCCGGGTTGAAACAATTCGTACCGCTCTCATCGCAAAACTGGTTTGCATGCAAATCGCCCGAAGTCGTTGTGTCTGCGGGATCCTTGTTATCCGCCTTGATATTGCCGCGAACGTCCATTTCATATTCCGGCGTTTTGGTGCCGATCCCGATAAAGCCCGCATTACTGCCCATATCACTCGTGCCGGAGCGCGCAATATCCCAGAAGTCGCTTGGGACCTTTGTGACCAGATTTTCTCCACCCGATAACATATCGTCAAAATGGGTATTCAGTGCTGCACTTGTATTGGGATTTCTTGTGCATATTGAAGACAGATAAGTGGTATCCCCGTCACAATTTTCGTTTTTTTCAAACCCGGAAAAGCCCGTAGCCGCCGGGCAGGCCGGGCCGGGCGAATTGTTCTTATAGTGCGGGCCGGCCCAGTCAGGCCCCAGTGACAAAACAACATAATGAACCAGAGTATCCGTTCTTTGCGCCGGATTCGTAATGTCCGGGCATATTGCACCATCCACACCTTGGGTGGATTTATATTCTTCAACTGTCAGCACAGGAGGGTTCGCAACCGTATCAGAAGGGTCACCACCAACCGGATCGGCGTGTGATTTTGTCACAGCATAAACGAGCTTTTTATTCCACCCGTCAAGAGTATCTTCCGGCGTCAGGCGTAGCGCCTGAATTGGAGGGATTCCCTCATAAGCGTCATTGCCTGCAAGCCGCATGGAGTTCCTGCACGTCCCTCCACCACCTTGGAGGTATTCCTCCCCATAACTAGCATCGGTGATATCCAGATCGGGATTCGCGGGGCACGGATAACGACCGTTCTCATAGTAGAAAACCCTGATCGCTTCATTGATACTGTTAATACGCGAATCCGTGATATCAATGGCTCTTTTCTCGTTCCAGACCTTATATTGGTACAAGGCGGGCGCAACCAGCAATCCGATCACCATCAATGCGATCGCCATATCGATCAGGGTAAAACCGGCGATGGAAGAGCGGTCAAGAACCTCTTCGGGATGACGCGCATCCGTACCTTTTTCTACTTTGAAGGTTTTGAGCTTGTCCATATTTCTGCAACCTCTCACTCTATCTACACAGCGACTGTAACCTGCTGCCACCTCTTTAAGCTTTGCGCTCCGAGGGAGGAAGACACCCCCTATCCCTATATGCGCACACTTGTCAAAACCCGGATATACACGGGTCCTTCTACCATGGTACCTAAAAATTATTTAAAATTGTATTAATTCTTTTAAATTTAACAAAATGAATAGTAAGAAGTGACTATAAATAACTGATAAACAACAAATTTATATATATTATGTAAATTTACAAATTTCTTATTTTTCCTGTATTTTGTAAAATAGCATTTATCAAAAAATTTTTATGATAAATATTTTTGTGGACACGTACGGGTGAACTGTTAGACAAGCACGCCCCTCAAAGGGAAAACCCTTCCCCCAGATAAACACGGCGGACATCCTCATGATCCACGATTTCCTGCGGGGCGCCCTGCATAAGAACTTTCCCGTCATGGAGAATATAGGCGCGGTCTACGATCCCGAGGCAGTCCCGTACGTTATGATCCGTAATCAGAACCCCGATTCCCCGGTCTTTCAGGTGGGAAATCAGCGTCCTTATATCACTGACGGCAATCGGGTCGATCCCGGCCAGCGGCTCATCAAGAAGGATAAAATCAGGGCGGGCGGCCAACGCGCGCGCTATTTCCGCACGGCGGCGCTCCCCGCCGGACAGAGCGCGAGCAGGCGTACGGCGTAAATGCTCGATTCCGAATTCCGCCAGCAAGTCTTCGAGCATCAGCTCCTGCTCTTCCGTATTCAAATCCTGAGATTCAATGACGGCCTTCAGATTTTGCTCGACGGTCAAGCCACGAAAGATTGAGGATTCCTGCGGAAGATAACCAATTCCCAGCCGCGCCCGGCGGTACATAGGCAGCGCCGTGATATCCTGCCCGTCCAGCAGGATATAGCCGCCGTCCGGGCGGATCAGGCCGGTCGTAATGTAAAAACAGGTCGTTTTCCCTGCGCCGTTCGGCCCCAAAAGGGCGACAGCCTCGCCGCGCTGGATGGAAAAGCTGACATCGCGCAAAACGGGCCGCTTCTTATAGCTTTTGGATAAATGACGCGCCACAAGCCCCTTAGGGACCTCTTTCAGCCGTGGAGATGCGGGTTTATAGCTCATGGATAGTCCAACAGATTTCGCGACACTTTGCCTGATAAAGACTGTACATCAGCTTTTGCGGCGAATCCAGTATAGGCTGTGGATTTTTTCCTGCGGCCCTTGCAATGTTCGCCCCCTTATGGCACGACTCCGGGGTACCAAGCATTTCATTCAACCGATAGGGGATTCGAATGGTAAGGAAATTGATTCTGACAGCCGGGAGTATTTTAATCATGAGCGCAGCCAGCAACGCCCAGGCGGGCAATCCGGAAGACACTCTATATATAGATCTGTCCACAGGAGGCCGTGTCACGGTCGAGATGCTGCCGGACCGTGCACCAGCTCATGTCGAGCGCATCAAGGAACTGGCCCGCGAAGGCTTTTACGATGGTGTGGTTTTCCACCGCGTCATTGAAGGCTTCATGGCCCAAACAGGCGATCCTACAGGGACAGGCCGCGGCGGCTCAGACAAGCCTGACCTGCGTGATGAGTTCACGGATTATCCCTATAAGCGCGGGACAGTCGGCATGGCAACTTCTGGCCCGAATACCGCCAATTCCCAGTTCTTCATCTGTTTTACGGACACGGGATGCAGCTTCCTGACGGGTAAATACACCGTTTGGGGACAGGTCACAGAGGGTATGGAGCATGTTGATGCGGTTGCGCGCGGTGAACCGCCGGCCAATCCCGACAAGATGGTAAAGGTTCAGGTCGCCGCTGATGTTCAGGACAGCGCAGCCGCCACACCGGAAAAACAGCCCGAAGCAGCGCCAGCCCCTGAGCGGGCCGCTACAGCACCGGCAAAAACAGAAGAAGACGCCTCACCGGCACCTGAATCTGTAGAGCCTGCCGCTGCCGCAACCGACAGTGATGCCGCAGAAATGGAAGCGCCGACAAATGTCGAACCCGAAGCCGGTCAAGCCGATCTTCAAACCGGTTCACAATATGGCTCTATCCGTGAAAGAAGCGCCTCCTCTGAAAGCGCCGCCGGCATCGAATAGGCCTTGAAGGCCTAAAACCTAAAGCTTTTTTGCCACCCCGTTCTTAAAAGGCCGGGGTGGTTTTTATATGGGTAATTTCCTATCAAATGATTCAATTTTTGTCATCCCGGAGGCGATGCGCAGCATCGCTTAAATCCCCGCCTGCGCGGGGACAGGCTTGGGATTACAAAGAGAGCCGCTGAAAGCGGCTCACATATATAGCCTATCCAAATAAGACTGATTCAAAATTCATACCTTTTTGCTTTCCCCGCGAAAGCGGGGATCTTTTGAATTCATATAGAGATCGACCAGATTAAAATGATTCGATTTTTGTCATTGCGAGCGACCAACGGGCGCGCGGCAATCCAGCAGGAACACTGGATTGCTTCGTCGGCTCTGCCTCCTCGCAATGACGGTTTTGTATGATCATTCTATAGAGGATCGGCTATATGTCTGGAACGTATCCCGGCCCTTTTGGGCATCTACGCTGTTGAGCCCAGCTTTGCAACACCCCGTCCACGCCCTCGTCCTCAGAGCCATGGCCATGCCTATAGGGGACGCGCAGCGGATATCTTTTAAAACCGGCCCCCTCCAAAAGCGCCCGGTTGCCTGCCGTATCCGGACATAAATAAATATCCCGATCCGGACAAATAAAGGCTAGAAACCCATCCTTGCCATCATATTTCAAGCCGTCATTTTCATGGGCTTTACCAACGATACGAATATGCGCACCCAAAGGCTTTTCGTCGTTATCCTTGCGGGAGTCGGGTTGCTGCAATCCGGGATCGAAAACCTGTAGCTCTTTCCCCTGCATGCGAAGCCCTCTTATATGCTCCGCAGGAATCAAGCGCTCTCGCGTGCCTGTGACCTTCAGCGCGCCGCCGCTCTCCATAAATTCTGCCAGCATTTTAACGCAGCCTTTTTCAAAGGCATTAAACGCTTTAGAATGCTCCTTCATCGCCTCTCGCTTAGCGGCGCTTCTCCTCGACCGCTTTAACGACCGCATCCGCCGTAATGCCGAAATGGCGGTACAGCTCTTCAGCCGGAGCGGATGCGCCGAAGCCATTCATCCCGATAAAGGGTGAGTGCGCGCCAATAATACCGTCCCAACCCTGCCGGATCGCAGCCTCAATCCCGACCTTGATCGAATCGTTACAAATCAGGCTTTGAATATAAGCGCCGTCCTGCTCCCGGAACAGATCCATACACGGCACCGAAACAATGCGGGTTTGCGGCCCCAGACGCTCCGCCGCCTCCAGCGCGATAGACACTTCCGAACCAGATGCAAACAACGTGACCGCCGGAGCGCCCTCGGAGTCCTTCAAAATATAAGCGCCGCGCGCGGACAAATTCTCCGCGCCGTCTTCGCGCACGGTCGGCAAGCCTTGGCGCGTCAAAGCCATCACGGACGGGCTGCTCTTCAAATTCAGCGCCAGCTCCCAGCATTCAGCCGTTTCCACCCCGTCACACGGGCGGAATACATACAGATTCGGGATCGCCCGCAGCGCTGCCAGATGCTCGACCGGCTGATGCGTTGGTCCATCTTCGCCAAGCCCGATGGAATCATGCGTCATCACGTGGATAACGCGCTGTTTCATCAGCGCCCCCAACCGGATTGCAGGCCGCGAATAATCGGCAAATTGCAGGAACGTCCCTGAATAAGGAATGATGCCGCCATGCAGCGCCATACCGTTCATCATCGCAGCCATAGCGTGCTCGCGTACGCCGTAATGGATATACTGCCCTTTATAGTCGCTTTTAGAGACAATGCCGCGATCTTTTACAATCGTATTATTCGAACCGGTCAGGTCCGCGCTACCGCCGACCATTTCCTGAACGGCAGGAACGAGCTTCTCCAAGACCGTTCCGGACGTCTGGCGCGTGGCCTTTTTCGGCCTATCCGCCGCGAAGGCTTTTTTCACCTCTGCGATCAGCGGCGCGATATCTTGCGCGATATCCTTATTCAGAGCCTTCAGGAATGCCGCCTTGTCCGCAGAATTCTCCAGACGCGCCTGCCAGTCAAGCTGCGCCTGATAGGCGCGCTGCCCAACGCTGCGCCATTGGTCCAGCACATCACCCGGCACCTCGAACGGGCCGTGCGGCCAATCCAGATTTTTCCGGGCGCCTGCAATTTCCTCTTCGCCCAGCGGCGCGCCATGGGAAGAAGCTGAATTTTCCTTCGTCGGCGCACCGAAGCCGATTTTTGTCTTGCAGCAGATCAAAGAGGGCTTGTTCGATTTTTGCGCTGCGGCGATAGCGGCCTCTATGGCTGCGAAATCATGCCCGTCTACCGTGGCTGTATCCCAGCCATACGCCTCGAAGCGTTGCGGTGTATTGTCGCTAAAAGATGTACTTGTCGCTCCGTCAATACAAATACCGTTATCGTCATATAGAACGATCAGCTTCGAAAGCCTCATATGCCCGGCTAAAGAGCAGGCCTCATGCGAAATTCCCTCCATCATGTCGCCGTCGCTGGCGATCACATAGGTATAATGGTTTACAAGATCGTCACCAAAGCGGGCGTTCAACATCCGCTCGGCCAGCGCCATACCGGGCGCGGTCGATATCCCCTGCCCCAGCGGTCCGGTTGTCATTTCGATGCCCGCATCCGGCTCAACTTCCGGGTGCCCGGCGGTGATGTGGCCAAGCTGGCGGAAATTCTTGATCTCCTCCAACGTCATTTTCTCATAGCCCGTGAGATAGTTCAGCGCATAAAGCAGCATTGAGCCATGCCCGGCGGACAGGATAAACCGGTCGCGGTCCGCCCATTCCGGGTTTTTGGGATCAAATTTCAGGAATTTCGTATACAGGACCGTGGCCACGTCGGCCATCCCCATCGGCATGCCGGGATGCCCGGAATTGGCGGCCTGCACTGCATCCATAGCCAGAGCGCGAATCGCATTTGCCATGCGTTTAAGATCGTAAGCGGTTTCACCTGAGGGAGCCTGCGCGGCGTGAGGGGTTGTCATGGGTTACTCAAAGTCCCTTCTGTTCTTTTTGACCAGTTTTTGTTGAAATGATTTCGTTACAATGCCGCGCACTTGCAGGCAGGTCAAGATGCTCTGCGCTTGAAAGATGGTAAAGATAGCTGTGATTGACTCACGAAAAATTACGCTACGCCCTTGACCGCTCCGCCGCGGCCCGAAATAATGAGGGCACTTCATACATATAGCGCGAAAAAGAAGGAGCGATCGACGTGTCGGCAATGAGACAGGCCATGGAACGGCTTTACGGGGCGATAGGACATCTGGACAATGCGGTCGGGACCCTCGAACGCTCTATGGCCGGGCAGCAGCGCGATATGTTCGGGGCCCTGCCCGGTAACGGCAATGCTCTGCCCGCGCTGGATTCCGGAGAGTCTGTCGATCCGGCCCTGATCGCGCTGCATCTTGACCGGGTGATTGAAAAGGTTGAAACCGTGCTGGGACGGGCCTAAGCTTTAAACTTTAGAGTAACTGACGGGAGAGCGCCATGGCGCAAGTTGACATTACCATTCACGGCCGCCGTTACGGCATATCCTGCCAGGACGGTCAAGAGCAGCGTGTATCGGACCTTTCACGCTACGTCGATGAACGGCTGCACGACATCGCCTCTGCGGGCGCCGCCGCCAGCGAATCGCACCTGCTCGTACTCACGACGCTGATGCTGGCTGACGAGATTTTCGACCTGCGCGCCGATCTCGACAATCTGGGTGGGCAAGTCCGCAACGATGAAAGCGCCCGCGAGGAAGAGGCGCTGATTATCGAAGCGATCGACACGCTTGCCGGGCGGATCGACACAATAGCCAAACGTATCCAGAATTTGTAAAGTGCAATCTCCAAACCGTTATCCCCCCCCAAGCGCAGCGCGTGCGGGGAGCCAAAAAAACAAAGCCATCCAGTTTCATACCGGATGGCTTCGCCGTATTTGCCCGTCGCAATGAGGGCCGTTTGTGATGACTTTATCTCACCGGTAACATCGGCCCTTGATACATCTGCGAGCCACCGGCACCCGGCGTAACCGAGCTAGGTACATCCGGTTTTGTCCGTGGCAAAACGGTTTGCGGTTGTTGAGGCTGGTTATACTGCGGATTCCTCATACAGTCGTTAAAGACCCGGCTATATTCACTATCCTGCTGGACTATTTTTGTGGTGAGTCCTGCGCCCCCGCCGAATAGAGCGCCTTTACCTGTACTGATGCCAGGCGCGACGGCTCCGGCAACAGCACCGATAGCAGCCCCGATAGCCGTACCGACCCCTGCATCTACCGCGCGCTCTTGCACCGTCCCGGTGCTTTGATCCGCGTATTCACGGCAAAATGCTTCCCGATCTGTCTGGGGCGCCGTGGCTTTGTGAGTCATTTGAGCACAGCCGGAAACCCCTAAAAAGACAGGGAGTACAGCGACCATAGCCTTTTTCTTCGTATTATTCAGAAAATCCATCAGATAACTCCTATATTGGTACGCATATGTTTATATTTACGGATTATGCCTTATGGCTATCAGAAAGCCCCGCTCCTGTAAAGTCGGCATATTGTGGGAAAAATCTTCGTGACCTTCGTGCGCTTGGTGGTTCAAAACAGAGCCGACCCAAACAAAAATGATCGTGAAACACCGTCATTGCGAGGCGCACTAAGCGACGAAGCAATCCAGTTTTTTCTTCTGGATTGCCACGCTTCCTGCGGTCGCTCTAATGACAAAAATTGAATCTTTATCCGTGTAGGCTATAACCCCAACTCCGCATCTTCCAGCCGTTTCACCCGGTCCCGGAGCTTTGCGGCTTCTTCGAATTCCAGATTTTCCGCATGTTTCAGCATTTGCGCGCGGAGGGTTTCAATGGTCTTGCGCAGGGTTTTCGGGTCGTGAAGCGCTTCCCTGTCTTCGCCGAACACCGCCTGCGCCCCATCGGCGAAGCCACCCGCATAAGACGCTGCCGGTGCTTTCGCCCGCTCGATTTGCTCCAGAACACCGGCCAGAGCGCTGCTCATGGCTCTTTTAACGGTGGCGGGCGTGATGTTATGGGCCGCGTTCCATGCCTTTTGCTTTTCACGGCGGCGGTTCGTTTCCTCGATTGCAGCCTTCATAGACTCCGTTACCTTATCCGCGTAAAGGATTGCTTTTCCATCGACATTCCGGGCTGTGCGCCCGATCGTCTGAATCAACGAAGTGGTGGAGCGCAAGAACCCTTCCTTATCCGCATCCAGAATGCAGACCCGTAAAACTTCAGGGATATCAAGCCCTTCACGCAAAAGGTTAATCCCGATCAGGATATCGAACACACCCGCGCGCAAATCCTGCATGATCTCGATCCGCTCCAGCGTGTCCACGTCCGAATGCATATAGCGCACGCGCGCGCCGTTCTCCTCCAGATATTCAGTGAGGTCTTCAGCCATTTTCTTGGTCAGCGTTGTGACCAGAACGCGCCCGCCCATCTCCTCCACGACCGTCTTACACTCGGCCATGAGATCATCCACCTGATGCGCAGTCGGGCGAATTTCCACCGGCGGATCGATAAGGCCCGTAGGGCGCACGACTTGCTCCGCGAAGACCCCGCCCGTTTGCTCCAGCTCCCACGGCCCCGGCGTGGCGGAGACGAAAATACTCTGCCCGCGCATGGCGTTCCACTCATCGAACTTAAGCGGGCGGTTATCGACGGCGGCAGGCAAGCGGAACCCATACTCAACCAGCGTGGATTTGCGTTTAAAGTCTCCGTTATACATGGCGCGAAGCTGCGGCAGCATGACGTGGCTTTCATCTAAAAACATCAGCGCATCGTCTGGCAGATATTCGATCAGTGTCGGCGGCGGCTCGCCCGGTGCACGGCCTGTGAGATAGCGGGAGTAATTCTCGATCCCCTGACACA